>NZ_JARESO010000075.1:0-34254 GCF_046030175.1 Paraburkholderia sp. RL17-373-BIF-A
TTCATAACGGGTCAGCGCGTCCTCGAGATCTCGAACCCTGGCCTCACCTTCGGCATGCTGACGATCGAGATCGTTCAGAACTTCGTCGATTTGACTGGTCCGCGCGCGGATCCGTGCG
The DNA here is from genome assembly GCF_046030175.1 of Paraburkholderia sp. RL17-373-BIF-A. Classification (NCBI taxonomy): domain Bacteria; kingdom Pseudomonadati; phylum Pseudomonadota; class Betaproteobacteria; order Burkholderiales; family Burkholderiaceae; genus Paraburkholderia; species Paraburkholderia sp. RL17-373-BIF-A. Next base: position 119 of record NZ_JARESO010000075.1, read on the forward strand.
AACAGATACCGTTCCTCTTTCGGATGATGAACCCGTTCTGGATATTCGCGAATGTAATATAGGATCGAGCGAAGCACCGCGAGACCCGGTACTGTACTGCCATTTTCGCGCAGTCGGACAAACTGAAGCATTCCGCCGATCGCCGTCGTCAGTTGCTGATGCTCCCGGAGGATGATACTGACTGCATCCTTCCTTCCCCAACCGGTCATGGGAAGCTCCATCACGTGTGAACGGGCGTCCCGGCGCCCCGCCCCTTCTTTCGACCAGACTGCGTGCTGGTTCCGTTACTCGCGCCGATGCGTACAAGGGTGAGTGCGATAAATGTTGACGACATTGATCGAAGTCAATCAATGGGTGTTTTGTGAAGTTGAGGACCGAAAGCGGGGCTGTCAGTTAGGTGAATCCAACCTCGTTCTCCCCAACATGTTGTCCCGCCCAAGTTTATCGCCATCATGGCATCTTTTAGGCTGCCGGATGCACCTTGCGCGACCCGCCGTAACCGTTATTCAAAATGACCTGCCAAACCGGATAAGTCGACACTACCACCCAAAAATTCTTCGGCACGGACAAAGTAACTTCAAGATACTGTTTCGCCATTCTGATCGATTTCCATCGTGGCCAGCTCGGCGGCCAAGCCGCCCAAACCTGGAGGTGTGAGAAGGCATTCGTGTTGCAATAAGAGGCGCGGGCAGATGGCACGGTGGTACGCAAGTTAAACGGATAGACCAACGCGACGTAAGGACAGAGTAGGCTCTGGGGTTCCTGTGGCGAGGGTGGCGTCCGCATTCCGCTGTGCTTGGCCGCGTCGATCAGATGAAGGGTGCCAGCATTCGGCAGTAGCTACCATCGATGCTTTCGTTCAGGCTGACGACACTCATAGCGCCCCCCATGTTTCAATCTAGGCATTCTCTTGCGACCGCACCGAACAGGGCCTAGCCGCCGATCACGACTTCTCAAGATAGCAAACTTGCGAAGGGTCCGATGTGGGTGCTGTTGACGCGATTCGTGGCAAGGAGATCTTATTGCCCCGTTGGTCAATAAACCCTTCACGAAAAGATATCTCCTGTTTCACCGGTCGTTCGAGCCAGCGGCTGCGGCCCGCCTACGGCGTATGCGATAGCTGGTTATCGCGCCTCGTGGCACGCTTTCACAAACCACGATCCTCGGTATATAGTCCCTGCGTGGTCGTCCTTGAAGGTTCTGCGGCGCAGTTGATCGAGGAGCGTGCGATGACGGGCATTCGAGGTCTCAACTTGAGTGTTGCGCTGGCCTTTGTGGTTTCAGGAATGACCGTGGTTCGACCCGCATCTGCGGATCCCATGACCGTCACCTTGTCCGCACGGTCGAAGCTTCGCTTGCCGCCGGCACCAACGCGTGTCACCCGCAAGGGCAAAAAGGTCAGGTCATGGATTGCGTCCGCAAGTTGGGTTGCGGACGCAATCGTGGACCTTCTCAGGCACGGAAGCTAGGTGGGCGGAAACTCGCGCTTACAGTCATTACACTCGAATGCCGCCGCAACTTTTGACGCTCCATTCCTTGAGACAGAAACCGCCCTACAGAGAACGCAAAAATCAGGCTGACTTTGAGCGTGCGTAGTCTTGCCTGTACGGCCGTCGATGAGCCAGCGTCGCCCAGATTATTCGAGCGAGCTTATTAGCCATCGCGACAATCACGACATTTAAAGGACGTCGCTGCTTCATCTGTTCGACCCAGGGACCTGGGTCTTTGACGCGATCGATGATGCTCCGCGCGGTTGTGGTGCAAACTCGGTGGGCTGGCGAGAAATCGCTCTTGCTTCGGATAGCTCATCGAGCTGAAAGAACCGCCATCCAAATCGAGGGCGAAGCGGTATCTTTGAGGTTCATGCTGGTGAGATCGAACTGGCCTTTGCGAATTCGATGCATCAGTTCGATGCCGGAGAGGATAACGGCGGCGCTGCGGAACCGCTTGAACCCGAGCATCACGTTCACCCGCGATTTGATGTGGCGGTGATCCTGCTCAATCAGGTTATTCAGATACTTCGAGGATCGCAATTTCGTTCGCCTGGGTAGCGACCCGTCGGTCTTCATCTCGCGGACCGCCCGATGAGATGCCGCGTAGCCGTCCAGCGTGATCGTCTCAGGAGCGCGTCCCTGAGTCCTGATTGCCTTCGCGAAGAACGCCTTTGCTGCCGCCACGTCCCGCCTGGCGCTGAGGCGAAAATCGATCGTCTTTCCCGCTCGGTCAACGGCGCGGTAGAGATAGGCCCATTTGCCGCGAATCTTCACGTAGGTCTCGTCGACTCTCCACGACTGACCGGCTGTCGTAGCCAACCGATTCCAGCGTTTGACGAACTCCGGCGTGTAGCGCTTCACCCAACGCAGGATCGTAGTGTGGGCGAGGGACAGGCCGCGCTCAGCCATCATCTCGACAAGATCACGCAGACTGAGCTTGTAGCGCAAATACCACCGCACGCAAAGGATGATGACTTCGCGGTCGAAATGACGCCCGTTGAACAACCATTCGAGATCTTCCAGCTTACTCATTGGCTCGTGGTCGTCAAAAGCTCGAGAGTAACAGACCAAGGCGCCGGAATTTGCACCACAACCATGAATAGTTTGGCAGAGAAATCGGCCGGCATAAGGCGGGCCAGCCACGTTCTGGGGATAGACTTCGCGCGTCAGGCGCGACGCGGACCCGTCTGTAGCGAAATATACGTTTTACGTGACAAATCTTACAACCCACGCCTCCATGGGTTGTTGGCGCGCTTCGGAGTCAAAAAATATGCGGATAAATCGCGTCTCGTCCGCTACAGCCCCGATTTTCTCGTGAAACATTCTCGCTTAATCGGCTCAAAGGCCATGTCAGACACGGCATTCGCCACATTATAGGTTTGCTGCGCGATGTTTCACGATGCAATGCTTTTTGCATCGGTGTATCGCCTTCCACGGGCTCTCGCGAACTTCCCTTGCACAGCGTCCCCGCCGTTCTTTAAGACTGTCACTTCCGACGTCCACGATTTTCAGATTTTACTTGCGGTCGCTCGGAAGGAAATCTCGAAACACATAGCGATCAGGAGTCCTTAGGTCAGGGTCGTTTCTATATCCAAGTGCTTCCACATTTACTTCTTAAGACGGCGGCGGAGGCAGGGTCAGCGACTGTTTCTGGTTGGCCATGGGCAGTGAGTCGGGCGAAAGAACATCAGCACGTGAGCGGCACGAACGTGACTGCAGAGGTGAGCTTGTTCAGGAGCCACTCATTCAGGCGGCGAGAAGAGCAGCCGGTCCCACACGACCGGCTGCGGCACGGACACGACGAGACGCGCCGCAGCCGGGTGCGCCGGGTTGACCAGCACGTTGGACTCGGCCCGCGCCACGACCGACGGCACGACCAGCACGGCGGAGCGCGCCCCGCTGAGCCAGCGGTCGCCGAAGCCGCGCGCGACCTGCAGGTCCGGGCCGTCCCTGCCTGCGGGCAACCCGTCAGCCCCGACCTGCTCCACCGGCACGTCGTCGGGGATGTCAGTCTGCACCCACACGTGATGCCGCGGCACCTTGCCGATCCGTGCGTGCACCAGCACTTCGAGCATCGCGCCGGCAAAACCGAGCGCCCCATGGATGACCGGCCGGCCGGGACTGCTGAAGCGCCCGCCCACCAGCATCGCGCCGGTGCCACTCCACGCCGGGTGGCGGCTGTCCGCGATCCGGAACACCCGCATCAGGCCGGCACCCCGTAGAACAGTTTCCACAGCAGTTCCTCGACGCGGCGCGCGCCGAGTTCGCTCAGCGCGACATCGAGCGGCGTGCGGTCCCCGAGCAGCGGGTGCACGGTGGCCAGGAATTCGCGGGCGTCGTCCTCGCTGTCCCAGACGTGACTGGCGGTGGCAAAGATGCGCGCGAGCCGCTCGGTCTTTTCCGACTCGTCGGGGCTCAGCCGGTCGCGGCGGCGCTTGAAGGTCGCCTCCGGGACGATGCGCGCGAGCAGCGCGCGGCGCTCCTCGGCGCTGCCCGTCGCATTCGTAAATCGTTGATCGACAATGACGTCTTGGTCGAACCGCCAGTTTTCGTGCGATTTGAACGATTATCCCAACTCATGATCGATCTACCCGTCAGTGCGTAGTTTTGATCGACGGCGGCAGGCCCGGCTGCCCACATAGCAGATGCCCAGAGAAGCGGCGAGCCGAGCAGTGCGATAAGACAAAGCAGGCGTTTCATTGAGTGCCTCCTCGACGCAGTTTGGGATGCGACTCGAATATTTCTGCCCGGTCTCAGTTATAGACCAAAGGATCGTGACGGCGCTCACCGTTGTCCGCCTTAAATCCTTTCGCCTGCGCCCTACTCACACCGCACGTGCCAGCGCCGGGGAGAACCGCCGCAACGCTCCTTTTAAAATCGCCAGATGGTCCGTGACAGCCTCGGTGGCGATGCGCGGAGCATCGACATTCGGGAGAACGGACGAGGTCGCCTGACGGCGCGCTTGGGCAAATGCTTCGAGATCATCCGGCTGTGCTGGTCGGATCTGACCGTTCCGGAGTGCCTTCGCGAATCGCAGTTGCCATTGACCCGCCTCGCGACGTGCGATGCCCTCCTCCGCGTTGTAGACCGATAGCGACAGTCCGTCAGCATCGACGACGAGCTTGCGCTCACCGGTAGCGTCGACGAAGGACAGACCGGCGACGTGGCGAACCAGCGACTCGGCGGCCTGTTGGTCCTCGACCGCAGCACGCGCCGCGTTTTGCTCTGCATACCGGGTGCGGATCTGGAATGAGAAATCGGCGGTGCTGGTCAGCAGGGCGCGCAGATAGCAGATGGGCCGCTTGGCTTTCTGGAGATGCTCCCACGTTGCTTCGACAACATCGGACAGACGCTTGCCCCGCTCACGTGCTTCGCGCATCAGTTTGAAAATCAGGAAATCCCGAAAACCCAGGGACCGCAGACGCTGAAGGTCCACAGGCACTTGTCCCGGTTGTCTCTTTTGCAAAGAGGTAGGGAAAAGATCCTTATATATACCACCGTCTGCCAGATTGGCAGACCGATGGGAAAATGCTTCAGCCGCGGCGGTACCGGCTTGTTGAGCTCCGGCATTGGTGCTGAATGAATCCACCGAATCAGCCTTTGCTTCGACTGGTTGAGCAGCCGGGATTGGCTCCGCTGCCAGCCCGAGAATGATGGCAGCACGCTCGGTCAGGTGAAGATAGGCGCGACCAAAGAGACCCGCCTGCACGTAGCGGCGTTGCGGTGGCCGGGCGATCAGACCTGCGGTTTCCAGGTCATCGAGGCTTCGGTAGAACGTCCGTTCCGACTGCATCGACCGTTCCGTCAGCAGCTCACGTCGGGCGTAGATATGACCGTACGGGTTAGAGGCGTCAACGGTGCGTGCAAGGGCAGCCAACACGGAGCGCGCTCGAGCAGGGATGCCATCGAGGCGCGAAGCGCGATGGACGGCCCGCAGGATGACCCACGGCAGGTTGACGGAATCGAAACTCAGAACGATCACGTCGCTGTCCTCGGTTGCCTGAGGAGCAGGGGAAACATCGACGTTTTCGGTTTCGGGGAAGTCCGGGCGTAACCCTACCTCGCCAGCAACGAAGTGTTGCGCGATAGACATATCCAGCGTCCATTTCGTGAAAAATGGATGGAGTTCGCTTGACTGCCTGATTCGATCGGCTACACTTCGAGGTGTCAACGCTCAACCCGATTTGCCGTCGGGAAGTGCAGCCGGGCGAGTGAACAGCAAGCCCGTATTCAAAAGCCTCCAGCGCCAACTGGAGGCTTTTGTCTTTTATGCCCGGTGATCAATTCATCTTGTTATTCCTTTTCGCGTCGAGCTGACGCCGTTCGCGAAAGATTCAAAGTTCAAAGCCATTGATTTTAAACAACTATTTTTTTTCGACCTCTGTCTGCTCCGCCTGAGCTGCCGCTGCGCGCTGCTCCAGAACTTCCTTTAGCGCCGACTGGACCGCTTGAGCTTCAGCCTCCGACTGGAACTCCAGCCGCACGACATTCTTGGCCTGACGCACATCACAGTACGTGCCCCGCCCTGCCTTGACCTTGAAAGACGTCGCCGCAGGCGTCGCCTTCTGCTTCGCCGGGTCCGCGCTTGCGAACTTCACCGCCTGTGTTTCATCCAGCTCTTTGTTCGCCAGCCGCTGGGCTGCGAGTACAACCCGATCTGCCTTTCCGGTTCTGACCAAGCGCGCCAACGCATAGCCAGAAGTCGCGCCCATGAGGGCAGGCTTCTCGTTCAGAAGGGCCAGAACTTCAGCCGGGAGATCGTCAAACGCCATCAGTGCGGAAACCACCGATTCGTTCACCCCGGCCTGCTCTGCCATCTTGGCCTGGGTCATGTCCGGGAAGCGTTGGCGGATGTCCTTGAAGCCGAGGTACTTCTCATAGTCGGTCAGGTCTGACTGCAACAGATTCGCGTAGAACGCAGAGAGCGCCGCTTCGTCCTCGCTCGAATCGTCGTCCAGCACGCAGTCGATTTCTAGCCGACCCAGTTCTCGATAGGAATCCGTGCGCCAGTGTCCTGAGACGATTTCAAAGCCGCCTTCGACGCGAGGCCGGATGCCAACAGGCGTGGCCAACTTGTTGTGCCGGAGGTTCTCGCGCAGTTCGGCGAACGCCTCCGGCGACTTGTAGCGCCGCCGGCCCGGGACCTCGTGCAGGTCGGTCAAGAGCACTTTCATCGAGCCCTTGCCACTGCGCTTGGCCTCTTCCAGTTCCGTTTGCAGTTGCTGGATCCTTTCTTGATACTCACGTGCTTCGAGGCGGAAGGCGCCCAATTGCGCCGGCATGGTCGCCGCGCGTGGCGCTGCCTCGGGAGGGCGCGCCGCAGCCGCAGACTCTGCTCTGTCGGCGACCCCAGCCGTGCGCGCCATCAGGCGTTCCTTCAACTTACTCGACATTCGCTTTCTCCTTCTCCTTCAGCAGCTGCGCGGCCCACGCACCTTGAATATGCCCTTCGATCTCGTCGACCATGGCATCGAACGAATCAATGGCGCGGCTGTACTGACCCAAGGCCTGAACGTCGTAGATTGTCTTGAACTCCGCTGCTGCGTTCTTGACCACGTCCGAATCCTGAATTTCTGCCCGACCCAGCAACTCCGGGTAGGTTTGCTGAATCCATGACCGAACGACGTCGGTGGCGTCGACCCGCGGCTTCACCTTCGAGAGGAAGATGCTGATAAAAGCAAATTCCTTCTGCACGTCGCGGTCGTCGGCCAAGGCTTTGAACAGGTCTGCGAACTGCCGGAAAAACGACGCGCTCGAGGCGTAGTCGAGGGTCTCGGGCGGCAGCGGAACAATCAGGCCGTCGCTCGACATGAAACAGCTGGTGGCGAGGTATGCAAGGCTCGGCGGTGTATCGATCACGATCACGTCGTACTTCTCTCGGATCGGACCCATCGCCCGTTCCAGAACCTGCCAGAACTGGTAGTTCGGATCCTTCGACTGCCGGTTCGGCAGGTAGAAATCCGCGCCAAACAGAGCAGGGCAAGCCGGGATGAAATCCAGGTTGTCCCAGTAGCTCGGAAGGATGGCGTAGTTCAGGTCCGGCTGTTCCTCGTAGACGAGCGGCATCACCGTCATTTCTTCGGTGACTTCCGGCGTCGGAACGTAGCCCATGAGCGTTGTCGACGAAGCCTGCGGATCGAGGTCGATCAGCAGGACTTTGTGACCATGCAGGGTCAGACCCTGAGCGATTGCCACAGCGCTGGTCGTTTTGCCAACGCCGCCCTTGAAATTCCCGATGGCCATCGCGAGGCCGAGCGCCCCTTCCGGACGGCGCTTGTACGGCGCCGCGAGACGAATGAACTGCTGTGCTTCCGCGAGCGTGAACTCACGATTGCGTCCATTGCCGGTAAGGGTGCCCGTGGGATACTCTCCCTTCTTGTTACCTCGTGTACACAGATACTGGATCTGGGTGCGCTCGATCTTGCAAAGCTTGGCCACGCGCGACGCCGTGAGCATGGGCGCCATCTTTCTGGGCCAAGGCTCAAGGAGGTCGTCGCGCAGCTGCGCGAGCGTCGCCTCTGCCCGGTCAGCAATGGCGATCAGTTGGTCGATGCCAATTGCCTTGCGAGGCGGGGGTAGTTCCTTAGTAACCATGAGGTACCTGCGAATTGGTGTTGTCATCGAAAACCGCGAAAATCATCAAAGTTCGATGACGTGCGATTTCGGCGAATAATAGCCGGTAAACTCGTAAACTTGAAGGTTTACTTTAGGTATTTGTTGCGAGACCAATCACACGGGGATTCCGAGTCCCCGCGCGGGTAGTTGGGCACGGGTTGGAAACCGCCGAATTGGAGTAATTAAAATGTAAGAAAATCGGGCGCAAGACTGGAAGGTGCGCCCGACCGATCGGATTCAAAGTTCAAAGTCGTTGATTTCTTTCGGACTATTTTTCGGAAGCGCCTGTCTTCACCTCGCGTTCGGTATGGTTTCTTCGGCGCCCGCGCGGGCGGCTTTTATGGCCGCGTCCTTCACTCTGCACTCGTCGTTCAGCTTCCCGTAGACATCCAGCGTGTTGTCGACCTCGATGACTCCGCAGAGAAACGCGAGCTCCTGGACGATCAGCCGCACTGCCGGGTCCTCGCGCGCCCGCACGTTTTCCTGATGGCAGGCAGCTGCCTGGACAGTCTTGCCTGTCATCGTCGACTCCTTGGGGAATGGGACTGCGCGAAACTTGGGTTCATACTGTCAAGGAATCAAACAAAAAAGGTCTTATATCGGCCGGCGCACGAACCGCACTTGCACGCTCGACGGATCAAATGCTCAAACTGGCTCAGGTCACAGATGCCAACATCCTGACCGCGCCGGATATCGCCGATACGTTTGGCTCCTTTGTTGCCGGCGAACCAGAAAAGCCGCGCGTGTGCAACGCAAGTAGATGCAAAGGTCCACTGCTGCACGTGGCCGTTGCCGGCCGTTTGCATCTTGCGACTCCGTGACGTGCCGTCGTGGGCCTCCGCAGCGTACATGTTGCGCATCGCCCGCCTCAGCCTTCCTTCGCTCCCTTACGCCAGGGTCTCCGGATTCCTGGCATACGAGCGCACCTTGTCGTCGGAGCGGTGCTTGGGCGTGTCGCCGATCTCCCCACGGGGTTTGGCGCGCTCTTTCGCTGAAAATAGCCGGCCGTCCGGCCCAGACCGGCAATGCCCCGGCAGCAACTACTGTCTCTGCCATTTTGGTGTAAAATAGATGCCAAATGGCAGGAGGTAAAACCGTGAACGTCATCGAGAAGGTATCAGCCGATTCATTGCTGGGAGGCCGGTCGGTCTTTCCGCGTTCGCCCCGATCCGGCCTTGAATGGGTGGAGGTCGTCCGCCACGGCATTTCGTCGCGGGCGCTGGACGCGATGCTCAAATCCATCGGACTTTCGCAAGCAGAACTGGCGCAGGCGCTCGATATCCCGGAGCGGACCTTGGCGCGTCGCAAGCGGGAAGGGGTGTTGAGCCGTGAGGAGTCAGCCAAGCTGCTGCGACTCGCGCGTGTCGCCGCGCGCGCTGCCGAGGTGTTTGATGATCTCGACTTGGCACTCGCCTGGCTTAAGATGCCGGTTGCTGCCTTGGAAGACGCCACGCCGCTGAGTCTTGTCGATACCGACATTGGCACCGATAGCGTGATGGATACGCTGGGACGCATCGAGCATGGCGTGTTTGCGTGATGGTTACGGCATGGCGGGTGGTGACCGAGCGATATGCGGATACCGCTTTTTCTGGGGAAGGAGCGCAATTATACGGTGGCCGGTGGAACCCCAAAGGCGTCGCGTTGGTGTATACGGCGCAGACGCAATCGCTCGCGCTGCTCGAGATGTTGGTCCAGGATTCACCGCTGCGTGCCCGCTATGTGATGATCCCGGCCCGTTTCCCCGAGAAAATCGTCGAACGTATCGATCCCGCCAGTTTGCCTCACGACTGGCGGGACATTTCAGCGCGGGCCGAACTGCAGCAACTTGGATCGGCGTGGGAGCGGAAGCGAACCAGCGCCGCGCTGGCTGTTCCCAGTGCGGTCGTTCCTGCAGAATCCAATTATTTGCTCAATCCCAATCATCCGGACTTCGCGCTCGTCCTGGTTGGAGCGCGTGATGAGTGGTTGACCGACCCTCGGTTATTGCGGCGCGCTGCTGCGAAGGGATCGTGACGAGCATTTCGTGTGGCAGTGGCAAGCGGACGATGGCGTGTGATCAACCAACCCGCCGGCCTTGCTTCGCGGGGTGCCGCTATTCAAGGTGCCTGTGTGTTGTCAAAACCGATTACATCATGCGTTTGGGGGCGTAGCCAGACGGACCACCACTGGCGGAACCGGTCCTGCTGGATCTTGAACTGGCTCGTGCCGATCCAGTCAGTGCGGGGGATTATTTTTCGTTACGGTCACGGTCGATGTAACGGTTAAATGCGGCTTCGTCGTCGTAAAGTGACCTCGAAAAGGTGTCGTCGGCCCAGTCGATCATGCGCTCGATCACAGCACGCCGGGACAGGCCGAAATGCGCGCCCAACCGCTCCAGCGCGAAAAACTGGGTGCCAGTCATCGTCAGGTGCAGACGCCGCTCGCCAGAATCCGCGTCTTCCTGACGCGGAAGCCGTCCGAGGACCGTCGCCACGTCAGAAGGAGCTTGGGCAGACGGCTTCGCCCGTGACACAGTCTTAAGCTCGCGCCGCGCCTGTCCTAGTTCACCACGCAGCTGCTCGCACTCCCGCACCAGGGCGTCATGGGAGTCGGCAGGCAGAGGGGTATTTTTCGTTACAGTAACGGATTTTGTGCGCGCGCCATGTCGGGCTCGCCACGCTGCCTGACGCTCGGCGTTCGACATCGCATCCGGTTTCCGTGGCCGGCCACGGCCACGCTTTTCCGTGGTGCCGGTTACCTTGTCGTTTGCCGGTGAAGGCATGATCCATCCTGGTGCGGTTGACTCCATCTATTTTACGTTATTCATAACGATAAATATGGTATTTCGTTACGCGTAGCATAAATATGCACAAGCTGCCTTGCACGGCATGTATTCATCCGGGCAGATGGTTGCAGGTGTCGGGTCCCAGCCCGGGTGTCGTTCCCCGGAGAGGATCGCTCACGGCGCAAAGCCGGTTGCAACCCGACATGGCATCGCTCTATCTTTTTTCGTTTTGTTACGTGACACACTCGGGGAGGCCGTCAGGGAAGAGGGCATCTGAAGATTCGGAAATACTGGGATGGCCCCAGCCTCGCGTACGTAAACGTCCGACTCTTGAAGGGGCACCCCGATCAGTCGCGCCCCCGGCGTGATACAGGAACCGCAGGATTGCGAATCATCAGCGTTTCGAGGCTACTCTTCTGTTTCCCAGATGTGGCCAAATCCGGCGGCATGGCAGAGTAGCGCCCATGCGGAATAGGGGATTTCATTTTCGCCGCTGATCCAACGACGTATCTGCCGCCCGCTCTTGTCAGCGAGGTCCAGAAATTCCGCTGCACTACGTCCGGTAAAACCGGCCAGCCGGACTACCTCCTGGATTTCCGCCCCGGTCGGTTTGGCCCAATAGATCGCGGGCTGCAAGCATTCGCGTCGGATTGTCGTGTTTGTGTCAACTGCCATATGCTTTTCCCCTGGTACTCTTACGTTCGTCTCAACTACTGGCGCATAAGGCGTGCGCCCGGAATCTAAAGCCACTGCGGCCGCAGCTCGCCTGCCTACATGTCGAGTGGCCTTTCGTGCCACTCACGCGGCCGCCACGCCCCGCGATGCAGGTCGATAAGATCGTGGCTATACGCTCCGAGTCGCCAGCTGAAAAGCGTAGTTCGATCGGCAACTGGCGTGCTGGGTCCCCGTCAATCGCCACCACCAGCGTCATATCGCGATAACCTGGTGCTTCCTGATTCGTCACATAGCGGCCCTGATAGCGTTCGCCATGAACCGGCGGCAGCTCCGGCGCGGGGCGTTTGTCCAGATTCCAGCGCGTGATTATCTGCTGCCAGCGCTGCTCACCGCCAGGAAAATAGCCGTGCACTTCAACAATCGGGCGGTGGTGGAGTCGCAGCACGGCGAGACAGTGCTCGAACAGATCGTCGTCCAGCGCCCGCAGTGCCGTGAGGTCGAAACGGTAGTCGGTGCCGTTGTACAGGCCCGCGAGAAATTCGGCGACGGTCTCCGCCTGTCCGGTTTGGCCTTCGACCACGTCAACGAGCTGCAGGAGCGAATCGAGGCCGCGGTCACGATCGCCAACGCGGATCTCCGCTGCGCGCTGCGCTGGTGTCTGGCCGCCGTGCGCGTTCGCAAAAGACTCGGTGATGGTGTGCCGGAACGCCTCGAGGAGGTGCTCGGGCACGTCGCTGGTAATCCGGTGCGTTTTCGGGCGGGGCGGAATGTTCATGGTGTTACCTTGATGGTCCGAAGTAGGAGGCTTCGGCCTCGTACCCGCGTTCGGTAATAAAAGCGGCGATGCTGAACGACACTGTTGCATCGAGGGCATCGGCCAATGCAAGCCCGGAAACCATCCCGCGGAAATATTCGCTACTGTACCCAACGCCAGTTCCTTGCTGCCGTTCGCGCCAGGTCACAACCATGTGTGCCTTGAGACCTTTCAGTTCGTCGGCGCGAGCGTAGATCGTTCTGCCTTCCATGTCAGGTCCTGTTGATCCAATCCGTATAAGGGATCGTACGACAGCGCCGGCCTCAGCGGTCCGCAAGCCGATCCAGGATCCAGCCCCCACGGCTTCGCCGCGGAGGAAACACGCAGCCTCCGGCTGCTTGACGACCCCGGCCGCGGTTCGTTTGCGCTGTACCGGATCGTCCCGGCGCTAATGCGCCGCGCCGGCGCTCTCCCCACGCCTACTGGCGCGGGTCCCCGTGCGCCTCGATCCGGGCGCGCCGGCGCGCGCGTGACGCCTGCGGTTATCCGGGCTCAAGGTTTGGCAGGAAGGGGGTGCCCTTTCCGGACGGCTGGGACGCCCATGCCGCTGAGGCAATTTTCGGCCAGGCATCAGCTGGAAGGAACCACCGCAGCCCAAGGTTTCAACGTCATCTCCTGTGCCGGTCAACAGCCCCGGCATGAACCGGGGCCGACATGCATCATTCCTGACGCCGCGCGAGTTGCGTCCGCTTGAGTTCGCCAGGCGCGCCGAAGTCGAAGTTATCGACCGTGAAGTTATATCCGTAACGCTCGATGCCTTCACCGTCCGTGAAATCGTTGTTCGACAGCTTCGCCTCAACGATCAGTTGATCGCCCTTCAGAACGTTTCTGGCGATGGCCTCACCACGCGAACCAAACGCGGTGAACTGGATTCTCACCTGACGCTCCTTCGCTTCACCGCTGCCTTCGTCGCGACCGGCGTACTCGTTGGAAATCAGGGTGAATTTCGTCACCTTCGAATCACCGTGATTCGCAAGCACAGGGGCGGCGGCAACACGGCCAGTAAAGAAAAGCTTGTTCATGATTGGTACTCCTTAAAGTTTGAATGAAACAGAGGGCAACTTTCGTTCAAAATCCTGACTCGGGTACGGCAGGCTGCGGGGCACGGGGTGGCACACGATGAAACTCGGAGAGAGCGTTGCGGGCTATCGCGCGCAACTCTTCCCGGTGCATGTCGATTGGGTGCCCGTCGCGGTCCAGCATGTTGGCAATCCGGTCGAGTGCTTCGGCGGAGCGCGCTGCGGCATCGGCGGACAAGGCCATGCGGAACAGTTCCGCGCGAACCAGAGAACGATCGCCGTATTGATAGACGGCCAGCAGCGGAAGCAGGGCGGTCAGCCACGTTGGGCGGATGTGAGCGGTATCCATGTCGGTTTCCATAGTTGAGGTCATGCCCGGCCCGAAGGCCGGGCGCACCTGTTAGCCGCGCAGGCGACACAGTTCGTCGGCGAGCACCCAGAGGGCGCGGTTGAGCCTGATGTTCTGGTCAATGCCGGTCACGGCGCGGGTTGTGGTTGCCCGCCCATTCGCATTACGACCGCGCAGGCCGCCGTTGATCATGTTTTCCTGCACGCGATTGAATGTCGTCCACAGGTCCGGTCCGCGATCCTCCATGCGATGGGGTGTTAGAAGTTGCCGTTCAGTGATGGGCGCGGGCTTCTCGTCGTCGTACCGCAGCGCAAGCGCGGCCCGCGCGAAAGCGGTCTGTTCGCCGTTGGTCAATGCCAGACCGGCCATCCCCTCGCGCTGATGGGTCGCTGCCTCAAAGCTGTCGAGCACCTTGAACGCTCCCTCGATCACCTGGCCGACCACATCGCCCTTATGAGGCACGCGGATATCACCAATGGTGTCTCCGCAGACCATACCGTTCTGGCACACAAACCGGAACATCCCGGCGAGCATCTGGTAGCTGCTGCTGCCATCGTGGCTGTTCAGAAGGATGATTTCGTTGGCTTCACGGCCCGTGATCTGGTCGGCATGGCGCAGGCGGACCATATGTTTCGTGTGTGCGCGCTTGTCGTCGGCGCGTACGCGGGTCTGACAGGCCATGAAGGGCTGAAAACCTTCCTTGCGCAGGCCGTCCAGTACGTCGCTGGTCGGAATGTAGGTGTACCGTTCCGAGCGGCTTTCGTGCGCGGACAGCGCGAAGATCGACGGGGCAACCTCAGCAATCTCGTCATTCGTAAGCGGGCGATCCGAACGCGTGCCAACTGCGGTGCGTCCGAAGCGGCTTGTCAGGTAAGTGGTGTCCATGCTGTTCCCCAATATCAGGATCAGCCCCAGCCCACAGGCCGGAGCCGTGAGTGGTCAATGCGTCAGTCGATGGCGCGCAGAATGTTGGCGGCCTCTACGTGCTGCGCCGCGTAGGCCCGCAGCGCGTGGTAGTGGTCAACGATCCTGTCATCGCCGCACTTTTCCGCCAGATGGCACAGGGCAAACAGCGTGACGACGATGCCGAACGCGTCAGCGCCCATCGTGTCGCTGTAGCCGTTCATGTGCCACCGCACAGGCACCCGTCCGCAATTCGCTGGAGCCATATAGAAGCCGCTGTTCGATAACTGGAAGAAGTCCCACGAACCGCCCTTGTAGGCACTCGAAAGGCGGGCAGCCCAGTCGTACACCAATGCCTCGCCCCGAAGGTATTGCGCGCCCAGGTAGTGAGGAAGGAAATTCAGACGCAACTCATCGACAACGACTGCCGACGAGATTCTGGTTTCATTGTCAATCACGGTTATCTCCGGAAATGGGCCGCAGCAGAATGCCGGGCCACGCTTTTATATTAGGTCGTATTGACCTTTATATCAAGATTTTTCACGATCCTGTTTTTCAATCATAAATATAAATATATTTAAAATATGAATCGAATCACTGCGTGTTATAAGGGCAATTCGACCTATCATATCCCTGTGGCCCGGCATTCCGCTGCGGCCCATTTCCGGAGGCATCCATAATGGAAGTCGTTGAAATCCGTGTAACTGAATCCGTTCTCGAAGCTAACTTCGGCAACGAAGCGCAGATCGAATACGTCCAATACGGACGGCTGTGCCGCTCACCGCTGAATGTCCGCAAAAAGGCACCCACCGGCATCGAGGCGCTGGCCGGGACGATTGTGGGGAATGGACTGATGCAGAATCTCGTCGTGCACCCCGTCAAAGGGTCGCGCGCGAAGCAGCCGAAGCTTGGGGTCTGCGCCGGTCAGCGGCGTCTCGCCGCGCTCGATCTGCTGTTCTCGCAGGGCAAAATCACTAAGGACTTCAAGGTGCCGGTGCTGATCGTCAGTGAGGGCGAAGCCGTCGCCGCGTCGCTGATCGAAAACCGCGAACGCGAGACCATGCATATCGCGGACGAATGTGGCGCGTTCCGGCTGCTGACCGAGGAAGGCAAGAGCATTGCGCACATTTCGGCACTGTTCAAGGTGTCGGAAATGGTCGTGCGCCGTGCGCTCAAGATCGCAAACCTGTCGCCGGTGCTGCTCGATCTTCTGCGCGATGACAAGCTGGACTGCGAGCAGGCAAAGGCGCTTGCGCTGGCCGACGATTATGCGACGCAGGAGCGCGTGTGGAATGACGCCCAGACGCCCTGGCTGCGTCGCCCCGCGGAACTTCGCGCAGCGCTGACGAAAGCGGAACTCGACGCCAGGGAGAATCCGCTCGCAAAATTTGTCGGGCTGGACGCTTACGAGGCCGCAGGAGGCTATGTGCGTCGCGATCTTTTTTCCGACGACCAGAACGCCGGATACATCGCGGACGCGGACCTGCTGCATCGGCTTGCGACTGACCGCCTGATCGAGCTATCCCAGGCCGTAGCCGCTGAGGGCTGGTGTTTCGTGGAGACGCGGACCCGCTGTGACCAGGCCGAACTGTTCCAGTACGACCGGATCGCATCGACCACACGCAAGCCAACCAAAGCGGAAAAGGCCGAGCTTGCGAAGCTTGTTGCCACGCGCGACGAGGCGAAGGCCGCGCTCGATGCGTATTATGCCGATCAGGACAGCGAGGAAGACGAGGCGCTTTGGGAAAAGCTGGACAACGCGCTCAACGATGCTTCGGCTGCTGTTGACGCCTATGCCGAGCGCTTTGAAACGTTCGCCGCCGACGACATGAAGCAGGCCGGTGCGTTCGTCGCCATTGATGAGGACGGAAAGGTGCAGATTACGCGTGGCCTGCGGTGCCGGGAAATCAACGACGCAGACGCGGGCAGTATCGCTCACTTCACGCATGCGCAGCGAAATCGCGACCTGCCCGCGAAGGTCCGGCCCCTGCACGGCGAAAAACTGTGCAAACGTCTGAGCGCGCACCGCACGGCTGCGGTACAGATCGAGCTTGCGCAGCAGCCGACCGTTGCGCTGGCCGTGCTGATGTACCGGATGATTCCGGCTGTGTTCGATGACGTGTACGGACAGTCATACATCGATCATGCGGTGCGGATCGACGTGCATACGTCGCGCGATGCGCTGGTGTCGAACGCCGACGACATGGCCGACAGCGCTGCATGGAAGGCGCTTGAAGTTGAGCGGACGAAGTGGAGCCGGATGCTGCCGAAGCGCACCGATGAACTGCTCGCGTGGCTGCTGCAACAGGACGTGGACGTGATGTCGAACCTGTTTGCATTCTGTGTGGCCGCGACGGTAGACAGCATCAGTCCCGTTGACCGGGCGCACCCGGTCAACGAAGTGGCGAACACGCTGGAACTGGACCTCACGCGCTATTGGAAGCCAACGCGTGCAGGGTATTTCGAGCACGTCTCGAAAGATCGTATCGTGACGGTTGTCGGCGAGACAATTTCGCCGCAGGCCGTAGGTCAACTGCGCGGGATGAAAAAGGGGGACGCCGCCGCTGCCGCCGAACTTCGCATGACGGACTCGGGCTGGTTGCCGGAAGTGCTGCGCAACCGTGAGGTGCCGAAACATGTCACGTACGGCCATTGGGAGGATGACGAGGAAAGCGATGCCGACGGCACGCAGGATGAGTGCAACGACGGGGATGCGGAGGAAGCCGAAGCCGCCTGAGCCGTGATGCACTTCGCGTAAATGCAGGTTGTCACATGCCGCCGTCCGGGTGAAAGCCGGGGCGGCTTTTTGCTTTACGAGTACTGCACAGGAAAAAAAAGCCGGTACGAAGACCGGCTTTCCGAGGCTCCTACCGCGTGCTTTTGGGGGCCAAGCAGCGGCAGGGCGATTATGCCAGGGAGCACGCCTGAAGGCGCCGCGATTTGCGAAACAGAATGTAACTGCGTGGTGTGAACCAAGGTGGTATCGCGCGCGCCGCGCGCCCGTATCGAGGGCCACGGGGACCCATGCAGAATGCATGGGGAGCGGCCCGACCCGGCGCAGTGCGGCGGGGCGATGCGGTTCAGGGTTTCGTGTGCTTAGGATATTTTTTCTTGAGCGCGTCAATATCGGCGTTGCTCACGCGAGGTTCGCCGTACTGTTCGGCGTAGAGGCGGTTCAACTGCATGCTTGAGAGGTGGGGATTCTCAGACTGCAATTGCTCGAAGGTTTTGATGCGAGTCTGGGCCGGTGCAGGTGCCGGTGCATTGGTCGTGGGAGGGGCAGGCTTGTGCGCTTCGAGAGGGGCTGTTGCCCGGGAGGCTGTCACGGGGGGCGGGGCGCTGGGGCGGGCTGCCGCAGCGCCGGATTTGCTTCCGGAACTGGGCGGAGATGCGATCTTTCGAAGCCTGTACAGGGTTCCGTGAAACGTCCGAAGGGAGATATCGAGTCCCTGTTCGCGCAAGGTATTCAGGATATCAGCGGCGGGAACGCGAGCGGCGAGCGCCGCCTCGATGTCCGGAAGGAGGGCCTTGAGATGGGAAGCCTTGCTGCGTTTCGGGCTTGTGCTGGCAAGGCGGCGCAGCGCGGAAGCAAGTTGTTCGTGATCCATTGGGAAAATGGCGAGTAAATGTAGTATGGGCGTAGTATGAATGACGACAGCATGTAGGGGCAAGGTTGTATTGGGTAGTACTCCCATGCAATGCGTGATGTATTGATGTAGTAGCGTCGCAGAATATGCGTAGGAAATAATGTGTGGCGAAAGCGGGGCGAGGCACGTCGAATATGTTTACGCAACGCTACGCGTTCCGTAAAATATTTCGTGCCAAAGGGGCGGGCCCCTTTGAAACCCCGCCGCGGTTTATTGCCGCGGCCGCGTGTCGGCAACTCCGCTACGGACACTAAGCACTGCCTGGTATGCGTAATGAATACGGAGGTCTGGCGATGATTCCGAGCAGCGAATGGGTGATCCAGCTTGTAGTGGGGCCGCGTGCCGACGAGCGCGGCAGCGAGCCGCGTTATCTGCCGTGGGCAGGCTATACGTGGCCAATGACGGGTGACCAGGCGATGCGTGCGTTGCGCGAGTGCGAGTTGCGCTGGCCGGAATACGAGTTTCGCGCGCACCCGATCGATGACGACGGCAGGCAGTTCGCGATGGTCGGCGCTGACATCGACCGTAGTAGCTCGACGGGGCTCTGGTGATGCCAAAGCAAAAAAGCAATGGCGGGGCAGGGCTGGGCAAGCCGATCGCGTTCCGTCTGTCGGATGCGGATCGAGATGCGTACCTTGCAAAGGTGGCGCAAAGCGGGATGACGCAATCGGAGTTCTTCCGGCAGGCGGTGCTGACCAACCGTACGCAGGTGATCGCGCGGCCGGTGGCCAGCGGGGACCGCAAGCGGCTGCTGTACATCTTCAACAAGACCAGTAACAACCTGAACCAGATTGCACACCGCGCGAACTCCGAACACGTCCGCGGGAAGCTTTCGGAAGCGACTTACGAGCAGTTGCTCACGCAGCTGCAGCTGATCGGGCAGTACCTCAGGGCAACCCTGAACAAGGTCGACTGATAGCGATGGGAATGGATCAAAAGCAGGCGGCCATTATGGCGGTGATCGAGCTGGAGACGAAGCTGCACTTCGATCGCGATCATGCCGGTGTGCATACGCTGACGCAGACGGACTGGGACAGCGCCCGGGCGTCGGTCTCCGCTGCCGGCCATCTGTTGCCGTCGACCGTGCACAGCACGCTGCTGTTCCGAATCGAAGGGGCGCAGCGCTGGCTTGCCGAGCGCAAGGCGCAGGGGTAGGGCGATGCTCATACGCGTACGCGGCTATCACGACGGGATCAAGGACTATCTGGAGAAGGGCCAGAAGCAGGGTCGCGAGATGGAACGCGACGAGATGGACGAGCGCGTGATACTCGCCGGCGATCTCGATCTGACGAACGACATTATCCAGTCGATCGACACAGACGCCGAGCGCTACCTGAATGTCACGCTGTCATTCAAGGAAGACGAGGTTGACCGCGAGCTGTTAGGTGAGATTGTTCGGGAGTTCGAGGCGTTCGCGTTTGCCGCGTACCGTCGGGACGAATACAACTTCTACGCCGAAGCGCACGTGCCTCGTATCAAGAGCTACGCGGACCGCAAGACGGGGGAGCCGGTCGAACGCAAGGTGCACGTGCATATCGTGATTCCGGAAATGAATCTTGTGACAGGCCGACGGCTCGATCCATTTGGGAAGGTTGACCATAACGAGCGCTACCTCGAGGCCTTTCAGGAGCACATTAACGCGAAGTACGGGCTCGCGAGCCCAAAGGACAACCGGCGTGTGCAGTTCACGGACGCGTCCGAAATGATCAGCCGGTACAAGGGCGATGTGTTCGAGGGCGCTAACCGCGAGCTGAAGGCCTCGATTCTTGAGGCGGTGATGACGCGTGATGTGACCCGGTATGACGACTTCAGGGCCTTGATCACGGAGTACTGCGAGACGCGCACGCGCAATGCCGGCAGGGAGTCGGAGTACGAGAACGTCAAACCGGCCGGTGCCTCGAAGGGTGTGAACCTGAAGGAGTTCGTGTTTTCGCGCGAGTTCATCGAACTCGATGCTACGGCCAAGCGTGAGTCGCTCGAATCGAATGTGCATGCGCAGTACGTCGAGCCAGGCGTATCGCGCGATACACGGCAGATCTATCTCGATGCGCTCGGCGCGTGGCACGACACGCGCGCGCGCGAGATCAAGTATCTGAACAGCGGTAGCAGTTTTTACAAGACGTATCAGGCCGCGTCGTCGGCGGAGCAGCGACGCATTCTCGAACACCGCGAACAGCGGTTCTATGACGCAACAGGAGGGCTTAATGAGCGCACACGACAATCCCACGATCGATCCGGACACTGGCGGGATTGGCGGCGAATCGGAGCCGCCGGAGCAGGAGGGCGGGCGCGAGAGCGCGGCACCGGGCGGGAGCCAGAACGGGCAGGGCAGTCGCAGCAATGGTGGAACGAGCTCGAACGCGCGCACCGGGAAATCACGGGGCGATGGCGGGCCGGAGCGGATCACGACTTTGACGCTCGCTTCGATCGATCCGGCGCGCCGTCCCAATCCGCCCACCGTGTGCATGGCGTGTCCGGCCGCGGTGTGGATGGCGACGCCGCGCGACGTCAAGTGCTTCTGCCGCCTGATGCACTACTGGAGCTGGGAAACCAGCAAGCCGAACGAATTGACGCATTGCGATGGTCTGGCGATCGCGAGCGAGCGGGAAGAGAACAGCTAGGCATTTCGGTGCCGCGGCTGCGATGGCGCGAAGGTGCCGACCGCGACTTCGAACCCGGCGGAAGTTACCACGAGAGGGAGGATCGTTGGCAATGGTCCGGCGAGCGCGATGCGGTTGACAGGTCCGCCGGCGCGCCTGAATGGAAAGCGATGGTCGATCGCATGTTTGTCGCGTGGGACCAGGCAGACGAGGCAGGGCGGACGCGTCTTGCGCGAACCGGTGCCGAGAAATTCATGCGGGCTGGAGGCCCGTTCGGCGCACGCGAGCCTTTTGATCTGAGCGGCGGCCGCCTGCCTGCAGGGTTCGGACCACGTGAGGAAATCCGCAGCCTCGCGGATGTGCAATCGTTCGATGCGATCGAATCGTTGCCGTTCGAGGTCCGGCCAACTGATTCACCGCCGACGACGGACGCTGCGTCGGTCGATTTCAATGCGAGTGCGCGCGCGTCGACGGGCCGGGCAGCCGATACCGTTCGCGACCAGTTTGCGCGTGACCTGTCCGAGGCTCGCACGGCGCGACGTGCCCGGGAGCGGGATGAGTTCACCGAGATCCGTGCGACGCTAGACGCGGGCCGGTTGCTGGCCGTGCTCGCGCACTCGCACGGACTGATCGTCGAAAAGTATGCGATCGGTAAAGGCGCGGATGGCGGTGACAGAATCCGCGCCGGTTCGCGCAATCTGAATGTGTCTGATTTCCTCACCAAAGAGATGAACCTGTCATGGGAGGAGGCTGCGCAGCTGCTGCGCGAGACCTATCGTGCACAGACAGGACGTGATCCAGAGCATGCACCGAGGCGTACGCCTGAACGGGACCTATGGGGCGAGTTCCAGCAATGGCGCTCGGCATACCGGAACGAGCTACGTCGCGCGCGGGATGCGCAGGCCGACCATGAGAGTGAGCGCCGAAAGGCGGTCAAAGCGGAGTTCTACAGTGCCCGCAGCGCGCTTGTCGACCGCGTGGACTTGTCAGGCGCGCAGCGCCGCGAGCAGTTGGCCGCAGCACGTGTTGCGCGCCTTGAGGCAGAGGCCGCGCTGCGTGTGCAGATCGCGAAAGAGCGGGACGCGCTGAAGGGCGCCGCAAGCCGGCCGTTGACGAAGCAGTATCGTGACTTCCTGCAGGAGCGCGCTCAGAAAGGCGACGAACGGGCGCTGCGTGAGTTGCGCCGGATGCAGCAGATCCGCCTGCGGACGAAACGTGCAGACGACGAACGCGCGGTCATTTTCAGTAAGCCGTCACATGCTGTGGAGCGATCGACCGCGCACGATCGCAACGAGCTCATCTACGCCGGTCCGTCGATCACGTACGAGGTGCGGGCCAGTGGCGAGGTCGACTACCGCAAGGACGGCGCGGCGTTCCTCGTCGACGAGGGTCGTACGTTGCGGTTGTGGGATAGCGAGCGCGAGGCGATCGAGATTGCGCTGCGCTTCGCGCAGCAGAAGTTCGGCACCACGCTATCGCTGTCCGGACCCGAGGCGTTCCAGGATGCCGCGGCGCGCGTAGCAGCCGACACTCGCATGCGCATCGTGTTCGATCAGCCGCACCTGGAGAGTATCCGGCTGGTCCGGCTTGCGGAGCTCGATGCCGAAGCGCTGGAACGTCGGGCAGCGCAGCTTGAGCGCGACGCATGGGAGCGCGACGACCTGCGCGATGCCGTGCGCCATCCGCCGCCACCCACTGCGGAAAGTCCGTCCAATCCAGACCAGGATGCGGCATCGCCTGCTGATCCCGATGCACCCGACAGTGGGCCAGATATTGACCGATGAATCATCAAACTGAGAGAAAAAAGAACCAGCTTGCACACATCGACCGCGACGGCCCGGTTGCTGTCGCGCCCGGCGTAATCTTCAGCGGCACGCCGTCGCAGATCGTGAATCTGCCGGCCTACATCAAGGGCGGCGTCGGCGCGATCGCTGTTTTTGCCGCCTACCTGTATGCGCTGACGCACTGGCCGGTGCCCTGGTTTGCACCGTCGTCGCGTACCTGTGTACGGCGTACACCGAAACCATCATTGACACGGCCCGCATCACCTGCAGGCGGGGCATTCTCAGCCGGCAGGTAGAGCCTCGAACTCTTCCGCATCCATGATGTGACGTCGTTGCATCCCTGGTGGCAACGACCTTTCGGTATTGGCACGGTGCTCGTGCCGACCAGCGACTCGAACAATCCGCAGTGGCGTCTTCCCGGCATGCGCGGCGCCGAGCAGCTGAGACGCGAACTGAATCGTGCCGCGATCCCGTTGCGCGACGCGAAGGGCATTCGCCAAGTCAACATGGGTCGCCTGTAAAGCCGATCGCGGCCTGGCACCGGAAGGTCGCCGTAGCAATTGCGAAAAGCCGGATGGAGCTGTGATCGCGCAACTTCCGGTCGAGCGGCAAGAGACATTACTCCGACGCGACGCTCGAAGAAGCGCGGATCGAGTCAGCTGGCATCGTCACACGCCCGGAAGGACGGGATCAGGGGAGCCGGCCCGGGGTGTGACGCGATTTCATAACCGCAACTTTAGATGAAGAAAAACGTATTGTGACAAGAAGGATTATCTGAATAGCTCGGTTTTAACGCTGCTCTTTCTGGGTAACTTTGGCGAAGCTCACGCTTGCCGGAGACGGGCAGATATCTCAAATGCTCGATGGAAGCCGCGGCCATTGCCAGCGTCACCCGCCATGGGATACGGTACCGGTTTCATCCCGCAACACAGGCTCCCTATGAACAGGCAGGAACGTGTCGAGGCGGTGACCGCCGGCGACGGCAAAGCGGCGACTGGCGAACCGGCCAGTGCCGTGTCCGGGATCATCGCAGGCACACTCACGAAGGGAGAGTCCATGCAACTGGACAGCTTCAGTCGGTTCCCGGTGGGCGAACATGTTGTGTCCACCGGCCATAGCCTGGCGGCTGGCGCCGAACTTCCGATTGCTCTGGGACAGGGTGTGAGATTTGCCGCAACTAACGCGGTCAAGGACGCGGTGAAGGGATCATGACGCAGGATGGGATCGAGCCGGCCGCGTACACAGACCTTTAGCAGGACATCGCGGACGTCGTTGCAGCGACGCGTACGGCTGCGTCGCGTAGCAACGCGGTCATGACTGCGAGCTACTGGGCGATCGGGCGGCGCATCGTAGAGTTCGAACAGGGCGGGGCGGAGCATGCCACCTAAAGCGAGGGGGGCTTATCCGGCGATTGGGCGCCGACCAGTCGAGGAGGCTTGGCCGATGCTTCTATAGCCGGTCAGGCCTTCGATCCGGGCGCGGCGCGACGGTGAACCCGGCGGCTCAAAAGATCATCCGACGTTCAAGCCGTCGCTGGGGCGACCGGCGCCGCGATTTTCCCACTCAGCGCCTTCAGCCCGAACGTCGCCACGAACGTCAGCAACGCACACGCAACCATGAAATAGCCCGGCGCGGCGAGATCACCCGTGCGACTGATCAGCCATGTGCCGATCAACGGCGCGGTGCCGCTGAAGAGGGTGAAGCTGAGATTGAATGCGAGCGCGACGCCGCTAAAGCGCACGCGCGTAGGGAACATATCCGCGATGATGCAGGCAAAGGTACCGTTGATCAGCGCCGCGCCCAATCCGCCGAGCAGCATCAGCACGATCAGATCCATCCGGTGGCTGACTGCCGCGTGATAGAACGGCATCGTCAGGATGATCAGCAGCAGGGCGCCTGCGCGCATCAGATGGCGGCGCGACACGCTGTCCCCGATCCGCCCGACGATCAGAATGCCGATCGACGCAGTCGCCAGCGCCACGTTCTGCCCGAGGGCGACCTGATGCGGATCGTAGTGCAGCACCTTGTCCAGATACGCGGGCATGTGCGCAAACAGCAGGCCGTTGTAGCCGGCCGTCGCGCAGGTTGTCAGAATGCCAAGCAGCACGGGCCGCCAGTGTTCGCGCAGCAGTTCGGCAAATGGGTGCTTCGAGGCGAACTGCTTCATATGCGCGAATTCCGGCGTTTCTTCGAGCTTGCGGCGCAGCCAGAAACCGAGCAGCCCGATCACGCCGCCGAAGATAAACGCGAAGCGCCAGCCGTAAGCCGCGACGTCGTCCGGCGTCAGGACGGCATGCACGCCCAGGTTGACGGCCGCCGCGAGCAACACGCCTGAGTTGACGCAGAAGAACACGATCCCGCAGACAAGGCCTGCGCGGCGCGGCACGGTTTCGACCACGTAGGTAATCGACCCGGGCAGTTCGCCGCCAAGGCAGAATCCCTGCACGAGCCGCAACAGGATGATCGTGAAGGTTGCGGCGATGCCCCAGCTCGCGTAGGTCGGCACGAGCCCCATGCCGATGGTCGACAGCGACACGACGATCACCGAGACGATAAACACGCGCCGTCGCCCGAAGCGGTCGCCAAACCAGCTGAGCACCGCGCCGCCGATGGGCCGCGATAGATAGCCGATCGCGAACACCGCGAACGACAGCAGCAGCGCCATCATCGGGTCGAGCATCGAAAAGAACGCGCGGCCGATGAATTGCGCGAACACACCATAGACGACGAAGTCGTAGAACTCCAGCGCGCCGCCGAGACTCGCGAGAATGATGAGCCGCCACTGACCCGCCGTCAGGCGATTGAACGAAGCACTGCGTACGTTGACCGCTTCGAGGTTCTGCATCGTGTCTCCAGATTCATGGCTTATCTGTAGATCCGGCGCGTCTGCCGTGCAGCGACGGCCGGTGTTCGCTAGAAACCAGAAATCCGCTCTGTCATTCGGGCGCGGCCGTTTGCAATTCGACCGTCGCGATCTGCGAAATATCGGCGTCGCCGAGACCTTGCTCGACCGCCTGCGTCAGCCAGCGCCGCACCAACGCTGCGACCGGCAGCGTCGTATCGCTCTCGCGCGCCAGCGACTCGACGGCATCGAGGTCTTTCAGCATCGTGCGGATCGTGCCGGAGGCCTGCACATGTGGCACGTTCATGCGCGGCATCAACGTTTGCAGCAGCACCGAATCGGCCCAGCCGCCGGCGAGCGCGGCGGGAATCCGCGCCGTGTCGATGCCGGCATGGCGGGCGAGCCGGGTCGCTTCGGCGAGCGCCGCGATGGTCGTCATCACGATGGTCTGATTCGCCAGCTTCGTGGCCTGTCCCGCGCCGCTGCCGCCCATGCGCGTGACGCGCGCGGCGAAACCAAGAAGGATCGGCGTCAACGTCTCGATCAGCGCGGCGTCGCCGCCCGCCATGATCGCCAGCGTGCCTGCCACAGCGCCGGACGTGCCGCCCGACACCGGCGCGTCGATCCAGTCGCCGCCGGTCTGTTCGTGCCAGCACCGTGCAAAGGCTCGGGTTTGCGACGGCGCGAGCGTCGAATGATCGACCAGCGTGGCGCCGCGGCGCGCGCGGCTCGCGAGTCCGTCGACGCCGAACGCCACCGCCTCGACCGCCGCCGCGTCCGCGAGACATAGCATCACGATGTCGGCGCCGGCCGCGACCTGAGCCGGCGACTCGCATGCCACGCAATTCGTCGCCGACGCCTGCAATGCCGCAGCCTTTTCGTTCGAACGATTCCACACTCGCAGCGCATGACCCGCGTCGGCGAGACGCTGCGCCATCGGCCAGCCCATCTTGCCGAGCCCGCAAAAACCGAGGCGGGCGCTGGTCATGCGGCGGCTCCGTCGTCGCCGGGTGTGGGCTCGTCGTACGGCCATTCGACGTTGCCTGAATGCGTCACCGCGCCGAGATGCGCGGGCCGCACCAACGCTTCGTATTTTTCGAGCACCCCCGCGAGCCGGCGCGGCGCGCGCGCGGGCGCGGCGGCGCGGCGGCGGGCGAGTTCGTCGTCGGACAGGTCGACGCGCAGAATGCCCGCGCGCGCGTCGATATGCACACGGTCGCCATTGCGCAACAGGCCGATCGGGCCACCCGCCGCCGCTTCCGGGCCGACATAGCCGATGCACATGCCACGTGTCGCGCCCGAAAACCGACCGTCGGTCAACAACGCCACTTTCTCGCCCATGCCCTGACCGTAGATCGCTGCCGTCACGCTCAGCATTTCGCGCATACCGGGACCGCCTTTCGGCCCTTCGTTACGGATCACGAGCACGTCGCCTTCGCGGTAATCGCGCGCCGCGACAACCGCCATGCAGTCTTCTTCGCATTCGAATACACGCACCGCGCCCGTGAACGAAAGCGATTTGAGCCCGGCGATTTTCAGACATGCGCCGTCCGGCGCGAGGTTGCCACGCAGGATCACGAGTCCGCCGTTTTCGCCGAGCGGCTCGTCGCACGCACGCACGACGGTGCCGTCCGGTCCGCTGAACGCGCTCAATGCTTCGGCGAGCGTGCCGCCTCCGAGCGCGGGCACATCGCCATGCAGGAAGCCGCCTGCCAGCAGCGCGTTCAACACTGCCGGCACGCCGCCCGCGTGATGCAGATCCTGCGCGAGATAGCGGCCGCCTGGTTGCAGATCGCCGATCAGCGGAATCTTCGCGAACACGCGTTGCACGTCGTCCAGCGTGAAGGGGATACCGGCCTCGTTCGCTATGGCAGGAATGTGCAGCGCGGCATTGGTCGAACCGCCGGTTGCGGCAACCGCCGCGCAGGCGTTCTTTAGGCTTTCCATCGTAACGAGATCGCGCGGCAAGGGCCCGCCTTGCGTCAGGATACGCAT
Organism: Paraburkholderia sp. RL17-373-BIF-A; assembly: GCF_046030175.1. Lineage (NCBI taxonomy): Bacteria > Pseudomonadati > Pseudomonadota > Betaproteobacteria > Burkholderiales > Burkholderiaceae > Paraburkholderia > Paraburkholderia sp. RL17-373-BIF-A. Next base: position 27,619 of record NZ_JARESO010000075.1, read on the forward strand.
GACTGTCTCGCCGGCGCGGCGCGCAATCGCAATCCGTTCGCTGTAGACGGCGGGCACCATCGCGGAGCCCAGCGGCGCGAGGCCAAGCGTTTCCGCGACCATCGCCATCGTATTCGCGGTGAACTGGCCGGGACACGATCCGGCCGTCGGCGTGCATTGTTTTTCGATGGCGTCGAGTTGCGCGCGGCTCATGTCGCCCCGCTGCGTGGTGCCGACCGCTTCGATTGTCGTGAGAATCGTCGCCTGGCGTTGCACGCCGGTGCCGGCGCCGCCGGGCAACTGGCCGGGTGCGACGCCGGGCAGCATTGCGCCGCCGAACAGGAACACGCCGGGCACGTTGACGCGCACCATGCCCATCAGGATGCCGGGCAAGGTCTTGTCGCAACCGGCGACGCCGATCAGTGCATCGTAGTTATGCGCACGCACGAAAAGCTCGACGCTGTCCGCAACCACTTCGCGCGACACGAGGCTCATCCTCATGCCGGAGTGATTCATCGACGTGCCGTCCGACACCGAGATCGCCGAACCGCGGATCGGCACGCCACCGCCCGCTGCAATGCCGAGGCGCACGTTGTCGGAGACCTGGTTCAGCGACATCGAACACGGCGTGTTCTCGCCGAACGTATCGACGATCGCGACGAACGGCTTTTGCATGGATTCCTCGTCGATACCGGTAGCGTGCAGGAACGCGCGATGCGGCGCCCGCGTGACGCCGTCGGTCACCCTGCGCGAGCGATGTTTATGCAGATTGGTCATGTGGGAAAGTCCGTTTTCTTTTGAAACTCGTGCAGTGCTCAGGCGATGGTTCGTTCAACTGCGCGCGCCGCCAACTGCCGTCCGTTGCGGCTCAACTTCGCTCAACCGCCGTTCAGCAGCAAGCCGTTTTCCGCGGCGATCACCTGGCCGGTCATTGCAGGCGCCTGCGTCGCGAGAAACCAGGCCAGGTCCGCGATTTCGGCGGGCATCGACACCCGTTTGAGCGGTGCCTGTTCGGTCATTCTCGCTAGCACGCCGTCATAGGCTTGCGGGTCGAGCACGCGCACCAACAGCCCGTCGTCGACCATGCCGGGCGCGATCGCGTTGACGCGGACATGCGGCGCGAGACTACGCGCAAGCGAGAGCGTCAGCGTATTCACCGCGCCTTTCGACGCCGCATACGCGATCGACGACCCGGTGCCGTTCAGACCCGCCAGCGACGAAATGTTGACCACGCTGGTACTGCGTTTCACCGTCGATAGGCCGGCCGATTCGCGCAGCAATGGCACTGCTGCGCGGGTCATCTGATACAGCCCGATCAGGTTCACGCGGTACACGCGCTCGAACTCGATAGCGTCGATCTCGTCGAACGCGTTGTGCGCAATCACGCGGGTCGTGCCCGCGCAATTGATCAGCGCGTCGACACGTCGCCAGCGGCTCGCCACGGTATCCATCGCGCGGCGGCAGTGCGCATCGTTGCCGACATCCGCGTCGAATATCAGCGTGGACGCGCCGGCGTCGCGGCAGGCCGCTTCGACGGCCAGCGCTGCTTCGCGCGTGCTGTCGTCGAAGTTGCCTATCGCCACCGACCAGCCCGCTTGCGCGAAGCGCAGCGCGGTCGCCGCGCCGATACCGGAAGCCGATCCCGTCACCACGCAGACGGGGTTGCTCGATTGCGTCATATTCAAGTCCTCTGTGGAATGCTGGAATTAGGCGCGCTCGCCGAAGCAGCGGAAGCGCGCTTGAGTGGCATGCGCAGCACGATCGCCGCGCCGATCAACAACGCCACGGCGATAGCGAGCATTCCCGGCAACAGCTTGCCGCCGCTCAGATCGGACAGCCGTCCGACGATGAACGGACTCACGAAGCCGGCCAGGTTGCCGGTGCAATTGATTACGGCGATCCCTGCCGCCGCGCCAGCACCGCCGAGCAGAGCGGTCGGAATCCCCCAGAACACCGGCGCGATCGAATTGATGCCGATAGCCGCGACGACCAGCGCCGCGATCGACACCGCGACGTTCGACGCAAACAGCACTGAAGCAAGCAAACCGAGCGCGCCGATCGCGCAGCAGACCGCGACATGCACGCGGCGTTCGTCGTGGCGGTCAGCGTGGCGCGCGATCAGTACCATCGCGACCACGCTGATCAGCGAGGGCACCGCCGACAGCCAGCCGATGTTGCCCAGGCTGGCAACGCCGCTTGCCTTGATGATGGTCGGCACCCAGAACGCGAGGCCGTAATTGCCCATTGCGATGCAGAAGTACAGCAGCCCGAGCAGCCACACGCGCTTGCTGGCAAAAGCGCCTCGCGCCGAGGTTTCGGTGCGCGTGATCGCGTCGCGGGCGAGGTCGGCGGCAAGGCGCGATTTTTCGTCGGCGTTGAGCCAGTGCACGTTGTCGATCCGGTCGTGCAACACGAAGAACGCCGCAATGCCGACCGCGAGCGAGCCGATCCCTTCGACCAGAAACAGCCAGCGCCATCCGGCAAGACCATAGGTGCCCGCGAAATGCGCCATCAGCCAGCCCGACAGCGGCCCGCCGATCGCGCCGGACGCCGGAATCGCGGTCATGAACAGCGCAATGATCTGCGAGCGCCGTGTCGAAGGAAACCAGTTGGACAGATACAGCAGAATGCCGGGGAAAAATCCCGCTTCGGCGACGCCGAGCAGAAAGCGCATGACGTAGAACGATGTCGGTCCGTTGACGAACATCGTCAGGCCCGACACGAGTGCCCACGTGACCATGATCCGCGCAATCCAGCGGCGCGCGCCGACGCGGTTGAGGATCAGGTTGCTCGGCACCTCGAAGAAGAAATAGCCGACGAAGAAAATGCCCGCTCCCGCGCCGTACACCGTTTCGCTCAGCGAAAGGTCGCTCAGCATTTGCAGCTTGGCGAAGCTGACGTTAACGCGGTCGATGTACGCAACCACGAACGCGAGAAACAGAAACGGCACGATCCGCCGCCTCAGTTTCGCGTAGAGCAGGGCGTTGTGAGGATCGGCCGATGCAAGGCCCGGCTCGGGTCCGAAGGAAGGGACGCTCATGGTCTGTCTCCAGTACGCGTGCTCGGCACGCGGTCTCATCATTTGTGTGGGGTCCTCGTTTTAGATCGACGGGACCGTTGCCTTCTGGCGGCAGTGTCGAAAGGGTAGTCGTGTTGCAGGTATTGCCGCAAATCACGATTTCGGAGACAGTTATAACCATAGCGTTATGCCGAACCGTATTTTCGGGGAAAACCCTTGTCATGCAAAACAGCGATCCGATCGAACGTTTCTTTCGCAGCGGGCTCAAGCTGCCGCATCTGCGTATCCTCGTATGCCTTGCGGAGCTTGGCCAGGTCACGCGCGTCGCGGCGGCGTTTCATGTGACCCAGCCAGCCATCTCGAAGCAGATCGGGGAAATCGAGGAGGCGCTCGGGGTGCAGGTGGTGAACCGAGTCGGTAATGCGCTGGAGTTGACCGGGATCGGCCAGGTGATCGTGGCATGCGGGCGCGAAGTCTTGCGCCATATCGAACTTGCGCGCCGCGATGTCAGCGCGCTTGCGTCCGGCACCGGCGGCCACGTCAGGGTCGGCGCGGTGGTGACGATCCCCGAGCCGCTGGTCACTAACTCAGTGCAACTGTTCATGCGCCGCGCGCCGTCGGCGTCGCTTTCGTTCGCGGAAGCCACGCTCGACCGGTTGATCAAGATGCTGGACGACGGCGACCTCGACATCGCCCTTGGCCGCAACCGGATTGCGACCACGCAAAAGACCTTGCGTCAGGAGGTGGTCCATCGCGAGCCGTTTGTGTTCGTGGTCGGCGCGCATCACCCGTTGGGAGATCTCGGGCGTCACGTGACGTGGGCTGATTTAGGCGCGGCTCGCTGGATCACCCCGATGCACGGGTCGCCGGCGTACGCGACGCTGGTCGAGACGCTTGCCGCAAACGATATTGCAGTGGGCAGCGGCGCGGTCGAATCGAGCGCGTTGGCGTTGAATATTGCCTTGATACGCAGCGGCGATTTTGTTTCGATCTTGCCGATGTCCATAGCAAAGCCTCACGCAATGCGCGGCAGCATGCGGGTGCTCCCGTTGCCGCCGCTGGAACCGCTGGGTGAAATTGTGGCTTACTGGCGGGACGATTCGAGCTTGCCTGCAGCGAAGTTATTCAGTGCGTGCCTAAGAGAGGTGGCCGGGGAGTTGATGAATGAGCCGGGCGGGACGGTGCGGCTCGAGTGAGTTCAGGGCGCGTCGCTGGGCTTTTCACGTGATTAAATTTATGGGAACAGCGGGCACTGGGACGGGTGGCAGTCGTTTGTGTGCGAAGAGACTGATCGAGGTCCAGCCCGAACGGGACGAGATCGTGAGAAGCGAGGAGCGCTCGTTATCTTCCTGGTTAATTTAGGGAGGCAGATCGACAAAACCTTTTGTTGACAGTGCTGTCGCTACCCTTGCTGTTGCTGTAGCAGATCTGCAAAGGGCGAAGGGATCACCGTACCCTTACCGGCCTATCTGTCACTCCAACTACTTATGAGACGCCGATGATGACGATGTTGTCGGGCAACATATCTGACCGCGCATGCAGCCCCATCGCTTACGCTGCGTTATATCCAGCATAAGCGTCAGCCTGCAGAATGCATTCTGAAAGGACGTGCAGGTTTGAAACCCGGCTAACAACCGATCGAGTGTCGTCTGAGTTGCCCAGCGATATAGCTCAGCAGCGACTCCAAACGAGGTCGGGGTCGCTTCACATATGACGAATCCACCTTAAGCAGCCTTGAATTCGACGTAACTTGGGAGGAGACTACTGCTTGTCATGAAGCAAGAAATGCGGTCGACCCCGGATAAGGGGTTACGCTGCCAACCGATGAATATCGCTTTCACCGATGGCGGCCTGAATTCGGTGCAGGGACCTCGCCTGGTTATACCGACAGGTAGCACTGTTGCGCAGACTGCGGGCGGCGACGGTCCCGGAAGGGGTCATTCCATTCTGATCAGTGCACCATTTGTCGCAGTTATTCCGGTGGGGGCGCAGTTAGCCACGGTCGCTGACGACGATCCCGATGGATGGGTTATCGCACTCAAACCGGGCGTACTTGGGCAAGTCTCGCAAGTAGCGTTTGACGCGATTCCGAAATGGTCCAGGTTTTGGGATCCGTTCCTGCGCGAGGCCGCGGACACACTGGGTGCTTTGCATCATGCGGAGCTCATCGACGCTGCCTGCGCCGACGCGTTTGCCGATGTCGTCTCGGTGCACATCGCTCTCCGCTACGGGCACTGTGCTGGTGCGGCCGAGCCGGACATGCCTCTTACGCGTCAAATGCTGACTCGCATTGAAGCCTTCGTTCACGAGCACATAGCCGAAACCATTCTGGTCGAGCAACTCGCAGTGCTGGTGAACATGAGTGCATCAAACTTTGCGCGCGCTTTCAAAACGGCGACAGGCACCCCGCCCCATCGTTACGTGACACTCGAACGGGTGAAATTTGCCAGGGCGATGTTGTGCGAGAAAACCATTCCCCTGGTGGACGTTGGCGCGCGCGCGGGGTTTCAGACTCAGCAGCATTTCACCGAAGTGTTTCATCGATACAGCGGTGTGACGCCACGCGCATTCCGACTAGCCCACCGGAACGCCGGTGGCTGATTCATTTCGCGAAGTTGCGAGCAAGACGAAAGAGTTTCTCGAGTAGATGCTGCCGTGGTCACGAGCACGAACATACCCTTGCGGAAGCAGATCTGTAGCACGTGAAACGTCGCCTCTTTGAGCATCAGCCGACCGCTTCATAGTTCCAACTTGCGCGCTCCCTACGCCGCCGATGGTCATTTAGCGCTAGGCTCGATGAACAGGTTGCGAAAGGCCGCGTCTCCTTGCGGTATTGCTTGAGACTGATATGATCATGAAAGGCCACCGAAACCTTCCTGAAATGTCACATACATCAAGCGTGCCAACCTCTCGGTCCATCGCTGAGATCGAAAAAGACTTCGACGTTCTGCTAACGTCGCGGCTACCCGTTGCGATAGCACGTGAGTTGGCCCGACAGGCGCAACGGCTGTCAGATATGGATTGCTGACTGCCACGAGATCGGTATATGCGATACCAAATTGGTGATGCCCCCGAGCTAACGCATTTGCTTCTGTCGGGTTTTACGGCAGTACCACAGCCTGCCATAGAAAAGGGCTTAGACCGCTATCTCTGGCGGCACGCGCGCTTCGCTTACGCGGAGCAGCTTGCGGATGTGTTTGTCGACGTGCGTTCGGGGCTGACCGGCCACTTTCTTTATCATAAAAAGAGCGGCCTCATCTTTGCGCATACGGAGTTTGGCTTTCATCAGTTATTGCTCGCTCATCTGGCTGCGCTGCACAAAACAGATTTTTGCCGCGAACACGTGATATGGAATTTGCATCAGTTTCCGTATACAGATCCGATGAGACAGCTTGCCGATGACTGTGTACGGGAGGGGTACGGTTTGTTTCTGTCGTCCGTTTCAGACGGAAAGTACATCACGGTCGGACAGGCCTTCACGTGGGAACCACTCGAACTAGCCGCCTTTGGCAATTTCGAACGAGATGTCATTTGATTTTGCCGTCGTCACTTCGAAATGCGAGCTTGCTGAACGTCCGTAGAAGGCAAGTATTCGGCCGTTCCCAGGCGGGGACGTTTAAGGACCACTTCGGGTCGAT
>NZ_JARESO010000076.1:0-34155 GCF_046030175.1 Paraburkholderia sp. RL17-373-BIF-A
GTTGCAGGTTCTTCCAGGCGCCGCTGAAGCTCCGCTTTTCGCCTACTGACTCGCCTCGCGCGTTCATCGTATCAAACACCTTCAGCCCGGGCGGGATGCGCTTGCGCGGCACCATGCCGAACGATGCCGGCGCCGTGATGAAGTCATCGCCGTCGCGGCGGAAGATCGGCGCGAAGTAATCCTTGTAAATCTCCCCCCTGTAATCGAAATCGGGCCGAGGGAAAAGACTGAAGACATCGAAAGGTTCTCGCGGATTGTTCGACTCGTAGCTCGTACACATGACATCCTCCTTGAGATGTCGATGATAGCCCGAGCACTGATCGATCTTCGAACTGACCCGGCGCGCGGCGAATCTCCGGAATCGACCCCATGCCGCCGCTGGCACCCGAGGATTTCGTTGGCGCTTCTCGGGTGAACAACTGCCGTTGCAGCGGTTGCCGGTAGATGCTTTTATCTGCATCCCGGTGGTTATTGATCAAGTTAAGCGGTACGGTGCACCTTGGTCACGATTGCTCGGAACGGTGCCTTGACGACACGGCTAGCCGTCTTCCGATCGGTTCGAATGCGCATTCGATCAGCTCTTGCTTGACATGCATTGCCGCTCCGTGGGTACGTTCAGCCAGTACCCTTCGATAGCTGCGGTTGTGCGGTGGATCACCAACGCGGAAATTCGCTGTTTTCGACGCGAACCGTTCAAGTGGATGTGGTCGAGCCGTTCGCGGGCGGTGCCTCAAGCATAGTGGGAACCTCGATCAACATAGGGGCATTCGACGCCAACGCGGTCAACATTGCTTGTTTGAGCCGATCGCGTGTATCCGCATGCGCCGCGTGCACGCCGTATCCCTTTGCGAGCGCAACGAAGTCGATGCCTGGCACATCCAGGCCTGGCACGTTATCAACCTTCAGCACCTTCGCAAACCAGCGCAGCGCTCCATAGCTCCGATTCTTCATGATCAGAAAGACGACGGGGATTTGATACTGCGCCGCGGTCCAAAGCGCGGTAATGCTGTAGTTCGCCGAGCCGTCACCGATGATCGCGATGACGCGACGCGATGGTGAAGCGATCTGCACGCCGAGAGCCGCTGGCATGCCAAAGCCGAGCCCGCCCGCACTCGCGAAGTAATAGCTTCCCTGATGCTCGAGACGCAGCCGCTCCCACAGAGAGGAGGTCACCGAAGGCGCCTCATTCACATAAATGGCGTCGGCGGGCGCGATCTCGTCAACGATGTCAAAGACGATCTCCGACGTCAGCATGTCGTGGCCGTCGGACACTTCGGCCACTCGCATCGGTCTCGGAAGCGGGGTCGGCAGAGGGCGGCCAGTTCTCGGGACTTGCTCAGCCAAGGCTTCCAGGACCGCGCGGACATCGCCGACGTAGGCGTCGCCGATCGGCGCGCGTGCCGCTTCCTGAGGATCCGCGACGATCGCGACGAGCTTCGCGTTGTCAGGCAAAAAGTTGCCTTCTTCGTACTGGTGATAGCGAAAGACGGGCGCGCCGAAGACCACGATCAGGTCGTGGCCCGCCAACGCTGCCGACAAACTCGCGATCCCGGCGGCAAGCGGACCCCGAAAGCAGGGGTGGCTGGTGGGGAACGGGCAACGCCCGACGGAGGGTGCGATCCAGACGGGCGCCCCGAGCTTCTCCGCGAGTTGAACGGCAAGGCCATTCGCCTTGCACGCATCCACGTCAGCACCCAGCACGAGGACGGGATTCTCGGCCTCGCTCAAACGTTTGACGAGCACATCAAGCGAGGCGGCGTCGAGCGATGCAACGGAGCGCACCTGACGCTCGATCAGGCCTTCTGACCGAGGGTCCACCTCCGCCGCCCAGTCGTCATAAGGCACGGATAGAAAGACAGGGCCCGAAGGCGGCAGCGATGCCATGTGCAGCGCGCGGTTGATGGCGAGCGGGACGTCCCTGGCAGTGGCCGGCTCCTGGCTCCATTTGACCAACGGTCGCGGCAAGACCGTCGCGTCCAGATTGGTAAGCAACGGCTCAATGCCACTCATCGCCCGGGTCTGCTGCCCAGCCAGCACCACCAGCGGCGAGTGAGAATTGAACGCGTTGGCAAGGGCGCCCATCCCGTTGCCGGTGCCGGCGGCCGAGTGCAGATTGATCAGCGCCGGCCTGCCGGTCGCTTGCGCATAGCCGTCGGCCATAGCAACTGCCACGCCCTCGTGAAGCGCGAGGTAGTAACGGAAGTCCGACGGGAACTCACTAAGGAAAGGTAACTCGTTCGATCCGGGGTTCCCGAAGACCGCCGTGATGCCATGCCGACGCAGAAGCCGATAGGTCAGATCGCGGACGCTGGTCATTGTTTTTCCTCGCGCAGAAAAATTGCGTGGAGATACGATTGAATTGACTTCCTGCAGGGCTGGCGACATCGCGTATGCCCAGCGGCGGGTTGCCGCGACAGGCGCCTTCACGTGGCGTGGCCCTATGCCGCAAACCGCCTTCTACTTGTCCGGCGCCGACGCTGCCCAAGCCGAGCGCATGTCCCGTAACACCCAGGTGAGCGCCTCATCGGAAATCAGATAACCCCCGATGCCATCGGTAAAGAGGATGTCGTAGATACGGCGGCTCACGGCATCGATCGCCGCGTCGTCGATTTCGCCTTCGGCTGGCCGCGCCGGCAACATGATCGTGATCCTGTCTGGCTCCTGCGGCACGACTTCGATCCGGTAGTTACCGTCGGGTATCGAGCCAAAGTGCTCCTTCAGGCTACCGATCGGATCTTCAATCAGTCGGCTACGCGCGGCCGGATCGCGCCGAAGCTTGCAGTAGTGCGCGGTGAAGATATCGTGCTCATCGTTCATGGATTATTCCCCCGGAAACTTTGGCGCATGCGTAACAGCTCCAGCTTCAGAGCCTGCGGCATGATCCAGCAGAACAGTTCACCGCTCTGCCACAAGTCCATCTGATTGATTACCGTGTCCGCATCTTCCTGCCGCTCCGCGAGTGGCGGGATCACGAAGTACAGCGTGTCGCGCCGCTGTTGCCGAATGTCGATCCTGACCTCGGGCGACACCTCCACCCCTAAGGCCTTCAACGCTTGCCGGGGATCGGTCTCCAGCATCCCGGCAAAACCGGGATCCGTCCACGCAAGCTCGACCAGTCGTCGTTCCAGGGTCACACCACCTGCATTTTCTGTCTTGAGTTGCATTGAAACCTCCGTCCTTATCCGACAACCATCATGAAAGCCCAGTGGGTAATACATTTTTGTCGCATGGTCTCACGTAGCGAGGCGGAATCCTTGAGCTTTGTCAATCATCAGCAACGTGAACTTCCCGGCCGCACAGAAGAAGTTGCAGACGCAGCAATCTTGTTGGAGCGCGGCACGGTTCGTTTCTCACCCGCCAGATCAGCCTGTCGGCTTCGCGCCGATCCGTCAGGGGCGACGAAGGGGTGGTCCAAGGAAGTCAACACCCCATTTCCCAGCGAATGCCTTCTGAAGCGTAGCGTCGGGACTGCCCATCTTCATCACATCGCCTAGCTCGGTGAAGAAGGCTTTTGCATCAAGGCCGGGCGCGATCAGAACCAGTTGCCGCGAGGGGCGATCGTCCAGGTTGACGAAGCCGTGTGGAACACCGCCGGGCACGGTGATCGTATCGCCAACATTTGCAACGAAGCGTTTTCCCCCGACCTCGAACAGGTAGCTTCCTTCAAGAACATAAAATATTTCCGTCTCGGCATGCTTGTGAAATGGCGGACCAAAGCCTGGGGCGTTGCGTGTCTCGATCATGGTCAGTTCATTGCCGCTCGTCGACGGCTCCATGCACACGCGAAGCTCGAGCCCGATCGCTGGAACCTTGATGCGCGAATCGTCGGCCAAGGTGGTTGAAAGTTGAAATGTCATGACGATTGTCTCCTCTGTTGACGGCTGCGATGGATGGATTTTGCGCGACGAGAATTAGCCGGGAATGAGGAGCAGATCTTCCGCATCCCTTCATGTTTCGCAGACGCCATCGCTTGCCTTGAAAGCGTTGGCGTCTGCTGGCATCGCGAAGCGTCGAAGAGTGCTGGCTTATGGAGCCCGACTTACCTCCGGTCGGCACCTCACGGCTGGTGGAGTCTTCATGAAACACCTAACTACTAACTAACAATGGGATCTCGTCTTGAGCAGACTTCGTCTCATTGGGCCAGAGACGCATTTTCCGCAGATCTCTCACCTGCCAGGCCCATCTCGAGTTTAGTCGTGGCGTCGCGCAAATGCATCGCGGCTTTAACCGGCCTCGCTGTCCACCGCAACTAAGCCCGTGGCGCAATTGCTGTAACCACAGCGGCCAGCGGCAACCCTGGCCTCCAGCATATGCGGCGGATTACGCAATCCGACGTTTCGCTCCAGAGCGATCTTCGACTGCTCACATCTGACTAATTCAGGGCTAATTCCTGGCCTCTACGATGCGCAGCAGTACCGCATGAGTCCGGTGAACAGGCAAAGCCCGCGGTTGCGCCAGCGCAGCCACTTGATGAGATCCACGCATTTGCTCCCGAACGCGATGATGCGGCCAGAGAGGCCCCGCGATCGCGATTGCCCGACCGGCGACGCCCCTTCCTCACTGCATTTGTTTCAGGAGCCAATAATGGAAACGCTTAACTGCGAACAGACTTCACCTGTCCAACTACGCCCCGCGAGACGCATCTATCGCCAGGCTTCGCCTACGGAGCTGACCTACATCAAAACCGGCACGAACGTGGTGAGCCGGAGCCGCATCTCTGGAACCGTCAGGAGAGACCAGTTCGATAAAGCCGTTGCATATCTGGAATTGCGCTACGGCATTCTCCGCGCGGTCGTCGAGAATGGGCAATTCGTAGAACGGGCGGAAGATTTTTCCCCGGTTCAAGCCTGGCTGCCTTCCGACATGTACTCGGCCGACGATGTCTACGCGAGGTTGCTGAACGCCGAGCTGGATACGCGGATCAGGGTCTACGGTATCTACGTCATCGCCGGAGACGACACGCTCGATGTTTTCATGCACAGTGCGCATGCAATTACGGATGCAACCTCACTGGTCGAACTGCATTCATGTCTTGCGCACTTCTGCGATTGTGTCGTGCGAGGGGTCGTGCCCGCCCTGGAGGCGCAACCCTTTCCGGACCCGGTGGATGCGGCGGTGAGTCAATGCCTCAATTCGCTGCAGGCAGGCTGCATCTGCAATCCCCCTTCCTGGTCCGGGGCCTTCGCGGAAATCCCGATGCGTGCACCGCGCGATGGTCGGCCTTTGACGCATCGTCTGGAGCGCACTGTGATCAACGCAGACGACATGCATCGGATCAAAGCCGCAGCACATGCGCACGGTTCTTCCGTGCATTCGCTGCTTCTCGCCGCGTTTGCCCTTTCGATTAGCGACGTGACGCGTGGCGGACCACGCCAGATTCTGATGCGATCGAACCTGGACATGCGCCGCAGACTTGAGCCACATGTCCCAACGGAACTCGTCTTCACAGCGATCACAGGACACATCACCCCAATCCCCAATCTTGACCGGCCGCTGTTTGAAATTGCGAAACACGTTTTCCAGGAAATTCACGAGGGTATAGACAACGGCCTTGTCTTTCACGACTACCTGAATTATCCGAAGTCGTATGGCAGCACAACGCAGCCGCCCGTTGCGCTTAATATCTCTGACATGCAGGGGGTCAAGTTCCACTGGCCGACGCAGAAGCTGACCGTGACCGGCTTTGAATATGCGTTAGGGTGGACGAAGACATTCCCCAACGTTTCGATCTCGGTTTACGACGGAATGCTGATCGCGAACACGGTATATGTTGAAGAGTTCGTTGATCCCGCGATCATGCGGGCCATCTCAGAACAGGTGGTAAAAAGGTTAATTGCCGCGTGCCAGCCCAGCTAGCACCCAACCGCGCCGCGCAACGGCAAAAGGAGGGTCGCGATCAGGCCGCTCGGGCCGTCGCGACGGTTCTCCAGCGAAATCGAACCACCGTGTTTTGCGACAACTGACTTTACAATTGACAAACCCAGTCCCGTGCCTTCGACCGTTTCAGATTTCAACCGGAAGAAGCGGTCGAACACGCGGTCGAGCGCGTCCTCCGGGATTCCGGGTCCGGTATCAGTGATACGGATGACCGCATTCGTCGCATCCTCGAATACGTCGATGTCCACGCATCCACCTTCGGGCGTGTAGCGCAGCGCATTCCCGATCAGGTTGCGCACTGCCATGCGCAGTTCTCCTGCGTGCGCATGCAAGTGCACGGCTTCGAAGCGCATGACACCCAGGTCGATCGAGCGCGCGGCCGCGATTGGCAGCAGATCGGCAACCAGCGTCTGCACCATCTGGCGTAGGTCGATCACCTCGTCAACGGTGCCGGGATCACGTTGGGCGTCGGCACGTGCGAGTTCGAGAAGCTGCCGGATCATCGTCGCAGTGCGGACGACCGCTTCGCGCAATTCGCGCAACCGCTCGCCGCGCGCGGTCGCATCAGGTGCGTTTTCCAGGTTATCGATACGCAGTTGCAAAGCCGCGATTGGTGTGCGCAGTTCGTGCGCCGCATCGGCGATGAACCGCTTCTCTCCTTCTATGCCGACCTGCAAACGCGCAATCATCCGGTTGATCGAATCGGCGAACGGCTTCACCTCTTCAGGTACATGCGATATGTCGAGCGGCGTCAGGCGGCTAATGCCGACGGCTTCTGCATCCGAACTCGCGCGTTCCAGCGAAGCGAATGCGGCATTGACGACTAGCGGAATCGCAATCCATACGAGCAGTATCAGGAAAAGCGTTGGCGCCAGACTTTCGAGCGCCGCGCGTCCTGCGGCCTGCTCGCGAAACGCGACGGGCTGGCCGACCTGATAGGTCAGATCATCCGCGGTTTTCCTGAGCGTGTAGATCCGAAAGCGATGACCGTTGATACGCTCGACCGAATAACCGCCCGGTGCGTCCCTGTTGAATACGACTTCTGGATCAGTATTGTCGGTCGGCATAGAGAGCCCCGGTTTCCATATCTGCCCGACGAACCCGTCGATCGAATGCTGCGGCGGCCCGTTCGTACCAATCGTGCCGACCTTGCCGGCGGCAAGCCAGACCGCCGCGCCCTGCAGATGGACGTCAAGCAGTTCGTCGATATGCCTCATCGTAAGCCAGTAAGACGCGCAGGCATCGGCAACGCCGACTACGGCGAACAGTACTATCAATGTTCCGATAATCCGGCTCTTCAACGATTTCATGGCGGATCTCCGACACGTTCCAACCGACCTAACCTGTCTCAATCGCTAGCAATTCCATATCCGGCAGCCAATGGCGATCGATGCGGTGGCAAGCAACGCCAGGTCGCATGCTGCGAGGATTTGCCCTTAGATCCTTCAACGTATGTCACGAAAATCAGAGCAGAACCAATCAGGCCGGAGCGTGAACGCCCGACTTTTGCAGTGAGCAGATACGCCCGCAGACTTCTTCACCGTGGCGGTGCTCATGCGCCGACGTTATGAAGCGACCTGCGTCATGCGCATCGAAAGTACTTCAGGCATCAACTCGTGCCTGCAACGCCGCCGGCCGATGCCGTGCAACACTGCCGGTCCGTAATAAGGGGACACGGTTTGCACGCGAGATCGTGCACCGATTCAGGCTCCCTGGCAACCGGCCCGACAATCCTTGTTGGCCGGTCTGGCGGCCTGCCGATTGGGTCCAACTGATCGACGCGCACTATACTGAAGCGCTGCTCCTGAACGCCGGACGTTGTTCGAGACCGGACCACTCATCAGATCAGCGGGTGCCGCGATGCATTAGATAGTCTTGCTCCTGGTGTGCGCCTTCATCGGCGCGACACTCCGCCCGACGCGCAGGTCGCCGAAAACTGCTCCACGATGTTGGGCGATGGGTTATCAACGCCAGGTTGCCGCCCATCGCCCCATGTCATATTCACACGATGTCCGTCCAGTCTGTGACATACATTTTTGGAGCCAGGATCAAACTTGGCAATATGCACGCTCATAGGTGTCCGTGTATGAATCGCCCGCTTCGTTCGACATCGAATGCACCCGCGCCCCGCCCGCCCTCATTCGGTATGGGCGTCCTCTTTAGTTTGCGCCAGTCGGGGGCGCGATGGCCTTTCGGCTGCCGCGCCGCGCTCAGCGTCGGGCTGCCAGTTGCGGTGGGATGGGCGGCTGGCGACATATCTGCCGGGTTGACTGCAACGATCGGCGCATTTACGTCAATGTATGCCACAGACCGGCCGTACCTGAATCGCGCACGGATTCTTGCGGGCATCGCTCTCTCGTTCAGCGTGATCGTTTCGCTAGGCGTGTGGGTGCAGCAGTGGCCCGCCTCGGCGTTGCCCCTCATCCTCGTGATCGCAATGGGGGCGACCTTCCTCTGCCATTCACTCCGAATCGGACCGCCGGGCGCCTACATGTTCGCGCTTGTCTGTGCAGCCGGCACAGCCATGCCGGTCTCCGTCGATCGTATCGGCTGGCTCGTGTTGGGCGGCGGCATGGTGTCGTGGGTCGTGCACATGTGCGGGGCGCTCTTCGTGCCGCGAGGCCCGGAAAAGGCGGCAGTCGCCGCCGCGGCCCGCGCGGTGGCACAGTACGCGCAGGCGATAGGCACCCAGATGCAAGATCCCACGCGTCACGAAGCAGCGCTCGCGCTTCATCACGCCTGGACTACGCTCGTCACGTTTCAGCCCGCGTCGCCGCGCACCGATGACGCCCTCTCATACTTACGTGCACTCAATCGGGAACTGCATCTGATTTTTGCGACTTGCGTCGATGCCGGTGATTCGACCGCGGGCAATGTGGCCACGTTGGGCGAGCGCGCCCGCGAGATCGGCGTCCAGGCGACCTCTGCCGGTGAAAATCAGGTATCGCACACGAACCTCTCGCCCGTTCCGCTCGGACGTCCGCCCGTCTGGCAATTGCTACGGGACAACCTGAAGGTGCGTTCGCCCGCGTCGATGGTCACGGCACGCGTGGGAATTGCGGTCGTCGCGACGGGCCTGGTCAATGCAGCCTTTGGCCTGGAACGCGCGTATTGGGCCATTGCAACCGCGGTCCTCATGCTTTATCAGGGGCTCGACTGGTTCCGAACGATGCAACGCGGACTTGAGCGAGCGATCGGCACATTTGTCGGGCTGGTTCTCGCTGGCGCAATAATAGCCACGCATCCCACGGGTCTCTGGCTCCTCGCAACGATGATGGGTCTGCAGTTTCTCATCGAGATACTGATCACCCGCAATTACGCCCTGGCGGTCGTATTCATCACGTCGAGCGCACTCGTTATCGCTTCTGGCGGCCGGCCCATATCGGACCCGGGCACGCTGCTCTGGGCACGCGGGATTGATACCAGCATCGGCTGCTCCCTGGCGCTGCTCGTTTATGCGCTGCTGGGACCGCGCGGTTCCGTTGGGTCCCTGCGCGAGCGGATGGCCCAGACCTTGACAGCAATGCAGACCGCGCTCGACCATGCTGGGGCCGGTGACGTGAACACGGATGCGGCGCTGCGCGTGCGGCGCGACCTTCAGGACTCTCTCTTCGCACTCTTGACATCCTATGAAACCGAGGCCGGCGGCATCGCGCGTTATCGCGAGGCAGCTGAGCGCTTGTGGCCGGCCGTCGTCGCCACGGAAAGGCTGGGCTACAAGGTCCTGGCTGGGTTCTGGTCGCTTGAAGCGTCAGAAGGCGACGTCAACATTGCCGCAGTCCGCTCCCATCTCACGGCAGATGAGCGCGTTGCCGTCAAGATCGCCCTGACAGACGTTATCGCCGCCGTGCGTCAAGGCACGGGACCGATCGAGCTTCACCGATTGCCGCCTCAGTTACGAGACGAACTGTTGGATCTGGGTGCCTCGCTTGTCGCCGATGAGCACTGAGGATGCACAGTGAACGCTTCCGGCCAGTCGTAGTGGCTAAGTAAGAGCGATACCAAGCCGATGAAGCAGGTTGGATTTATCCGGTCGAATGGCCGTTTGCTGAGGGCGGAGCAGACGTCTGAACGACTGAGCCGGGGGGTGGGCGAACGACTCTTGATGGCCGCATACTGCCCGATGCGGTCGGCATACGTCGGCCGCAATATTCCTGGACCACCGTCGGCGGCCGTGCGTTGAGGTCGCAATTCAAGAGCGAAGTGACAACTTCATTTCGCGTCCGGCAAACCCATGCTGTGTATGGCTCGCGACGCTATGGGGACGCTGACGGAGTGGCAAGGCAAACCCGTCAGATAACAGGTGTTGTCTGCGATTGACGTGAAGCTCAAAAGAAGCCACGTACGCGTCGCCTTTATCTGACGAAGAATGGACAAAAGCGGCGCCTCTGTTCGCCGCTTTGGAAGCCGCGCCGCGGGATGCTGTCGCAGAGATCCAGGCGCTATCATTGATGGCGATTTCTCAAGGATGCTGCGCGACCGCGAAACCACCGAGCATGCTGAAAGATTGCCTGATGTTCAGTGGTTCGAATCCTCGGAAGCATCGTGCCGGCGGGGGAAGCTGATATCGAAGGTTGTGCCGAGCCCTTCGCGGGTCTCGAAGCGAATCCTGCCGTCAAGTACCCGACAAAGCTCCTTGACGATCGCCAGTCCGAGACCCACGCCAGGTATATCGTCGCCCGCGGCCCGTTCAAATTCGTCGAATACGCGGTCCCTGTCGGCGGGCGCGATGCCTACACCAGTATCGGAAACGTGCAGATACCAGCCGCCTTCACCGTGACCGCCCATCGCCAGCGCGATTTCGCCGGCTTTCGTGTACTTTGTCGCGTTCGACAGCAGGTTCAGCGCGACCTGCTTCACCTTGATGCGGTTCGACAGCACCGTGGTCACGTCCGCATCGAAGCGGGCCGACAGGCGTAACCCCTTCGCCTCGATAGCGGGTCGGCAGGCCGTGACCAGCTCATTAAAGAGTTCCCGCAGGTCGAACGGCTCGACCGCAAGCGGGGTGCTGTCGCCGAGCACCACCGAATATTCAACCATGTCGTCCACCAGTTGCTTCATGTCCGCGGCCTGCCGGGTGGCCAGCGCCAGTCCGGCTTCCGCTTTCGATGGCGCACGCGAGATCAGTTGCAGCGCAATGGAGAATGCATTAAGGAAATTGCGCAGATCGTGCACCACACTGCGGGTAATCTGCATGCGCGATTCGTAAAGATCGCTTACCAGCCGTTGCTTCAGTTTCAGTTCGTGGTTCGCCCGCTCCAGACTGCCGGTGTATTCATCAATTTTCCGGTCGCGCTCCGTCACCGCTTCCAGGATGGATGTGACGGTGACGACGCCGAGCGCTTCATCGATCAGCCGCCGCGCGCGCCCTTCATGGCGCCTCGTGAAAGCGGTATTCGATTCCGCGAACGTCTCGGCCGCGTCCGCCAGCACCTGCCGGAACAGGTCCAGCTCGTGGACCAGTTCATCGATGCGATAGCCCTGTTGCCAGCGGACCTTTCCATGCGTGCGGGCATCGCGTTCGATCGCCGTCTCTGCCTGTTCGAGGTCCTGGGCGTCGAGTGCAGTACAGATTCCGTCCAGGATTTCCGGCAGATGATCGGCGAGCTGGGCGTACGTCAGCTTGTCGGCCTCGACGAGGCCTGCGTCGCCGAACACCGCTTTCATCCAATGCTCCATCAGGGTGGTCCGCTCCCGACGCAGGTACCCGGCAAAACTGCGAAGCGGCCCTGCTTGCGTGTCAGTCATGATTGCGTGTTCGCAGAAAAGTGTTTCGACATAAGGTGGCACCTGGCGACACAGCACGTGTCAGGCATCTCCTGGAATAGGTTTAAGGCATTGGCCACCGACTTTGACGCGGCAAGGGGAAGACCCCAATCCCTCCCCTCGCCAGAGAGCGCCCCGATGTGGTAGGCCGTGTCGTTGCGTATCATTATCCTTCAATCGAGTTGCTGGAACATACCTTGCTGGCACGTGCACGCGTCAGACAGAAGCGAAAACGCATAACGCCGGGCCAAAGTCTCATGAAATCTATTCTGCTTGTCGACGACGAACCCGACCTGCTCGCGGCATGGCATCTGATATTGAGCGCAGAGGGGTATGACGTGCGCTGCGCCGCCAATGGTGCGCAGGCGCCGGAAGCGATACGGGAACGCCTGCCGGACCTGGTTATCACGGACTGGATGATGCCCGTGATGGGTGGTGCCGAACTCTGTCGCCGTCTGCGAGCGCAGCCAAACCTGGCCCAGGTGCCCATCCTCGTGCACACATCGGCTCCGCCACCGGTGAATGAGGCTCACGCTGGGGGTAACGCCTGGAATGCCTGTCTTCAGAAGCCGGTCCCGATGCAGATTTTTCTCACCACGGTAGGACGGCTATGTGCAGGAACTGGATAGTTGACCACGCGTGCGAGGTCGATTTCGCGACGGTCTGACCGGCGGTGGTCGGACGCAGTCCTCGACGAGGTGCCCGCCCTGTCTTGCAATCGCGTTGTAACACGGGGAACGACGGCTCAGGAGACCATCCATCTGGCCGCGAGCGTCGCACTGCGATGAGCTTCGGCCCTGCCGCTCACCTCGCGCCTGAAATCCGGATCTGATACCTCGTGAACCGACGGATAACGGCGCCTCATGAACGCCGTTTTCAACTCGACGCTTGTGTGCCTCCGCACCGCTTGCAACTGGCGTGTCGCCGGAAGGCGCTTGAGGTCGGGGGGGCTGCATCTGGCCGGCATGCAGCGCAGCCACAACCTGGGATCGGCATTGCGGCGAGACACGATGACCGGCCACATCAGCCACTCTGGGCAGAGTCGGGGGCGGCATGTCTTTTCAGATCCGCAGCGACGGCTCCAGTCGCGATGGAGCGTATCCGGACCAGGGCAACTCCCTCAGCGAGTGGCGGTTGTCAGCCGGCAATCGCAGTGCTGGAGATGATTGCCGGCTCGAGGAAAAATACGCCGGTCGCGACGTGAACGTGATATCGGCCCGACGTCCCGCACCTGCCGTCAATAGATCGGAAATACAAAGTCCGGCGTCGGCGTAAACCGGGTGTCGCTACCCGGGCAGATGACTCGTCCCCTGACCGCAACCCGCTGGCCCAGATAAGGCAGCAGGAGCAAAGGCTCGGGTACGCCCGCCATACCGAGCACAATGTCGGTGACGACCTTGTCGTTACACAGCGAGGTTGACGGACGGTCCAGCCGGAGCGCCGTATAGTCGCCCGGCGCGGACTGTCCGTGGCCCCGCTGGATCGTGCCCGTGATTCAGATGTCCTGTTGCGACGGCAAGGTCTTCAAGGGTGGCTCAGCCGCCGCCGCCGGGCTGGCAGCCAGAATGGCCAACGCGAGCAGTGCCTGTGAGCGCTGTTTCATGATGCTGCTCCCATCTGACGTGTTGGTTCTGATCCCGGTTGTACCCGGCGAATCAACTCAGGTCCGCCGTTGCGCCGCAGCGCAATAGCCCTGCAGTCACTGGATGGGGGGCACAACGTCCAGTTTCTCGGCGAGCATGCGCTCGTAGACGCCGAAGTGCAGGTCGACTTCCTCCTGACTCACCGTCGTCACGGTGACGTTCACCTGTTCCGTCGGGAGGCCCAGCACCACTGACATTGCCGCTTCCAGTTGAGGCGCACAGACGCTGTCTTCCACCACGGTTGTGCCCACGGCGATATCGTAGATCTGGTCCTCCTGGTAGACGATCTCGACCAGCCGCGCGCGCGCACTCATGTTGTTATCGATAGCAAGCCTTACGACTTCCGCCACGCTTCGCATCGTTTCAGTCGGAAAGCCTCGGGTCGAACGCAGCCGGACGCGGTGCCTGCCCAGCGTAAGCCAGTCAGAACTGAATTCCATGGTGTCCTCCGTGTGGTCGTTTCCGTGCCTCTCGACAATAGGAGCTGGGATAAGGTTTTCAAGTTCAGATTTTCCCCCTTGAAATTTCCGGCGCGGTGCCTATCTTGGATTTCGCTCAGGCAGACGCGCCGGTGGTACCAGGGCGCGCTGCGTGTTTCGATTTGTTTGCCAGCAGATGGCAGGCGAACTGGAGCGCGTAAGCCCGTTCGCCTCCATGCTGCATTCACGGAGGATACGACCATGAGTGATCTTTATTCCAGACCCAGCCCCTTCAGCGAGTTTGACCGTCTGCAACGGGAGATGGCGAGCCTCTTCAGCGGCTTCCCGTCCAGCATCCGCTCCGGCCGCTCCGGCGCTACGTTCCCGTACGTGAACATCGGTGCGACCGACGACTCGATCGAGATTGTCGCGTTCGCGCCGGGACTGAGCGCCGGTGAACTCGACGTCTCGATCGACAAGGGGTTGCTGACGATTGCCGGCGAGCGCAAGCCTGCGCGGCCCGACGCCAGCGGTGACACGCGCGATGACGTTCGCACCTACGCGCAGGAGCGCTTCAGCGGCGCATTCCGGCGCGTGATCGAACTGCCGCAGAACGCCGATCCCGACAAGGTGCTGGCGCGCTACACCAACGGCTGCCTGTCGATCACGGTCGGTAAGCGCGAAGCATCGAAGCCGCGGGCCATCACAGTCCAGTAACGCCCATAATTCTAGGAGCAGGCCATGAACGACAGGACACAGGTTGCTGAGCGCGACCAGAAACAGGCAGCACGACGCGAGGCTGACCAGCGGTCGCGGCGGATGACGCTCACACCCGCAGTTGACGTATTCGAGGACAGCCATGGCATCACGCTGTGGGCGGACCTGCCGGGCGCCACGAAGGACAAGCTCGAGGTGAAGGTGCACGACGGCAATCTGTACATCGAGGCAGAAGCGGTCGTGCCGACACCCGCCGGTCTGCGTCTGCAGCACGCCGAGATCCGCGAGCCGCGGTTCGCGCGGGCGTTCTCGCTGAGCCCGGACTTCGACACGTCGAAGATCGACGCGAACCTGCAGGACGGCGTACTGAAACTGACCATTCCGCGCCGCGACGAAGCAAGGCCGCGACGCATCGAGGTGCAGACGAACTGAGTCCGGAAGATCAGCAACGACGGTAGGAGAAAAGTCGATGACGACCGTGAGGTCGCCATCCTGCGTCATCTTGGCCTGGACGCTGATCGCCGTGGAAGAATGGTGGCCGCCTCGCGAGGCGAAGTGCAGCGACTTCAGCAGAAGTCTTGCAGATTGAGCGCTGATGGATATCCGGTTTTCCTGTCAGACCATCGAGGAGAAGACGATGAACCACGACCCGAAAAAGTGGAACCCTTTCAAATTCCTTCGCGGCTCAGGAAGCAGGTCCGACACGCACAGCCCGGAGAGTCAGCGGTCGAGCGAACCGTGGCGTGCCGCGTGGCCTGATATCCAGCGACTTTTCTCGCGCGATTCCTTACGTGCGCTGGAGGATTTTTTTCCCGATCCGTTTGCCGTGCGCGGCACGCTCGAACGATGGTTTGGCGACTTCAGTTCATCGCGTTTCCAGCCGCGCATTGACGTGGTCGACGAAGGGAAGATACTGCGCGTGACCGTCGAGTTACCAGGCATGGAGCGGGAGGATCTGACCATCAGCGTCGAGGACGGCGCGCTGGTGCTGCGCGGCGAGAAAAGGCAGGACGTGCACAGTGAGGAGGACGGCTGCTACCGGCTGGAACGCGCATACGGGGCTTTCACGCGCACGATCCCGATGCCCGAAGACGCCGATCCCGATCATGCTCTCGCAAAGTTTGACAAGGGCGTGCTCACCTTGACCGTACCAAAACACGAGGCCTTGCGATCCGCCAGCCGAACCATCGATATTGGCTAACGTCGGGCGGCGCTTTTGCTTCAACGCGTATGGAGGGACATAGCGCACCTGTCTGACGTGAAGGGTAGTGATCGCCGCCAATCAAGTCACGGGACTTGCGGCGATCATTGCGCCTCGAAGTCGCGAATCCAGTATTCGTCGGCCCGTCCTTCAGGACGCCCATCCTGCACCCAGAGTACGTGAGCCGCTCCCGCAGATGCTGCTCCAGCGCGCGATGCCAGTATTCCTCTGCGCGTCCGACGGGCCGCCCGTCCTGCTCCCATAGAAAGTAGGCGCGCTCGCAAACACTCTGTTCGAGGCCCGGTTTCGTTTCCGAACTGCTTGCCACGTCATCGCCGTAGGGTGCCATCTGGCCGCCGCGACCGATGTGGATTCTGGCGGACAGGCTCCCGAGTTCCGCGTCGGAAACCAGCCGGCCGTGGGCGGCCGCCTCGAGCGCTTTTGCTTCGTAAGCCGCGTCGTCCACCTCATCTCCCGGTTGCCCAAGCGTGATGGGATAGGTGTGAATGGGATAGGTGTGAATGACAGTGCCACTGCTGTCCAGTACGTCGACCAGTCGCTCCATGGCTCTCTCCTCCCTTTTCTCGGCCGGATCGTTGCTGCCGCTTACCCGTCTCACAGTTCAGAAGAAGCGGTCTGAACGTCGCTGTTGCACAGGCCAGAATTGCAACGTCGTATGGAAAACTTACCATCATTTACCCGCGCTGCGGGACGGACCGGCGTGCTGCTGCACGGGGATCCGGATGAGGGAGCCATGTTGCCGGAACCCAGATTCCTCCTTCACCTGCGGAGGACGCATTTGCCGGTCCCATCACTTGAAGATCGCGGTGTGGGGCTTGTTTCTTGCTCACGTGCGGAGACGCGGATGCCGTCGTGGCCGGCCGACTTTACCGGTGGCGCAGCGCGCGATGCTGTCTCAGTGGCTGCAAAATGTCTAACTCAACGGAGCATCGAAATGGATACGGGAAAGGCCGAAGGTGCGGTCGAGGAAGTCGCCGGCAAGGTTCAGGGCGCGGCCGGCGCCCTGGTCGGCGACTCCGCGGCGCAACTGGCAGGCAAGGCGAGGAAGTTCGCCGGTAAAGCGCAGCAGCTTCGCGCCGACGCCGCGAGCGCGGTGCGCGAAACCACAGCCACGAACCCCTTTATCGCGCTGGCAGCGGTGGCGGCCGTGAGCTTTGTGGCAGGTGCCATATGGCGTGCCGGCGGGTCCAGGCGCAACGATCAGTAAGCGACTCTCGCACGGCAGTCGTCCCGGAGCTCATGATCCCTTAAACACCAACGCTCGCGCCTTGCTGTGGGAACGTGGGCATGGTGCCAGCAGATACCGGTCAGGGCAACTCAAGTCGGAAACTGCGGCTGGGTTCGCCGCCGGGGACGCGCCGTACGGCACTTCCGCCAGTGGCATCCTTCTTCCATGCGCAAAAAACTTCTGCTCGCTGACGACGACCTCAATGCAACCGCAGCAGTCGCCGTGTTTTTCGAGTCTCACAATTTTGAGGTGCGCACCGCCACCGACGGGATTACCGCGCTTCGGTGGTTCTCCACCTGGCAACCCGACGCGGCCATGCTCGATATCGACATGCCAGGTGCAAACGGATATGAGGTGGCGCAGCACGTGAGGCGCACAGAGAACCCGGGCAAACGCACACTGCTCGTCGCCATTACCGGAGAAATGCCGCCTCACGAGGTCGCCGCCCGATGCCATGAAGCTGGCTTTGATCTTCATGTCGCGAAGCCGGCCGATGTGAAGGCGCTCGCTGAATTTGTCATTCAGGGAATCACGCGCTGATTTCTCCGCCGGCGGTTCCTTGCTGCGCGCGGCGCGAAAAGCGTTGACATAACTGCTCTGTCACTATACTGTGGTGGTCGAAATATTCAAGAAGCCTGATTGCTGATCACCATTTTCCGCCTTGTCTGCGCGGTACTCGTTGTCCTCTCTTCTTCCTTGAAGTTTTTGTCGCTCCGCAACGGAGCTGTTATTTTTATTTCAGGGAATTCTCATGGATACCGGTACTGTCAAGTGGTTCAACGATAGCAAAGGCTTTGGCTTCATCACTCCGGACGCAGGCGGCGACGATCTCTTCGCTCACTTCTCGGAAGTTCGCGGCGACGGCTTCAAGACGCTCACCGAAAACCAGAAGGTGAGCTACGACACAAAGCGTGGCCCGAAGGGCATGCAGGCGTCGAACATCTCGCCGCAGTAAAGTATCTCAGGGGCCGGTCTACCGGCCCTTTGCATGTTTGCCTGACTTGCATCCTCGCGGAGCCAATGCGCTCCCGATCTGATCGCCACAATTGAACGTGCGCATCATTTGTCTTTCCGACACGATCCGTCTCGCCCCAATTTCGATTTATTCGCCTGCACGGCATCGTTATCGTGCGGGCGTCGTCCGGTTATCGCTTATGCAAAACAATCAACATATTCACCAGTACAACGGTTACTCAGTTTCGCCGTCCGCCCACCGTTTGCCGGACGGCTGGTTTGCCGCCAACTTACTTCTCACGAGGGGTGACGCCCGGAGTGCTGAGCCCGCGTCCTACAAGTTTGATGCGCTCGACTATTTCGATAGCGAAACACAGGCTGTGGGGCACGCCACGGCCTGGGCGCGTGGCTGGGTTGATAGTCGCGGTTAATTGGGAAAACCCCTGCATGGCAGTGGCAGGATGAGCGGCGTCGAGGATCGACCGGACGCTGGTACAGGGTCCGGCCTGATCGCCACCATACACAGCAATATCACCTGCTTCCGCATGAAGCAGTGTCATTCCGGCGACCTCATTAGCGCCTCGCGCGGGCGTTGTCGCCGACGGACGAGCAGGATGCCCAAGGCATGATACGTCGGCACACCCGGCCTGTTGCACCAGCGTCAGTCAGACCCGCTACACCCGCTTCACCCGTCACACAACGTCGCCAGTAAGCGCCGCAGGAGTGCGCGGGCTCGCGCCCATCAGAACGTCACCCAACCGGATCACGGGATCCGGTCGCCTGATCGACACAACGCTATTCCCGTCAATCGCATCACAAGGAGCAGAGATGGCGTTATTGGTCATACAGGTCGCAGTCAGCGGGGAACTGGTCGAGGTTTTTGAAATGACGGTCGATGATGTCGACGGCCACCGGATGCTCGCCGCTGCCAATGAGGACGAACGTGTGATTCATCCTTCGGGACAGGCACCCGAAGACGGTGAGGTCTGGATTGATCTGATCGATGGGGATGGCGAGACACTGTTCGACCAGGTGGCGTGTTTTCACCGGGCGGATGCCGCCGACGCGCTGCAGATTCATTTTGGCATGAATGTCGCCGTCGTTAGAGACTGCCTGTCAAAGTCGAATATC
Source organism: Paraburkholderia sp. RL17-373-BIF-A (assembly GCF_046030175.1). Classification (NCBI taxonomy): domain Bacteria; kingdom Pseudomonadati; phylum Pseudomonadota; class Betaproteobacteria; order Burkholderiales; family Burkholderiaceae; genus Paraburkholderia; species Paraburkholderia sp. RL17-373-BIF-A. The sequence continues at coordinate 18,958 of NZ_JARESO010000076.1, forward strand.
GCTTCGCTCCATGCAAGGCACCGCGTGGCGGCCCAGGCCTACTTCCGCCAGATCGACCGTCTTGTGGATTGCTCGCCGGTGAGTTCCAGGCAGAGCAATCGCCGGCGTGTCGGTGAAGCCAGTGTCATGGAACTGGCGATCGAACTGCGCAGACGGCTGGACGGTGTCGTCACCCAACTTGCCCTGAGCGAGTTGCCCACCCACGTGCAGGCTGCGGCGCAAGAACTGAAGGATGCGACGAAGAGCTACGTGGGTGCGGTTCAGCGTCTGTGAAGCAGCGGCCGGAACCTGAATGTGGAGCAACCGTATGCAAAGAACCCTGAAGTATCGCGGGTTTGAGATTTGTGTTGACCTCGTGCCCACTTCTGAAGACATGTTTGACGCGTGGATTCGGATTGAAGGGCCGCCTCAAGTCCTTGCAGTAGCCACGCAAGGCCAGCGTATCAAGGTCCGCGGGGGCCCATTTTCCGAGCGTTGGGCTTACTTCGTTGCGCAGATCGCTGGCCAGGCCTCAATCGATATCATTCTCGGTCCCGGCGAATAGTTTGACGCCGTCACCCGTGACGAGTGGATCTGCATTTTCCGCGTTGCCGCCCGCGATCGAAAAAAGTACTGGATACCTACCTGACAGGGAAACCGTTTCATGGATGAACGCAAGCGCGACAGTATGATTGCCTACCTCCGCCACCGCATGGAGGACTTCGGAATCAGCCCGGATGATCTTGCTGCAACACTTGCGGCTGAGCCGCCAGCGGGCCGCTACCGCAGCGCACATGGCGAGAGCTGGAGTGGTGAAGGTGCGATGCCGCAATGGCTGAAGCAGGCGCTCAGTGCGGGCCAGTCCATTGGCCACTTCGAGCTGGCATCAGGTGCAGCTTGCGCACCGTCCCCACACGCACGCGCGGCTGCAGGTGCAGACTGGACAAACGATCCGTTCGCGGGCAGTCCGCTCGCGCGGTCGAATTCCCGTTAAATCCGTTGGCAAGCGGCTCAACTATCTTGCAAAAAATCCGTGCCTTCCGGGCGAAGTGTCTCCAGTGGCCGAAGTACGTCGCGAATCCCCAGCAGATCCGCAACATATTGCTCTATCTGATCGATGACGTCCGTCACCTGATCGACGAAGAACTCGTCCTGGGTACCGACCGTCAGCCCCGCGCCGTTGACGAGCGTATGAGCGATGCGGTGCAGGCGCAACAGGTCCTCGCGCAGACCTGCCGGGTCGTAAAGGCTGGCACGTACCTCATCGAGTCTGCCCACGGCGTCCAGCATACGCGTCGTGTCGTAGCCCGATTGCAGTGCGTCCAGCGCGGCGGCATCCACCTCGCCATACGGCGTCGCGGTGACCGCGGCTCTTGCGCTCATTCAGTCGTTACCTCATCGCGTCATCCGGGCGTGCCGCCTGACCAAACAGCGTATCGTTGATCCAGCTCTCTGGCGTACGATCAAGATGCAGTCTGTAGCGCCCGAACCGGCGGATATTGTGCGTCGGATACGGGCTCAGAAATTCAATATCCTCCGCGCGGATTTTCTCGCCTTCAGCCACCATGTCTCGCAGTGCGCGCATCATGTCCGCAGTGTTCTGCAGGATCACGGCCGATGCGATGAGGTCATTGTAGCGTAGGCGTTTCTGCTGCTCTTCCGGCTCGTTCTCGGCGATCACATCGCCGCCGAACGATAGCCATTTCGCGAACCCGTTGTAAGACTCGATCTTGTTGGTGTTCGCAGTCACTTCCTGCCGCAATTCGCGACTGCCGATCCATTCGAGCAGGTAGACGGTGCGTACGACGTTACCCAGTTCGCGCGCAGCGAGGTAGAGCCGGTTCTTCCTGCTTTCCGAACCGAGCCGGCGCAGCAGCGGTGACGAAATCGTGCCCGCCTGGATCGACAGCGCGACCTGCATCAGCTCCTGCCAGTGGCGCTCGATCAGCACCCAGTCGATGGTCGCAGTAAAGAGCCTGTCGATGTGTTTGTATTTCGCGTCGCTGTGTGGCCGGTACAGCACGAGATCCTTCCAGTTTCGGATACGTGGCATCAGCTTGATCCCGAGCAGATGCGTGAACGCGAACACCGCGGCCGACTGGCCCTGCGTGTCAGCATGCACCGTGTCGGCCTTGACCGACAGGCCAGCTTTTAGCAGACCCTCGATCACGTAGATGGCTTCCCACACTCCGGGCGGGATGAAATGCCGGAACACGGCGATGTAGTTATCGGCAACGTGCCGATACGCGACGGCGCCCATTTTCCGGTAGCGGAAGTGATAGCCGGCGAGCAGGTTGTTGTCGTAGAAATCGTACTGGGTGCCATCCGCAGCGACTGTCTTGCCGTCTCCCCAGTGCTTCGGCAGATCAAGCCGCAGGTACAGTTCGATCAGCTCGCGCTGCGCGGTTTCGAGTTTGTCGAGGCTCATGTGCCGGCGGTTGACGAATGACAGCATATGCGCGGTCACATCGGTGTCGAGATGGCGTGCGGCCTGGGTCGGACCCAGATTGCATCCCATGGCGAAAATCGTCAGCAGATAGCGCTCGACGGCCTTGCGGATCTTGGGATCAACACCGGAAAGCGGTCCGAAATGCCGACTGAAATGCGTCCAGTGTTCGATGTTCGCGAGGATGTCCAGCACATTGCGGGTCGGCAGCCGCGCATTGAGCTTCTCCTGCAGCGCGATCGCGCTGGCCGGGATTTCGCGGGCCACGGTCTTGCGCAGGACCGGCTCGTCACCCTGGCCGATCGTGACGTGTTCGCGTTTGTGCGGAAAGTCGTTGTCCAGCTTGCGCGCCGTCTCGCCCAGCCACTGCCGCAGCTGGGCAACGAAGTTCCGCCCATTCTCAGGCAACCCGACCTTTGCGCAGTAATCGGGCAACCGCTGCTCGCATTCCCGCCATGACAGCAGGTGGGCCCGGTAGTCGGCATACGCGTCCGAACCTGACACGCACAGGTCGCCGACGCGCAGCTCCTCGGCCATGTAAGAAAAGACGCATAGCTCGAGGTAGCGCCGGTTCGTTGGCGCGCCGTCACCGTGCGAGCGCCGTACAAGCTTGCGCCAGCGCGGCGCAGCAAAGCTCACGTCGACGTCGGCATCGATCCATTCCCGATGCCGTGTCTCGTTTTCAAGCACGACCGCGAGCGCATCAAGCAACGTTCGCACCGGGCTGGTCGAATCCCATTCGAGCGTGCGGGCGAGTCGAAGGATAACCGGGCGATGTGCGCGGAAATGTTTCCACAGCAGTGGGAGGTAATTGCCACCGCTGACCGCGCGCACTGCGGCACAGCTCTCGCGCAACGGCTCGAGGTCACCTCTCGGCGCAAGCCATTGGCGGATCGACTTCGCAACGGTCGTCTCGTCGGATTGCTCGACTAGGATGTCGACCACCCCGTCAAGCAGGACAACGAGATCTTCCACCTGGGTGCGCTGTCGGCGCTGGATGATCTCCAGTTCTTCGCTTGCCCGTTGTGAATCGCTCCCATGCGGCGCACGAACATGTCCGCCAGATCGTCGCGGGCACGCACACGCATGCGGTTGAGTAATGCCACAATCAGCGTGTAGCGCTTTTCCGGCAGGGTGTCCTTTTTAAGGTTGGCAGCATCAAGGCTCATGGCCTGGGTTGCCAGCGAGCGCAGCTTCGAAGCAGGAATTCCCGCGATCACGTTGCTAAAGTCGCCAAGTTCATCAAGCCAGGTGATTTGGTCAATCAGCAGATCGAGATGCTGGCGGGACGGCCGCTTCGCGTGGCGCTTGATACGGTTGTAGGCGCTCTGGCGACTCGTCAGATCTCGCGCGAGCAGGCGGTCAAGGTCGCGCTTCTGCCCGTCGGTAAGGCGCCGGGCAACACGCCTGAACAACCGCGTCTGGGTTTTCGCATGGATCTGCTCGGTGATGCGGTCAAGTGTTGAGAACGCCGGGAGTTCAACGTTCTGCGCGATAAGCTCATCAATCGTGGCGTTGATGATGTCGACGGGCTGGTCCATCGACAGGGCTGCCGTGTGCGCCGCGCGTGTCGCGATGAAATTGGCGTCGGTTCCATAGTAGGGCTTGACGCCGAGGTATTCACGAATTGTCAGGTAGTGCCGGAAGAGGGTCGGTGACGTCTGCGTGTCATAGCCAAACTGAACCGCGGAATCAATGTCCGCCGCCGCCCGCACGTATTCGACCACCGATGCCGGAATGCTGTCCAGTGCGGGGAAATGATGCATCTGCTGGAAGACTTTGAGCAACACCAGCAGGCCGATTCTGTTGAAAAAGTCTTTGTAGATGCGGAATGTTGGGTATCCTGGGAGACATCGAACGACGGGAGTGAATCGTCATGATGGGTCGATTGGATAGCGGACAGGACAAGCTCTTTTACTCGTTCAACCTCGACAACCGCGTCCCGCAATCGCACCTGTTGAGAGGCATCGATCGCTTCCTTGATCTGCGAGATCTGCGCCAGCATCTCGCGCCGTTCTACAGCCAGATGGGGCGCCCATCAATTGACCCGGAGCTCATGATCCGCATGTTGATCGTGGGTTACTGCTTTGGCATCCGGTCCGAACGACGTCTATGCGAAGAGGTGCATCTGAATCTCGCATACCGCTGGTTCTGCCGGTTAGGTCTGGAGGATGCCGTACCGGAACATTCGACGTTCTCAAAGAACCGTCACGGGCGCTTTCGCGATAGCGATCTGTTGCGTCACGTGTTCGAATCCGTGCTGAGCCGCTGCATGGCCGAGGGGCTTGTCAAGGGTGAGGGATTCGCGATTGACGCAAGCATCATCAAGGCCGACGCGAGTCGTGCGAACGGAGTGCCGGGAACAGAACCTATCGACTGGGGACGTGCCGACGGCCAGAGCCGGGCTGTGCGGGAATATCTTGAGGCACTGGCGCGAACCAATCCGGTGGAAGCGGACACGTCAGAGCCAGCAGCGTCTTCGACACCTCCAAAGAAGATATCCCTGACTGATCCTGCTGCACGATGGACGGCTGCACCGGGTGGTCCCGCGTTCTTTGCCTACTCGACGAATTACCTGATTGACCTGCAGGCAGGGATCATTGTTGACGTTGAAGCGACGCCGGCGAACCAGTCCCAAGAGGTCGAATCAACCCGGACAATGATCGATCGTGTTGAACACCAGCGGGACCTGAAGCCTCGCCGACTGGTAGGTGACACTGCATACGGCACAGCGGCGCTGCTTGGCTGGATGGTTGACGAGAAACATATCGAGCCGCACGTCTCGGTCTGGGATCAAACAACGCGCAAGGACAATACGTTCTCACGTAGCGAATTCATCTGGAATGAACAGGCCAACGAGTATCGATGTCCTGCGGGAAACGCGCTACGCAGCGACTGGCGTCCACTGAAGAATCCACGCACGCACATCACGAAAGCAGACACCATCGTCTACCGAGCAAGTCAGATGGACTGTGATGGCTGTTCGATGAAGGATCGATGTTGCCCGAATATGCAGTTTCGCAAAATCGTGCGCAGCATCCATGAAGCTGCACGTGATGAAGCGAGGCGCATCGCGACAACCCCAGAATACAAACAGTCGCGCCGGCAGCGCAAGAAGGTGGAAATGCTCTTCGCCCACCTCAAACGCATCCTCAAACTTGATCGCTTGCGACTGCGTGGTCCAAGCGGTGCCCATGATGAGTTTCTGATGGCAGCAACTGCGCAAAATCTGCGAAGAATGGCCAAGTGGCTCATGCCTGACGGTAAGCAGACAAACCAGGCAGCTACATGACGATAAACGGAGGGCGTCGCACCTTGCAGGACCGCCGCCTCCCTGAACTTTCCAGCACGAAACGTATTGCAAAAGCCCGTACCTCAAATCGAAACACGACTTTTTCAACAGAATCGGCCTAGTCTAGGTCGTTCACCCCGAGTCGAACGGCGAGCCCAATCGAGTTCGTCCGGCTGCGGTGGGTAGCAGGTTTGCAGGTCCCGTGTAGCAAAAAACTTGGGGAAACGCGGATACGCGGTGCGCTCGATGGTTGCCATGCGAGTCTTCCTGGTCGCAGAGGGCCGCTCAGATTAGCGCAAGAAAAAAAACGTGTTACCAGGTCTCGTTGAAATGATCCGGCCTGTTTTTATAACCAGAAGTCCTATGATAGGAAATTACGCTTACCTTGCTCATACCCCAAGGACGGGCTCGGCTATTGTCCGGAACCCGCTTTGTGGGCCTACGCGGTACATCACTGCGGCTATGTTCAATCACGCCATGCAACCGGTCGCGTCCTCATCGCCGCCGCTTAGCGTTGCGAAGCTAACGCGGCTGAGTTTTCCAATTCTCACGCTTGAGGAGCGCTCGCTAACGCCCGCGCTCGGGTACGTTTTCAACAGGAAATGGCTCGAGCCGTACGAGTCAATCGTTTCGATCCTGTGGAAGTTCAAGACGGCCAACGCCCTTCCCGGGTACGCTCTCGCCCAACTGATGGGGCCGCGTGTGGATCCGTACGAAAGGGTGGTGCCGCAACTGGAAGCAATCGAGCTTGAACGCTTACGCAGCACCCTTGATCTGCCGGTGAAAGCACTGCGTGCTGCGCTCCTGCCGGCACTTCAGCATCGGCCTTGCAGCGAGTCATTCCGCTACTGCCGCCGATGCATCGCTTGCGGGTATCACAGCGCGCTCTACCAGATTGAAAGGGTTAGTGTTTGCCCTGCGCATTCGTTGCCTCTCGAGGTGGCATGCCGGAGGTGCGGGTATAAAGCGCCATATCTGCTAAACGTGCGACTTCTCGAGACACCATATCGCTGTGCAGACTGCGGCGCAAGGTACGGCAGTAAGAAATGGTCCCCGGACAGGGTACAACCGATGCCGGGGGAGCATCGACGGGCGATCACGCGCGTCTATATCGAGCGGGGGTTACTGTAGTGGCCCAAGCGAGCTTTGACGCCTCGCTTCGTTCGATGGCACCAGCGACGTCCGGGAAAATTTCGGCTGTCAATGCGCTCGGAGCGAGTCGGCGACATGCCAGTTCGCCTGTTGGCACGCACCAGAACAATGGCCAAACCCCTGTCAGTAAGAAGTTTAGGCAGATTGACACATTTACTGCCGGAACGTTGACACTTTTGCGTCGGTCTACGCTAACGGGATCAAAAAACGGCACCTCGAAGCGGTCGGGAGTTCAGCCCCGCAGCGCCCAATGCAGACTGTGCGCAGACACCAATGACCAATGCCTGGTGGTGGCTAAGGCCGATCGAGAGTCACTTGGTCTGAGTCGACGGATAGAGACCGGCAAGCCGCGCGATCAGGACACCGACGTAAAACACGCCTGCAAACTCTTCGATCATCACAAATGACCGGGCGTGGTTGGTCAATGGGATGACATCCCCGTAACCAGTGGTCGTGAGCGTCGTGAGGCTAAAATAGAATAGTTTGAAAAAAGTGCCGGGCTGTGTGAAATCAAGGCGGGCAGGACCGAATGAGCCAGCGCTGGATCTCTCAATCACCGTGTAGATGAAGGCCCAGACGATGGCCAGCATGATGTAGCCGGCAAGCGCACCGTGCAGCTTGTCGGCCGTAATTTGCCCGCGCTTGAGAATATAGCGGAGCACTCCGCTAATGGCGACTGCAAGAGACGCGGCATAAGATATCCCGGCAAGGTCCAGAATCGCGATACTCTCAGTCCACAACGCCGCCCATTGAAGGACAACGCCAAGCAGAGCCAAACATAGTTTGAAGATGAACCCCCGCCGAGTCTGCCTGGTGGCGAAAGCGCCCACTAGCAGTACGGTCGAAAACAGAATGCCGAGCAGCGTGCGAGCGACTATGCCCTCCTCAAGATAGGGAGACAGGATGATCAAGCCAAGTAAGAGTAGCAATAGATAGGTGCAGGGCCCATGGCCTATTATCATCTGAGCTAAATCCTCGTCGGATTCGGCTTTATCCTGTGGGTTTGTCATACCAGTTTTCCCAGAGACCGAACTAACGCTCGCGACCTGACGTTGTACGGTTGAAATTTGACCTGGCTTTAGAAGAATGGGCAACCGGAAATTCTAGTCTCGAATGCGTTGAGAGGATTCTGCCATAGTGGGCGTCAGCCAACGGCTGAATGTTCCCGCTGGCGTAAAGCGACTATTGTCGTTGACCTCGCGGCAAGGTGATTTCCGGTTCCCAGTGCTGCCTAATGCACACGGTGGCGCGAAGCGGCCCGCATCGGCGTCCGGATATAGGCTATCTTCTTACAGACGATTCGGCCGCGACGCGGCCGGCCGAGGACAAGACATAGATTCCCGTATCCAGCTGCTCGATGAACATTGGGCCACCATGCAGAGTGCAATGTCCATCATGCATGATACGTGGGGTGCCCGGATGATGGGCCCCGGAATGATGGGTGGCGCAGGGCAGGGCGGGGGACATATGGGTGGGTATTATTCGCACATGACGCCCGGGCAACTTCGGTAGCGGCAGTGCATGACTGACCAGTACCTGCGGATGCAGCAGGAGATGATGGAACAACATGATGTGGCAGCAACAGTACCGGATGGGACCGCCACCTGCTGGAACGCAGTAAATGTATTAACGTCGAGCGAAACTTTGGTTACCGGGAGGTTCCGAAGCATCGCCTGCCGTCAATCGGCCGGTTTCCAACGCTAGCCAGGCAACAGGAGCAGAGATGAGCGGCATCCCGGACTACAATGAACCCAAGAACGCAGTTGCTTCTCAAATGCAGGCGATGAGCACTTCGCAACCTGATCTGATGAATGCATTCGGCCAGCTTGCCGCTGCAGGTACGAAAGGCGGTGCACTGGACCGGAACACGCAGGAGTTAGTGGCACTGGGGATTGCGATTGCCTGTCGTTGCGATGATTGCATCGGTTTTCTCGTGCAAACTCTTGTGAAGCTCGGCGCGACGAGATCCGAGGTCGAGGATGTGCTCGGCACCGCTGGCTATATGGGCGGCGGCCCGTCGATGATGTACGCCACCCATGCGCTTGGAGCGTTTGAGCAGTTTTCGTCCTGAACGGGCCCCGACGTATCTGTTTTCCAAGACTCATCTGTGTGAATCGCACAACTCATTCGCCCGGAGCGCGCGATGCTATTCAGATCCCGGCTGCACCATACCGGGGTGATGCGCCAAATGTCCGTCCATCGCATCGGTGCCGTGGTCCGAGAGCTGTGCATCGAACCACACGTGAAGCGCGGATACCAATCCAGGGTCACTGCTGCGAAAGATAAGTTCGCCTCCGCCGCCCACGTCCCTGTACGCAATCAATATCTGACCAGGCTTTGCCGCTCCGAGCTGCGATAAACCCGGCATGTCCGCGCCGTGAATCCGGGCTGGCGCCGAAAAGTTGCCACGCCGAAACTCGGCCCGGATTTCACGCAGGTGCGTTCGGATCAGCCTGATCTGGACTTCGTCCAATGGATCCTCCGCAACGACGCGCTGGCTCCCGCCATCTTCCGATCTGGTGAAGATGTGAGTCGTAGCCTTGAGGTTGAAGGGCATGACCTCTGCCCCGCGCTGCGCTACCTCGGCCTGGCGTTCAGCGTCTGCGGCTAACGCGTGGAGCGGTGTGTTCAGCCCTGCTATCACCATAGCAGACGTCAGCAATGTAGCCGCTTTCATTAAACGCCTCCTCAACGTATACGCAACAGGTCAGGCATGCTGGCGGCTAAGCTTCGCACGCTCAAGGAACTCGAACACAATCATGCCGCCGACCATTGCGGCCACAAAACCCCAAGCCTTGGGAAAGCCCGCGCCCAGTGCGACCAGCGCGGGTCCCGGGCAAAATCCTGCAAGCCCCCAGCCGACGCCGAACACCGCGCTTCCCAGGACCAGTCTCAAGGTCACGGATGAGTTAGCCGGAATCTGCATCGGCAGACCCAGCAGTGATTTTCTGCGGCGTTTTGCAAACAGGAACGCGATAGAGCCGACGGTTATCGCCCCGGCCATCACGAATGCAAGAGACGGGTCCCAGCGCCCCGCGATGTCGAGAAATCCCAGCACCTTCGCCGGATTGGCCATGCCAGACACCATCAGACCGACGCCGAACAGAAGCCCGGAAATTAAAGCAGCGATCAAACCCATTTCAGCCTCCCAGCAGATGTCTGAACACGAACACGGTCACAAAACCGCTTGCCATGAATGTTGCCGTCGCGACAAGCGAACGGATGGACCCGCGCGAGATGCCGCAGACACCATGGCCGCTCGTGCAACCGCTCGCGTAACGCGTGCCGATGCCTACCAGAAAGCCTGCTATGAGTATTTCGCTCCATCCAGCCTGGATATCGGGCGCTATCGGATTACCCAGAAAACCTGCCAGCACAGGTGCCCCTACAAGCCCTGCAATAAAAGCGACACGCCATCCCGCATCTTTCTGTGGCGAGCCCAGCAGGCCGCCGAGAATACCGCTGATGCCGGCGATACGCCCGTTGAAAAGAACAAGCACGGCGGCCGCGGCGCCAATCGCAAGGCCGCCAGTCAGTGACGGGCCAGGCGTGAAACTCGCGATATCAATTGACATGGCCGCTCCTCATCTTCATTGGGCACAAAACTGGTCGTACAGCACGTTCATGACTGCAATTGCTTCCTTGCTCGCGATGGAATAAAAGATGCTTTTCCCTTCCCGGCGTGTCTCGACGAGTTCGTTATCACGAAGGACGCCGAGTTGCTGCGAAAGCGTGGGCTGACGTATGCCTAACTGCTCCTCCAGGTCGCTCACACACAACTCGCCCTGAGATAGCTGGCACATCAGCAGCAACCGGTCAGGATTGGCCAGAACCTTCAGTAACGCACACGCCTTCTCTGCCGCGGCGTGCATCACTGCAAGGTCGATTGGGGCGGACTTCTTCCTCATCTCAATATCCAATAATTTACGCATCTATATTATATTGAACAATAAATTGTTTGTGAATAGAATGAATAGCATCTGAGGAGATCAGGATGCGACCCATCGTTCAACCGTTTTTCGACCCAGCCACCGGCACGGTCACTTACGTGGTTTTCCAGTCCGGATATCAGGAATGCGCAGTCATTGACCCGGTCCTTGACTACGACCCGAAAGCAGGACGCACTTCAACCACAAGCGCCGACAAGGTCATCGAGTTCGTTCGCCAGCATGGTCTGCGGGTGCAATGGATTCTGGAAACCCACGCGCACGCCGACCACCTGTCGGGAGCGCATTATTTGCGCAGTGAGCTCGGCGGCGGGATTGCGATTGGGGAGCACATTCGCCTTGTTCAAGGAGTCTTCCAGAAGCTTTTTAATCTGGAACCCGGATTCCATACAGACGGCTCCCAGTTCGACCATCTTTTCCGCGAAGACGAGGAGTTTTTCATTGGTGGTGTGACTGCAAAAGCGCTGTATGTGCCGGGTCACACCCCCGCCGACACGGCCTACAAGATTGGCGATGCGCTCTTCGTGGGAGATACGCTGTTCATGCCGGATGTCGGTACCGCACGTTGTGACTTTCCCGGCGGCGATGCGCACAGGCTATACAGATCGATTCGAAAGTTGCTGGACCTGCCGGGCAACACCCGGCTCTTCATGTGCCACGACTATCCACCCGAGGGCCGGGAACCCGAGTGGGAAACCACGGTGCTAGCGCAGCGTGCGCATAACATCCATGTGCATGACGGCGTAACGGAAGAACAGTTCGTACACATGCGCGAAGCGCGTGACGCGACCCTCGCAATGCCCACGCTGATTCTGCCGTCGGTGCAGGTCAACATACGGGGTGGCGGGTTTCCACCCGCCGAGGAAAATGGCATCAGCTATCTGAAGATTCCGCTGAATGCGCTGTAGCAGCAATTGCTGCGCGAAGCAGACCTTGCATACCAGTCAATGTCCGCGCGATAACTCTTCGAGCCCGTGAAGGCCAACGGGTGGGGTGGCCTGCCACGGCAGCAACACCGACCGCTTTGCGTCCTGCTTGATCACTCGCTCGATGAATGGCGCTTCATAACGCCCTCGCTCAGCGAGTGCCGGGTCGTGGGTTCCGCTTGCAAGCAGGCTTTGGTCGATGACCCACGCATACGGCTCAATCTGGGCTCGCCGAAGGTCAGCTTGCAGGCGCTCCGCTTCATGCACCGGCGTTGCTTCTGCGAGCGTCACGATCAACACATGCGTGAACTCAGGGTCACGCAGCCGCGGCAGAAGCTGGCGGACTGCCTCCGGCATATCACCCTGTGTGCGCATGACTTCGCGATGGTAGGCCTCCGCCGAGTCCATCAGCAGAATGGTGTGTCCGGTCGGGGCCGTGTCCAGTATCACGAAAGAGTCCCGAGCCTCGTCCACCGTGCGAGCGAAGGCACGAAAAACCGCGATCTCCTCAGTGCATGGCGAGCGCAGGTCTTCCTCAAGCATTGCCTTCGCCTGCGCATCGAGGTAAGCGCCGGCCCTGGCGAGAACTTCATTGCGGTAACGGTCGACTTCTAGCGCCGCGTCGATGTGATTCACGCTCAAACCAGGCAGTGACTCCTGCAGCGTCCATGCCACATGAGCAGCGGGGTCTGTCGTCGAAAGCAGGACGTTATGGCCGCGCTGTGCAAGTTCAAGCGCTATCGCAGCTGCCACCGTTGTCTTGCCGACGCCGCCCTTGCCCATCGTCATGATCAGGCCATGTCTGGTCTTCTCGAGCTCGTCGATGAGTGGCAGAAGGCCGCCTGGCAACTCGACGCTTAAGCCGGGAACCGTCTGGGGGGCGGCAATCTGCTCGGGGTGCAGATAGGCCTTTAGCGCGCGCAGGCCAACCAGTCCCATCGGAATGAACCCTGTCTGACTTCGCTCCAGTGCTGCGAGCCCCCGCGGCATGGCCTCGATGGCGGCAGCCTGCTGCGCTTCCATCGCGCGGGCGATGACGTCGTCTGGTGAAGTCGCTTTGAACACACCGTTGACAGCGAGTACCAGGTTCCTGACGCCGAGGTCCGCCAGTTCGATACGGGTACGCTCGGCTTCACGGAATGCCGACGTATCTGGACGGGCGACAAGGACCACCGTGGTGTGGTCGCGGTCGGTCAGTTCGGCAACGGCCGCTGCGTACAGTTGCTTGTTGGGCTCGAGACCTGCAAGCGGTCCAAGGCATGAATTTCCCGTCGTGTTCGTCGACAGGAAATTGCTCCACGCGGACGGCAGCGTCAGCAGGCGCAATGTATGCCCCGTAGGCGCCGTGTCGAAGATGACGTGGTCATAAGCGTTCGTGATGACGCTACCTGCGAGCAGGTTGGCAAACGCATCGAACGCGGCAATCTCAACGGTGCAGCCGCCAGAAAACTGCTCTTCCATGCTGCGGATGGCTGCATCGGGGAGTATGCCTCGATAGGGGGCGACCATGCGTTCGCGGTATGCGCTTGCAGCACGCTCCGGGTCGATGTTCAGCGCATGGAGGTTGGGGACCTGACTGACGGGCGTTGGTTGCCCGCAGAGCGGGGTCTCGAGAACCTCGTCGAGATTGGATGCCGGGTCGGTGCTGACCAGCAGCACGGTCTTGCCGTCTTCGGCCAATCGCAGGGCCGTTGCACAGGCAAGTGATGTCTTACCAACGCCGCCTTTTCCGGTAAAGAAGAGATGGCGAGTGTTAGCGGCAGGTAGCGTCATGTCAGTGTGTCCCTCAACATTCGCCGGGCTTGCAGCCACAGGCACCCGCTCTTATGTGCGGCTTTTCGGCGGCGGAAATCTTGGGACCCATCTTCTGAATCAATTGAACTCGCGATGGATAGGCGCCAATCGAGATGATCTTGCCGTCCACCATCGCGATGGGCAGGCGGTCCACGCCGGCCTGCATTTCGCGGACCACTCCAGGATTGGCGGTAAATGCAGCCGCATCGTGTCCGAGGCCGTGCCTGATCACTTCGACACCGTGATCCGCCAGCCATTGAAGGTCGGCGTTGAACTGAACCAGGACCGGATCGACGTCGACCCCGCACAAGCCGCTTGGACAACACATCGCCGGCTCAAACATTTCAAGCTTGCTCATCTGCGCTCCTGCGGGTAGATCCGGTCGTGCGGCAAAGCTGCAGCCGCGTTTCACAGCCCATGTTGGCACTGCAGTGGAGCCAGTCGTTGACATCGGTCAAGGTGGAGGCGACGAAGTGGAGTTTCTGCGACCTCTACTCCCAATGAGCGCACCAGCCCCGTTCAAACGACGAATTCCATGCATGAATGGGGAAACCTGTCACTATCTACTAAGGTGCCAGATAGATCGAGCGTAGAGGCGCCCTCGTAGCTCACGTCAAACGGAGGTCGCCCCCGCGATGACCTATCCAGACACACACAAGTGGCGTGGTTCTTGCGAAAGCCGGGTTATGCCGGCATGCGCTTGCGCTGATCGACCACCGCCCCCGAAGCCCGATCTACAGATCCGAACATGAAGCGTCTTCCGCTCCCGCCGCGTGACCCGGCTCCGGCTTCCACGGGCGTATGCCGCTGGATACCGGCTGTCGCTACGTTGCGAACTTATGAGCGTGACTGGTTCGCAAAGGACGTGTTCGCGGGCATCGTGCTGACTGCCGTACTCGTACCAACCGGACTGAGCTTTGCGCAGGCCGCCGGGCTGCCCGGCGTCGGCGGCTTGTATGCAAGCATCGCCGCTCTGCTCGCCTACGCTATTTTCGGACCCAGCCGGATCCTCGTTCTCGGCCCCGATTCCGCACTGACTGCGTTGATTGCCGCTGCCATCGTTCCTCTCGCCGGCGGCCGGCCAGAATCGGCACTCGCGCTTGCTGGTACGCTGGCGATCCTGTCTGGAATCTGCTGTGCGTTGATCGGCCTGCTCAGGCTGAGCTTTATCACTGATCTGCTGTCGAAACCGATCCAGTATGGCTATCTAAATGGCATTGCGCTCACGCTGTTCGTGAGCCAGTTTCCCAGATTGCTCGGTTTCGCGGTTCCGGGCGGCACGTTCCTCGACGAGGTAACAAGGGTCTTCCAGGGTGTCGTCGCCGGGAAGATAAACTGGGTTGCTTGCGCCATTGGCGTTTCGTGCCTGGGGGCAATTGTGTTGCTCAAACGGTATGCGGCTGCGCTTCCCGCCACCCTGATTGCCGTGGCCACGGCAACCGTGGCGGTCTGGTTCATGGAACCGGAAGCCCGTGTCGGTATCGCGGTCGTAGGCCGGCTACCAGAAGGTTTGGCGGCGGTTCGTCTTCCCGCTGTGTCGCTGCATGACGTACGGGAGTTGAGTGGCGCCGCGATCGCTATCGCTCTCGTTTCGTTCGCCGATATGAGCGTGTTGTCGCGCGCGTTTGCCCTGCGTGGCGCCTACACGGTCGACCGGAACCA
>NZ_JARESO010000077.1:0-33143 GCF_046030175.1 Paraburkholderia sp. RL17-373-BIF-A
CGCTCGACGCCAACAACGATTACGCCGCCGTGCAGGCGTGGCTGTCGCTGCACGAATCCCCTGCGACGCAGCGAGCCTACCGTAAGGAAGCGGAACGCCTGATCCTTTGGGCGATCGTGGACCGTGAGCGGGCCCTGTCGTCGCTGACGACGGAGGATGCAATTGCGTACCGGAGTTTTCTGCGTCGGCCGACGCCACGCGAGCGCTGGGTGGGACCCATGCGCCCGCGCACCTCGCCGGAGTGGCGACCATTCTCCGGTGGGCTGTCGGCCCGCTCAACCGCCTATGCGCTGTCCGTACTCGGCGCGATGTTCCGCTGGCTGATCGAGCAGCGCTATCTCCTGGCCAATCCTTTCGCCGGCGTCAAGGTGCGCGGCACCAGCCGCTCAAGCGTGCTCGACACGTCCCACGCCTTTACCGAGGGCGAGTGGATGCTCGTGCGCGCCATTGCTGACGGACTTGAGTGGTCGTATGGCTGGGAAGCGCCGGCTGCGCAACGCCTGCGCTTTGCGCTGGACTTAGCGTATGCGACCGGCCTGCGCGTCAGCGAACTGGTCGGCGCCTGTCTCGGCAACGTCGAAACCGATGCCCGGGGCGATCATTGGCTGAGCATCATCGGGAAAGGGCGCAAGGCGGGCAAGGTCGCGCTGCCACCACTGGCCCGTACTGCGCTGGACCGCTACCTGGTGGAGCGAAGGCTGCCGGTCACGCCGGCCCGCTGGTATCACGATACGCCTCTCATCGGCAGCCTCGAGCAGGACAGCGCGGCAGGCATCAGCGGTGTCCGGTTATGGGAGATCACACGGCGGTTTTTTGCGAAAGCGGCGGAAGTTATCAAGGCCGACAATCCGGTGCTCGCGGAGAAGCTGCGTCGCGCGAGCCCGCACTGGACCCGGCACACCCACGCAACCCACGCCCTCGCTCGCGGCGCCGAACTGACCACGGTACGGGATAACCTGCGTCATGCCTCGATTGCGACGACGTCGATCTACCTGCACAGCGACGAAGTCAAGCGTGCCCAGCAGATCCGGAATGCCTTCGCCGAAAGATAAGATTCAAGCTGAACCGCCCTGAAACAGCATGAACTTTCCGGTCTATATAACCTTGACGCTTATGATAGGAATTCGCACTTACCTTGTTCCTCCCCCTACAACGTCGGAAACAACAAACGGATCGATTTTCGCGACATGTCGCTCGTTGATTTCGCATCGTTCATGGGTACGGGCCCGATTGGCGCATTTCTTGTTGGCCGGGAAGTCGCGCGGCGGCTCGTTCCGCTTGGCAGAGGAACCCTCATCTTCACGGGCGCCTCAGCGAGTCTGAGAGGCAGGCCGGGCTTTGGTCATTTCGCCGCATCAAAAGCCGCCGTACGGATGATCTCGCAGAGCATGGCACGAGAGTATGGCTGGCAAGGCTTGCATGTTGCCCACGTCCTCGTTGACGGCGGTATTGATGGTGAGCGACTGAGAACTCTGTATCCCGATGCTGCAAGGGAACGTGGCGAAGGTGGGCTCTTAGCCCCAGAGGCAATCGCCGATGGGTATTGGCACCTCCACACGCAACAACGCTCTGCCTGGACACAGGAACTGGACCTTCGCCCCTTTAAGGAGCAGTTTTAGGTCAATGAAGCTGGCCGTCCCGTTTCACCATCGAAAGCAGGCCATCGCGCGTCATATGCGCCAGCGCTGCCTGGCGGTGAAACGAAATGGAGTTCGTACGGCGGCGCTTCAGCCACATAATTGGCAACGTCGAAAGCCATAACCACGGATAGTGCCATCATCGAATAGTCCGGCTACACAAAAAACGCGACGTCACGCACGGCCGGCTCCCGTCAAAGATCTACAGCGACAGGAGGTCCTCTATCAACACCCGTCTTTCATTTAACGTGAGTCGAGGGGCTATTGCGAAACAAAAACGACGACGCCTATCCAGCAGCACTCGTTTGAGCAGCCGCAGCCAGCTAGTGGCGCGGGAGTCCGACTCAGGCTACTTCGCATAGCTATATTCTTGTCGCGGCGTTGCTCAGCAGTCACTACTCCGGATCGGAGAGACAGACGCCATGCAGCCGAGCGAAACTGAACCAATCAGACGGGCACCGGAAAATCTGACTCATAAATTCGATTGATGCATCAGTTGCACTCAGTCACCGATTGAGGGCCATCGATACAAGGCGATCGAACATGCGGTCGGACAAATGCCGGCGGAGGAAGAGCAACGGGGCAGCTAGATGGCCACCGTGGTAACGAGGCTTGGGGTGCCTTGCCCTGAGTGCCTTTAGGACAAGGTCACTAATCACCTTTGGAGGCGGCAGTTTCCCTTGTTCCTGGATTTTCCCGAAGCTATTGACAAGGCTGGCATAGACACCATTAGCAGAATATCGCGTGCCTCCTCAGTGGCGATCTCCGCCCACTCGGATTCAACGCCGCCTGGTTCGATCACGACAACGCTAATGGGGTAATCGTGCGAATCGTGCAAAATCTGGCGGTATTAGGGTGAAGAACCGCTTGCAGCTGGGCTCGGCCGCTCTGCGACTTACTCGCATTCGGTGATTTTTGGAAGTTGTTGATCCACATGGATTTTCAGGATCAAACCGCCAGATTTGTCACGGAAAGTACGATCGCCCCGGGCAACGTGATGCTGGCTCACCGGCAGGATCACAGCATCGCGGCAATGTGCGCGGTCCATTACCCCTAAAGGTGCCCTGGTATCATGCAAAGCCAGCAGTTGAATAGTAACGGTGACGCGCGGCGGGCTGACGGTTAGTTGCGTTTTGCGACGGATTTAACATCAATAGAGAACGCTGTCGCGGGATCGACGCTTCTGACACACCAACGGGTCTACCTTACCGTGCTGTCGCTGGCATACCTGCGTAAATGTCACAATGTGGCAGGCAGTAGGTGAGACGTCAGGTGACGAAGTATCGCGAGATATCGTCATGGAATCATCGCGCCCCCCGCCGATCTGGCACTCCCATTCTCGCCGACCGGCAGACCAGCCGCTTCGTCGTGCCACTTCTTGCCGCTACGAGCGACGGCCCGGGTTGACGGACTAGCAATTCAGGACGCCTGCTGCATGTCGTTATCGATGGGCAGCATCTGCCCTGAGATCGACTTGCCTGCGTCCGATGCAAGGAAGACCGCCATCGCCGCGATATCCCGTGGATCGACGAAGCGTTGCAACGACTGGATCGACATTGCGTCCCGTCGCTCGTCGTCTACGGACCGCCCGCTCACGTGCGCGCGTCCCGCCAGAACTCTCTCGATACGCTCGCCCTCCACAGCACCGGGCAGGATTGCATTGACACGCACGCTGGACTCGCCGAGTTCGCGCGAAAGCGTTTTCGTGAAACCGATCAAGCCCCACTTGCTGACGGAATACGCGCTTCGATTCGGATAACCGAAACGATCCGCCACCGACGACATCACGATGATCGACCCCGCTCGCGACTGCTTGATATGAGGGATCGCGAGCCGGGTGACGTTGAAGGTGCCATTCAGGTTGATCTGCATGACGGCATCCCAGGCATCGGGATCGTAGTTCTCAACCGATGATGTCGGCCCCGAGATGCCCGCGTTGTTCACCAGTACATCCAGTCCGCCCAGAGCTCGAACGGCATCCGGCACCACGCGTTCGATATCGGCACGACTGGCCATGTCACAGACTGCAGTGTCGATGTCCGGCGATTCCGCGCCGAGCGCCAACAATCCACTCGCGTCGACGTCGACCACGAACACTTTTGCCCCGTTATTCGCGAAAGCACGGACGATTTCCCGACCGATGCCTGACGCACCCGCCGTCACAAGAACTTTCTGCGCGCTCAATTTTCCACCTCCGTTACGGGTTAAGTCAGCCACTCCGCAACGAATGCGCTATTCGTCAAGCGGCAACAGCGCCAACAACAGACGCCGCAATTCCTGCGTTTCCAACGACGACAGCTTCGCAGTCAGAATGCGCTCCACCTCTTCGACACGTCGGCGCAACGTCGAAAGCTGCTTCTTGCCCACAGGCGTGAGAAACAGGACATAGCTACGCTTGTCGACGGGATCGTTGGAGCGTTCGATCAATTCATTTCGAACCATACGTGCGACAAGATCCGCAATGGTCGATCGGTCTACGTCGAGTTCATCCCCGAGTTGACGCTGGTTGACACCCGGCGTCCGATGAAGGACTTCGAGCGCCGCGTACTGGACGCTCGTGATCTCGGTGGACACCTGGCTCTGCCATACCGCCAGATGCCGCTGCTGAGCGCGTCGAACCAGACTGCCGGTGAATCGGGAAAGCTCGTCGGGGTGATCGGTTTTGGTCGGCACTGGCTAGTAGTTCTGCGAAATGGGATCGGTTAGAAAAATCGACTTCAGAAACGCGTTCAATTCGGCGAAGGCGTCGAGCGGGAGCACGTGCGCCACGTATTGATCCGGTCGGACAACGACGAGCGCCCCCCGTTCGCGATCGATGCCGCGCTCGTCGAAGATATCAGTCGAGGCATCACTCGTAAATGCCTTCTCGTAATCGATCAGTCCATACCGGCCCTTGCGCGGCAACAACGACGCATGCAGATCTTCGAGCCGCACTTCGCGATGAGGCGTTTGCAGCACGGCGCGCAGATCGAAGACGCTATCCGCATCGGCGCCGGCTGGTGTAGCGAGGCGCAAGACTGGGTGTGGCGAGGATGCAAGTTGATCGCAGAACGCATCGAGTGCCTTACCGCTTGCGTCTGCGAAAGCGTACAAACGCCAACGGCCATCTGCGCGAGCCACATGACCAAGGTGCATCGGCTTTGCATCGGCTACGCGAATGACGGGCGACGAATGAAACCGCGTGCCGATCGTGAAGCCTCGTGCGAGCGACTGATGCGTCGCGTCACCCGTCAGCGCGCCCGGGCGGTAACGCGTCGCCACGCCGGCCGTATATCGGCCTGCGCGTACGAAATACGCCTGAAGTTCTGCGGGATCGACACCACCCGCTTCGGGGCGAGCAGGGTCCTTCGGCGGAGCGGCCATCATCGCGGACCACTCCTTGTCGAAGTCGATCAGTTCCTGTGCGACAGGCTGCCGTTCGTCCGAATACGAGCGCAACAGACTTGCGTGACTGCGTCCTTGCAGCACTGCAGCGAGCTTCCAGCCGAGATTAAAGCCGTCCTGCATCGACACGTTCATACCTTGACCCGCTTTCGCACTGTGCGTATGACAGGCATCGCCCGCAATAAAAACGCGCGGCTCGCGTGATGTTGCGTCGGTCGCAATGGCATCGTCGAAACGCGAGGTCAGCCGCTGCCCTACCTCGTACACCGAGAACCAGGCGACTTCTTTCACGTCCAGTGAATACGGATGAAGGATCCCTTGCGCAGTCTCAATGATGCGCTCGACCGTGGTCTGTTTGATTGCGTCGCGATTCTCCGGTCTGACTTCGCCGAGATCGACATAAAAGCGCACGAGATAGCCGCCTTCACGCGGAATGATCAGCAGGTTGCCTTTGCTCGCCGACTGGATTGCTGCCTTCAGACGGATGTCCGGAAAATCAGTTACGGCAAGCGCATCCATCACGCCCCACGCGTGGTTGGCGGCGTCGCCATTCAGCGTCTGACCGATCGCCGTACGCACGCGGCTTCGCGCACCGTCGCAACCCACCACATAGCGTGCGCGAACGGTGACTGCTTCGCCAGATTGCGCTGCATCCGTGCGGCGCAACGTGACGTGCACGGGATACTCGTCGGTATCGACGCGCTTTACGTCGATGACCTCGAGACCGTAATCCGGTTCGAGCCGTTGTGCGGACCGGCGCATCAGATCGAGCAGATACTCTTGCACCCGCGCCTGATTCACGATGACATGGGGAAACTCGGATATACCTGTTTCGGTATCCTGAACACGTCCGGTACGCCTGATCGCGCCGCGATTGTCGGCATCCGGTCTCCAGAAGACGGTTTCATTGACCCAATACGCTTCGCGGAGCAGGCGATCGCTAAGGCCGAATGCGTTGAACATCTCGACCGTCCGGCAGGCGACACCATCTGCCTGTCCCATCAGCAACGGCCCCAATCGACGTTCGACAATGCGCGTCGTAATCGACGGAAACTGCGACAACTGCGCCGCAAGCACGAGCCCCGCAGGACCGCTGCCGACGATGAGCACGTCGACTGCTTCGGGCAGATCGACCCGAGGCGCGCCCTCGGCGGCCGGTTCGATCATCGGATCGTCCGTACGAAAACCGTTGAGATGAAATTGCATGATGTCGTCCTCTGTATGTCTTAACCTACTCTGGCAATCAATATACTCCGTACACCAACTATATCCAAGCGCTTCCTGTTTTCCTGCCGTTTACCCTGGGATCCCGACACGTTCCGCTAATACGCCACGTTCTCGACTGATTCGCAGGCAGCGCGGATAAATTCAGGCACAGGGACGGCCTTCAACCGTCCATCGTCCTGCTTGACGCACAGGGCGCGCGTCGCCTGCCCTTCGCAGATCAGCGTATCGTTGCGCATGATCCGATGGCTCTGGATAAAGACTTTGCCGCGCCATTCCTCGATTCGTGTATGCACCACCAGACTTTCGCCGTAAGTTGCCGAGGTGTGAAAACGCGTATGCATTTCGAGCAACGGCGCGCCGATGCAATGCGGCAGGGTTTGCATCTCCCGCCAAGGCGGCAGACCGCAATGTATAAAATAATCGTGCGACGCTGCGTCCATCCAGCGCGAGAAGTTCGGGAAGAAAACAATTCCGGCCGGGTCACAATCGCCGAATTGCACGTCAATACGATAGACAGTTTCTTTACTCACGGGTCCATGCTCCTGCTTCCAGTTCAACCATTGTGCGCGGGTCGCCTGCGCAACACTGTCGATGCGGCGACAGTTCGCATCGAAGTCGTTCAATTCCCTTTGGAGTGACGATATGACGAGGCAAAAGCGGACGGTCACGGTGTCGCTCACCCTCGACGAACTGCTCGCGCAGTCGTCGTGGTTCGGCAAGCTGGACGAAGCCGCAAAGGCCCGCGTGCGCGCTGAAGCATCCGAGCGCGCGGTCTCAGCCGGTCAGGTTCTTGGACATCATGGCGAGCGGCAACATGTCTGGTTCGGCGTGCTCGAAGGGCTGATCAAATGGTCGATCACGGCCCGCGACGGACAAACGGTGACCCTGGGTGGCCAGTCCGTCGGCAGCTGGTTCGGAGAAGGCACGCTGATTCGCAACCTGCCGCGCGAGTCGGATCTCATCGCGTTACGCGATAGCCGCGTCGCGCAGATTCCGCGCGCGACCTTCGAATGGCTTCGCGAACACCATCCGTCGTTCAACGATTTTTTGCTGTTGCGGGTCAACGAGCGGCTGCACTGGTTCATGGGCGCCGTCGCGGCGTACGGCCTGCTCGATACGGATAGCCTTGTCGCCAGAGCGCTCGTCGGCATGGTGCATCCGCTGTCCAATCCGAGCGGTGCGGCGCATCTGCAACTGTCCCAGGAGGAGCTCGCCAACCTCGCCGGCGTCTCGCGGCAGACGTGCAACAAGGCGATGACCCGCTTCAAGAATGCGGGTCTGGTACGCACCGAATACGGCAGCATCGTCGTGCTGGATCTGCCTGGGCTTCAGGATCGGGGCCGGTAGCGCCGCGTCCACTACGACTTGGTGTTTACACTGTCCGCGACTGTCGCGCCATCGACAGTCGTGCAGGCAGTCGCCCGAAATAATGCGTGTCATACAAGGTCAGGGAGACACGCAATGATTCGCGCTCGTTCGTTACCGTCCACAGCCGCGCTTGTCGGGAATTCGTCAGACGAGATGGTAGACGCAATCTTCCGGAAGATAAGCTGGCGCGTCATGCCGCTCATCCTCGTCGCTTACGTCTGCGCGTTCCTCGACCGGATCAACATCGGCTATGCGCAGCTGCAGATGAAACACGATCTGGCGTTTTCCGATGCAGTGTATGGACTCGGCGCGGGCATTTTCTTCGTGACGTATCTGCTGTTCGAGGTGCCCAGCAATCTGCTGCTCGAAAAGATCGGTGCGCGTCTGACTTTCCTGAGAATCATGGTGCTGTGGGGCATGGCGTCTGCGGCGACCGCGTTCGTCTCGGCGCCCTGGCAGTTCTACGCGATCAGGCTGTTGCTCGGCGTCTTCGAAGCTGGCTTCTTCCCCGGGATCATTCTGTATCTGACGTACTGGTATCCGAGCCAGCGCCGCGGGCGTGTCACGGGTCTGTTCCTCTTCGGCATGCCGGTTACGGGCGTACTGGGTGGCCCGCTGTCGGGCGCCATCATGAGCAGCATGGAAGGATTGGGCGGCATGCACGGCTGGCAATGGCTGTTCCTCGTCGAGGGGCTGCCGACTGTTCTGCTGGGATTCGTGCTGTATCGCTTACTTCCGGACGGTCCGGCCCGTGCGTCCTGGCTGAACAGCGCTGAGAAGACGCTGGTGCAGAGAGTGCTGGACGCCGACCACCGTGGTGAGACGA
Organism: Paraburkholderia sp. RL17-373-BIF-A; assembly: GCF_046030175.1. Taxonomy (NCBI): domain Bacteria; kingdom Pseudomonadati; phylum Pseudomonadota; class Betaproteobacteria; order Burkholderiales; family Burkholderiaceae; genus Paraburkholderia; species Paraburkholderia sp. RL17-373-BIF-A. The sequence continues at coordinate 8,443 of NZ_JARESO010000077.1, forward strand.
AGGCCGGACATCATGGACGCCTCGCCGCGGCGCTGGCGGACCCGAAGACGTACGTGCTTGCGTTCATCTACTTCTGCTGCGCTTGCGCCGTGTACACGCTGACTTTCTGGCTGCCGACCATGATCAAAGGTCTTGGCATCGCTCCGATCGCGACGATTGGCTGGTACACGGCAGTGCCCTATATCTTCGGCGCGCTGGGCGTGCTCGTCATCAGCCGCAGTTCGGACCGCTTCAAGGAGCGTCGCTGGCATGTGGGCGGAACGTTGGCACTCGGTGCAATTGCACTGGCGTCGACTTCGTATCTCGGGACTGCTGTTGTTCCCGTCATGGTCATGCTCTGCGCTGCATCGTTTTTTATCTTTGGCGGTGGCTCGCTGTTCTGGTCGATTCCGCCGACGTATCTGGACCGTAATGCTGCCGCAGCGGGCATCGCGGTGATCAGTTCACTGGGCATCCTCGGCGGGTTTGTCAGCCCAACGCTGATCGGCATGATCAAGGGCGCGACAGGCAGCATTCAAATGGGGCTTCTGGCGTTGACGGCACTCGTCATCTGCGGCGGACTCACGATTCTTCTCGGCCTGCCCAAAAGCGCGCTTCGAGTCGGCCCAGGCGAAAGCGCCAGCGCGCACTAACGAACATTCAGTACATTTTTTTCTGGAGAGCATCAGCATGAGCAAGCCCAAAGTCATCGTGACCGTTGCCCCGACGGGCGGCATGGCCAGCAAGAAAATGAATCCGGCCCTGCCGACGCAACCGCAGGAGATTGCAGACGACACGTATCGCTGCTACAACGCAGGCGCCAGTGTGGTTGCCGTGCATGCACGACGTCCCGACGACGAGGCCACCTGCGATCCGGCGATCTACAGCCAGATCAACCGCCTGATCCGAGACAAGTGCGACATCATTCTCAACAACTCAACGGGCGGCGGCATCAATGGCGACATGGTTCGCGAACTCGACAACGGCCTGTGGGAAATCCAGTGGGAAGAGCGTCTGAGGGGCATGCAGGGTGATGGCGTCGAGATGTGCACGCTCGACGCGCAGACGGTGATCGCGAGTTTCGGCGGCAAGGAAATCCTGGTGGCAACGCCGCCTTCGCGAATCAGGCAGATCGCGGAGATGATGAAAGCGCGCGGCATCAAGCCCGAATGGGAAGTGTTCGGCCTTGCCGACATCGTTCAGGACGTTCAGCGCGCAATCAATGAGGGCCTCGACGACGCGCCGCACTTTATCAATATCGTCATCGGCGCCAATGCGTTCCAGGGCGCGCTGCCCTACACGCCGCGGCTGTTGCAGACGATGGTCGATCACCTGCCCCGCAACACCGTTTTCAACGTAAGCGCCATCGGCGCGGCGCAGTTGCCTGCCGCGATGAACTCGCTGTTGCTTGGCGGGCACGTGCGCGTCGGACTCGAAGACAACCTGTACTACAGGCATGGAGAACTCGCGACCAACGTCCAGTTGGTCGAGCGGCTGGTTCGCCTCGTGCGCGAAATGGGTTACGAGCCGGCGACGCCGTCCGAGGCGCGCGAAATCATCGGTCTGCAGCCGCTGCGCGAGACGATCCAAGCTGTCGGCATGGAGGCTTAGGCAATGACGAAGCGACCCACCACCATCGCGATTGTCGGCACGGGTGTGATCGGCGCCGGCTGGGCGACGCACTTCCTAGCTCATGGCTTCGCCATCGCGGCAACGGACCCCGGCGAAGGAGCCGAATCGCGCCTGCGCAACTGGGTCGACGATAACTGGCCGGCGGTCGAGCGACTGGGACTGGCGGAGGGCGCCTCTCGCGACAATCTGACGTTCACGACGGACCTGGGCGCGGCGGTGAGCGATGCCGGTTTCATTCAGGAAAGCAGCCCCGAACGTCTGGACGTCAAGCAGGCACTGATCGCGAAGATCGAATCGGCGGCGAAGGCGGAGACCATCATCGCTTCGTCGTCTTCGGGTCTTTCGATCAGCGAGATTCAGGCTGGCGCGGAACACCCGGAACGGATCGTGTTGGGACATCCATTCAACCCGTCCCACATCATTCCGTTGGTGGAGGTCTGCGGGGGTAGCCTCACATCGCCTGACAACATCGCGAAGACGACGGCGTTCTATGCGTCGACGGGCAAGAAGGTCATCAGGATCAACAAGGAGATCAAAGGTCATATCGCCAACCGGCTTCAGGCCGCGATATGGCAGGAGGCGATTAGCCTGGTGGAGCGCGGGATCGCTTCCGTGGAAGACATCGAAACGGCGATTTCCCATGGTCCTGGCCTTCGCTGGGCGCTGCTGGGTCCGTTTCTCAATCTCCACGCTTCTGGTGGCGCTGGTGGGACTACGCATGTGCTGCAGCATCTGGGTGCGGCACAGCGCGAGTGGGCCAGAGACCTGGGTAAGTATCCCGAGACGGACGATTACATCGAGTTAATTGCGGCAGGCGTTAGTGCGAAACTGGAGTCGTATGATTTTCCGGAAATGCTTCGACAGCGCGATGAACTGCTGATTCAGTTGGTGGAGGCCAAGCGAAATCGTGCTGAGCTTCCTTAAGGGCAATCTTGTTCTCCGCTTCGGTAGCCGGTGACAGGATTTCGCGCGAGCGCTTTCGCATCCGGCAACATCCCGACCGGTAGTCGAGCCTCCATCCGTCTGCGAAAAGCGGTGCCAGCGACCGCTCCGTAGTTAGCGGGAAAGTTCGAAGGATGCCCGGCGCCAGTTCGGCGGCTGCGGCCGCCAGCGCAATCCGATCCTGCCAATGACATGTCGTTCCATTCGCTTTCAGCCAGATACGCGAAGACTCGACCAGGTGATCCGTGCGTAACCAGCTGCCGGTTCGCGCCATTGCGACAAGCTCCCCAATCACCAGGTAGCAGAGGAGTTCAGCGCGGGCCTCATCATCGAGCTTCTCAGGGAGTGACATGTCGAACGACGTTCCGGATCTGTAATCTGCCGTCAGGTGGCGCATGGTCGGGACGTGCGGCGACAACCGACCGCCGCGGTGATGGGCGCCACCTGGTGCCGATTGCCGGATGGTCAGGTCTCACCGCTCAGTCTGCATGGGGTTCGTCTGCATTGGATGCGCATTGAATGCGCTGGACGATGGCGTTGAACCGTTCTTCGCCACCGTGCGTGTGAACGCACTTCCCGTCGGGAGCGTCGCTCGTGCTGACCGCTGCGCCGCCACGACCCCGCCAATGCAGTCTGATACAGAGACCCGTTTTCGCATCCTGAGCACAGCGCACAGCGGTGCGAGCCGGAACACTATTGCGCCGCGGTCAGTTTCAGTCCTGGCCTCAATGCCGGCGACGGTTCGTGCAGGCCTTTGCGCTCGTCGGAAACCTGCTCGATGCCTTTACTGGCCACCTCCTCCAGGAAGGTCAGCCGGGCCCGATAGTAATCAACGCGTAGCTGTGCATCGAGCACATGCTGCTCGGCCTGGAACAGTTCCATGCGCAGGTCATGTAGTGCACGTTCCGCCTGTTTCTCGGGAGTGGGCGCGTGATGTGAAGCCCAGTTTGCAAGCCATCGCAGCATGGTGAAGCCCTCCTGTTGCCGGGGTGCCCGGCCACGACAAAGGCTATCAAAGTCTGGGACGGCTGTCTGTCAAAAAACGCCAGCGCGTCACATGTTGCATAAACGGCACAGCGACGCCTGAGTACGACGGAGGTCGTGATAGCACCAGTTGGTGCATGCGCCGCACCCTCCCCGCGGCAATGTCCGGCGACCCCGCTGCCTGCGCACTGCACGCGTGCCAGTGTTGAACCCTTTACCGCAGGTCACGGCGGGACCCGGCCTACTGGCTGCGGACCGGTCGTCATCCTGTACTCACCGGGGCATAAGCAAGCTTCATCGGGCGTTTTGCATGCCTTGCGCATTCCGATCGCGATGCCATCCGCCCGAGGGTGACCGCGTTACCGGGATATCGCGACTGCAGCCACAACCTCGCCACGTCATTGCGCATCCAGCTCCCCACAAAACTGGCTGTCAGCGCGAGCAGGAACAGGTCATCGTAGTACCCTGCCGCCAGCTCCTGCGCGGCAAGTTGCACCCTGATGAGCCCACGCTCCATGGCCGCCAGACGTCTCACACCGTCGCGATCAGACTGCCGTCCCCGTGGATCATCCGCCCGAAGGCCAGCGGGCGTCGCCGCCAGTAGCGCACGCGCAAAATCGCCGCTGCAGTTGTTTTGCCGCACCATCACGCTGGCCACAGCGATCTGGCGGGATGGCACCATCCGAGCCAGCGCGGTAAGGGTCCGTTCAGGCAGTCTGTACCCAGTCAACTGGTCGGCTGCCTCTGGGCAGATTCCAGGCGGACACGCGCGATCCGCTGACTGTCTGCCGGACCGCGCAACATATCGGGCAGGACGGGCATCGGTCACGGTGAGCGGCCTTCAAGGTTATCGCGAAGGCGTCGGGGCATGGTGACAAATCCCTGCGATCGCAGGAGTGCGACGAACGCCGGATCAGACAGGAGTTCCACCAGTACGTTGCCGACAATGACCCGCTCGACGCTGACGGCTTCCATCTGCCGGATTGCCGTCTGTTGGCGGGCTCTCTCCAGCATAAGGACTTTCCGGGCCTTGATCTGCGGCGAGGATCGGGAATTCGCGCGGGTCGACGCGTCGCAGCCGGACGTGGCATCCTCTGCGCCAGGACAGATTGCGGTGCGCGGATGATCTTTTCGCATAACGATTACTTCGTAGCAGGCCGGCACGTCGCCGGCAATACTTCCAGCGGCACGTTGGCGGCAAGCTCGATCAGTAATGCAAGATCGGGATGCCGGTACGGTTCGAAATGCGACTGGCCGTACCGGTGCAGCACGGTGTATTCGCCCTTTGGCAGACTACCCTGGGGGAGAATGTGAAAGTCGAGCAGTTCCTTGCCTGCGCGCTGAATGCGGCCATACACGAGAAAATCAATCGCAAAGCAATCAGGCCAGCGGGCGATCCAGTACGGCAAATGTCCCTGGATCAGCCACGGGCTCCGGATGACCAGTTGCAACCGTAGTGCGCCGTCGATGCACAGCGTGCCCGTGTGTTTCTCGTACCGGACCTGATGACCCAGCTCCCGCAGCTTGTTGGTCGTCCCATCAGCAACGCGCCGCTCCATCAGGTGCTCGACGTACCGGTTTTCGGACCGCTCGGGATTCAGGTTCGGTGGGTATCCAATGATCTTGTATGCCTCATACAGACTCCCGAATTCGTGCATTACCTGTTCAACAGACGGCGCACTCCGGTAATGCCTCAGTGTTGCCTGATTGAGTCTGCCTGCTCTCGTGACCACCTTGCGTAGGCCTTCAATAATCTCGCTTCGTGTTGGTCTACGTCCGACGCGTGCCATTTTCTGCTGGACAGCGGCAAAGACGCGCCGGTCGACGACCGGCTCGAACGCGTCCGGAATGCGGATCCACTCCTCCCGCGGCAACTGCTCCCAGCCACGGTCGAGTTTCGAGGTCGTCCGGCTGTAGACATTGGTGCCGATGTACTTTTCGTTGCGCAGGATGTCCAGTATGTTGGCGCCTTGCCAGGTGCGGCCAGCACCGTTGACTATTCCAAAGCTGTTCAGGCGCCGCGCGATCGCCGCCGCGCTGACCGGTTGCATTGCATACCATTCGTAGATCTTGCGGACCAGCGCGGCATCGCCTGGCGGCCCCGGCGCGATGATGATGCGGTCAGTCTGTACGCTTTTGTATTCACGCGGAGCGAGGCACCGACGCTCGCTGTTATCCCGGCCGACCAGAATGCGCTGCAATCCAATCCCGGGGGGGCCACCTGCATGAAAACCACGCCGGACGTTCAGGCAGTGCCCGAGAAAGACCTTACGTGACATCTCGCGACTGAATTCGCCGGCCATCGCCCGCTTGAGTGCCTTCAGTATCGACGTGGCAGGACTGCTATCGTTCTCGAACGGCTCGGCGACATAGATTACGTCGACACCGGCGCGGCGACAGGTGTATTCGTAGAACGCACTTTCATCGACATCCTGGAAACGTCCCCAGCGACTGACGTCGTACACCAGCACGCTGGTGAATCTGCGCGCCGGATTCTCCACGTCGATCAATAGCTGGATCAGTGCCGGGCGTTCACGCAGCGTCAGTCCACTGATCGCAGCATCTTCATAGTCCCGCACAACCCGGATACCGTGCGCGGCGGCATATCGTGCGATCGCTTCGCGCTGGAATACAGGTGAGTACTCCTGGTGGTCGGTGGACATGCGGATGTACTGCGCGGCGCGAACGGGCGCAGCGGGCTGGGTACGGCGCTTCCGCGCGGAAGGCATGATATTTCCAGTGCTCACACATTAGTGCTAGCGCTTTCCCGGTCAAAGTCAAGACGGAAGATCGCTATGACGACCGAACGGGCGCTTGACAACCGGAACTGGCCGATATGTCGACTTGCAAAGGGCACGGGTCATTAACGGCTATTCGATGCCTGCCACCGGCCCGCAGGAGTGTGACGGTGCCTTGCGCATGTTGGTAGCCGTCGAATAAGCCTAATCGGGACTGTGAGTTCATTGATGCAGGAAGCCGCCGTCCGGCTGCTCGATGCTGGCGCGGTCAGCAATCTGTCACAGTGCTGAATTAGAACCCAGCGCGTCTCAAAGTCAGCAACGGCCGAAATTTACCGGTATGTTATTGAGCAGCATTCTGATGCAAACCAGTGGTTCGTTTGACGGCTTCGAGGCATGGTGGCAACCGTTAGCCGCCTGTGAGCCTCGCGCAAATCCACGCAAAACCGCGCGTGAAGGTCAGACATCACAATCGAACTCCCATCATCCCTGTGGGAGTCTGTCATGAAAACCGAACAAACCCGTGAGGCGTGGAACAAAGGCAAACTGGTCGGCCAGAAGCCACCGCTGAAACTTAAAGATGTCTGGGCTATCCGGATCTATCTCCAGAACGCTCATGCTGTTCGTGATCTCGCACTGTTCAACCTTGCAATCGACAGCAAACTACGTGGTTGTGATCTTGTCAGTCTTCGAGTCCGCGATGTTACGCACGGCAATCAGGTCTTGTCGCGGGCGCAAGTCGTTCAGCGAAATACACAACGCCCTGTCCAGTTTGAACTGACCGAACCTACCAGGAAGGCTGTCGGCGCGTGGCTGAAAAAGGCAGCCCTAAGGCCGGATGGATTCTCTTCCCCAATCGGTTGTCCACATCGCCTCATCTCTCCACCCGACAATACGCCCGGATGATACGTCGATGGGGGGAAACTGCGGGGCTTGATCCGACAGCCTACGGCACGCATTCGATGCGCCGCACCAAAGCAACCCTGATTTACAAGCGCACGAAGAACCTGAGGGCCGTCCAACTGTTGCTCGGCCATAGCAAGATTGAAAGCACGTTCAGGTATCTTGGCATCGAAGTCGACGACGCGCCTGAGATTTTGGAACAGACTGAAATCTAACGCGTCGGGCACAGGACGCGCGAAACGACGCTATGTTTGGGATCGTGCGGCAGCTTTCTGGTGAACTTTCCTTCGCTCGAAACTGCGACCAATCGTTGCTGCTTACCGATCCTTCCAAGCCGTCACCCGAATGGCTGGTTGGCAACGGAGACTGGCCCGACCAGCTACGAGTAGAGTTCGGCCTTAGCCGACGTTCACGCGTCGCCGTTGGTAAGACCGCTTAGGGCTGCTCTTTTGCCGTTCACACTCCGAGGCCGCGAACGTCAGTTCTCGCTGTAGTCGGATGAGTACTTGCGATCCGTTGCGGTCGTTCAATGCTGTTTCAACTGACGGCCGCTTCCGGCGCTAGAAGCGACGATCGGATTGCCAGTCGGACGCTGGGGCGCGCCTGGAAACTCCCGCACGGGCAGTTCCCGTTGCAGACGACGTCAGCGAGAAACCAGTCCCACAAACGGCAATAAGTTAGGCCCCCCCGGCACAGCATGACAACCGCAGCCGACACGCAACGTCACCGCAGACTACTGAACAATTGAGCCACCACATCGCGCAGCCACCGATTCCCCGCTTCGTGGTGATAGCGGGCGTGCCAATGCTGCCGCACTGCAAACCCCTCCACCGGTATCGGACACGGATGCACCGACAGGTCATTGACCTTCGCCAGCGTCTCGCCGATATGCCGCGGCAACGTGGCGATCAGATCGGTGCTCTTGATGATGGCCCCGAGCCCGAGAAAACCCGGCAACTCGAGTACGACGTCCCGTTCGATGTGCTCGCGCACCAGCGCCTGCTCCAGCAGTTGCGCCCCCGTGCCTGCCGCGATGGCGACATGGCCCTCCGTGCGGTACTGCTTGAGCCCAAGCTTGCCGCGCACGCGCGGATGATGCCGGTTCATCAGGCACACCCAGTCCTGCATGTATAGCTGTTGCTGGTAGATGCCGCCGCCGAGCCAAGGCACGTGGCCGATTGCCAGGTCGGCCTCGCCCGATTCCAGCGCGCGTTCGGTATTGCCGTCAATCCTCGCGGCTTCGAGACGGATTCCCGGCGCCTGCGCTCGCACGTGCGCCAGCATGCGTGGCAGCAGCGTGACGTGGCTCGCGTCGGTCATGCAGATGCGGAAGCGCCGCTTGGCGGTGGCGGGATCGAAGGCGATTTCCCACGCCGCAAAGCGCCGCAGCGATTCGAGAATCTCCCGGCACGGTCCGATCAGCGCATCGGCTTGTGGCGTCGGTGCCATGCCGCCTGGCGTTCGTATGAAGAGCGGGTCTTGCAGATGCTCCCGCAAACGGCCGAGCCAGATGCTGACAGTCGGCTGGCTTTGTCCAAGCTGCTCCGCGACGCGCGTGACGCTGCGAATGTCGTAGAGAAGATCGAAAAGCTGCAGCAGTTTCAGATCGGGGAGTTCTGCCGGGTTCATGGCGATATTGTCTGGCGCAATGACCTCATTGTATCCATTACATTGCCAGTATGAGCACCGGATCGTATTGTGATCTCCAGGTCAAGGAGACGATAGTGAAGATTGCGATTCTGGGTGCGGGTGCGCTGGGCTGCGCCATCGGCGCGGCCCTAACCGAAGGCGGCAACGAGGTCTGGTTGCTGAACAGCTCGGCGGCGCATGTAGACGCAATGCGGCGCGACGGACTGCTCGTCGACCATGCGAACGGCTCACGTCGCGTGAATGTCAAGGCTACGACGCGGGCCGCCGAGGTGGGTGCCGTCGATCTGGTCGTCGTGCTGGTCAAGTCCTTTCATACCGATGCGGCGATGCGCGGCGCTCTGGAACTGATCGGACCCGAAACCGTGGTGCTATCGCTGCAAAACGGCCTTGGACACGAAGATGTGCTCGCGGACATCGTGGGTCGTGAACGCGTGCTGGCGGGCAAGACTTACGTCGGCGGCGTGCTGCGCAATCCGGGGCACATCGAGTCCGGCGTCGCCGGCAAGGCGACTTACATCGGCGAACTCGACGGCCACATCACATCCCGCGTGACGGCGATCGCCACAACCTTCAACGCGGCCGGACTGGCCACCACGGTCAGCGACAACATCGTCGGCACGATGTGGGACAAGTTGCTGGTCAATGTCGCAACGGGCGCGCTGACGGGCACCACCGGCCTGACCTACGGCCAGCTCTACGACGAGCCGCTACTTAAAACAGCCGCCCTGGCAGCCGTCGCCGAAGCGATCGCAGTCGCCCAGGCCGCCGGCGTGACGCTTTCCTCCACCGATCCTGAACGCCCGTGGACCCTCGCCGGCGAAGGCCTTTCCGCCGGCTTCAAGACTTCGATGCTGCAGAGCCTCGAAAAAGGCTCCATCACCGAAATCGACTTTATCAACGGCGCGGTCGTGCGCTGGGGACAACGGCACGGTGTGCCGACGCCCGTCAACGCGACGCTGGTGGCATGCATCAAGGGCATCGAACGCGCGATGACCGACCGAAAAACGCAATAACTGGCATGAGACCCGGGCAGGTGCTTCGCGCCAGTTCGGGTCGACAACGGAGACAACCTGATGAACGGCAGCAAAGCCTATCTGGAACATGTCGCTATCTGGGTGAAGGACATCCACTGGCACATCCGCTTTTTCGAAGACGTGCTCGGCATGACGATGCGCGAGGTCGACGGTACGGTAGAGGAACCCCGTCAGTACTGGACGCTCGGCGGCCTGCAATTCATCCATAACCCGCAGCACGACGCACCCGAAGGCCGCCTCGGTCACCTCGGCGTGATGTGCGAGGACATGGAAGCCGCGCTCGCCGCGGCGCAAACATACGGCGTCAGCGAAATGCCGCAAGGACGCAACTGGTTGCGCCTGCCCGACGGCCTCGCCGTCGAACTGATTCAGGCGAGGCCTGCCACATGCGTCGCGCAGGCACTGGCGATCAACCCACGTTCAGAGGTTTGACATGACGATCATTGAAAAATACTGGGATGACGCCAGCGAAGGCGACGAGTGCGCAAGCCCCACTTACACCGTCACCAAAGAACGCATCCTGGCCTACGCCGACCTCACAGGCGACCACACACCCGTGCATGTGGACGAGGATTACGCGAATGCGAGCCACTTCGGTTCGATCGTCGCTCACGGTCTGTTTGGCCTGTCTATCGCCGATGGCCTCAAGACCCAAAGCGATTACCGTTTCCTGCCGGGTATGTCGCTCGGCTGGACGTGGGACTTCAACCTGCCCATCAAGGTCAACGACGTGCTGCACGTCAAGTTCCGCATCGGCACGATGCGCGCGAGCAAGAGCCGCCCTGACTGGGGGATCGTCTTACTCCCATCCGAGCTGGTTAATCAGGACGGCAAGGTCGTCCAGCATGGCGAGCATCGTCTGATGGTGCCGCGCCGCCCGGGAGCATGCTGATGCAGGCACGTCCTCTTGAAGGTATTCGCGTTGTCGATTACAGCCATTTTCTGGCCGGTCCGTATGTCGGCCGCTGTCTCGCGGCGCTGGGCGCCGAGGTCATCAAGGTCGAGCGTCCCGGCAGCGGCGATGCGGGACGTCAGCATGCCACGGTGCTCGATGACGAACAGAGCGGCTACTTCCTGCAACTCAACATGGGCAAGCGCGGCGTCAGCGTCAATATGCGCGACCCGCGCGGGAAAGAGTTCATGCAACGGCTGTGCGACTCGGCGGATGTGTTCGTCGAGAACTACCGGCCGGGTGCACTGGACAAACTCGGGCTGGGTTATGACGAACTGTCCGCGCGCAATCCGAAACTGGTCTACTGCTCGATCTCGGCTTATGGCCATACGGGACCCGACGCGCATCGCGCCGGCTTCGGTCTGATTGCCGAAGCAAAGAGCGGGATCATGCAGATGATCGGCAGGCCCGGCGAACCGCCGCCGCTGATGCGCATCTCGCTCGGCGACATGTACACAGGAATCCACGCGGTGGCGGCGATCAATGCCGCGCTGCTCGGTCGCGTGAAGAGCGGCCGCGGCCAGCACATCGACATGGCGCTTTACGACACGCTGGTGTCGATGCACGAATACGCCGTGCAGTGCTACACGATGCAAGGCATCCTGCCGGAGCAGACGGGTCACGACATGCCCACGTCGACGCTATACGGCGTGTTCCGTGCCGCCGATGGCGACCTCGTCATCGCGGCCCAGGTGGACGACGCGTGGAAGCGCTTCGCGGTGCTCGTCGAGGCACATGGCGGACCGGCTGGCTTTGGCGCCGACACACGCTTTCACACGCTGGCAGGACGCAATGCGAATCGCCTCGACATCCTGTCCGTCGTGAAGCCATGGGTGGCCAGCCGACCGGTCGCGCAGGTGCTCGACCTGCTGGATGGCATCGATGTGCCTTGCGCCAAGGTGCAGCGCATCGACGAAGTGCTGGCCGATCCGCAGATCGTCGCGCGTGGGATGGTGGTCGAACAGGAGCATCCGCGCTACGGCAAATTGCGTCTGCCGAACCTGCCCTTTCGTTTCTCGGACTGCGACACGACGATCCGCGAGGTCGCGCCCGACCTCGGTCAGCACAACGCGGAAGTGGCGCAATCGCTGGGCTTCGACATCGCCGAAATCGATGCGATGCAAACAGACGGCGTGTTGTATTCAAAAGTGAGGCCATGATGAGCGACCAGTATGCAGTGATCGGCAACCCGATCGGACACACGAAATCTCCGCTGATCCACGGTCTCTTTGCACAAGAGACGCAGCAGGACATGGCCTATACGGCCATCGAAGGTCCACTGGAGCCGCAGGACGCATTCGCCGCGACGGTGCGTGCGTTCATTGCGGCGGGCGGCAAAGGCATGAACGTGACCGCGCCGTTCAAGCTGAAGGCGTTTGCGATGGCCGACGAGCGCAGCGAACCGGCGGAACTGGCGGGCGCCACCAACGCGCTGAGCTTCAAGGACGGCCGCATCATCGCCGAGAACTTCGACGGCATCGGCCTGCTACGCGACATTAAGGTCAACCTAAAACTGCCGATGGGCGGCACGCGCGTGCTGGTGCTCGGCGCGGGTGGCGCAGTGCGTGGCGCATTGCTGCCCTTCCTTGCCGCGCAACCTGCGGAACTGGTCGTCGCGAACCGGGATACGGCGAAGGTCAAGGCGCTGGTTGCGCAGGTCGTGGCGCGCGGCCCGCTGCTTGCCTGTGGCTACCGCGATCTCGAGACAATGGGACAGTTCGATCTGGTGGTCAACGCGACGTCGGCCAGTCTCACCGGCGAGTTGCCGCCCGTTCCGCCGAGCGTCTTCAGTCCAACGGGTGTGGCCTATGAACTGGCCTACGGAAAGCGTCTGACGCCCTTCTTGCGACTCGCCCGCAATGCGGGTACGCAGCACGTCGCGGACGGCGTCGGCATGCTGGTCGAGCAGGCAGCAGAGGCCTTCGCGTGGTGGCGTGGCGTGCGGCCCGAGACGCGGGCCGTGATCGACCGGCTAACGGTGCCGCTGGATTGAAGCACTGGAGTTAGGATTGGAAAGGATCCCGATGTCAACTGGACACGTGAGGATCGCGAGCGCATCACGACCCCTAGCTGTGGTCCGTCCAGGGCCGGCGTGATCGGCACAGCCCACAACCTTCCTCAAAGGCTCGAAGCTTTCGGGCTCGAGTGGCAGCTTTCGAAGCGAACGCGACCTTCGAGTGTCCGTCTGCACGTGCGGGCGAGCGACTGCAGTTGGCCGATTGTTGCCGGATGAGCGGGCGCGAGCCGGGACTGCATAACAGTCGGCTGATAGTCTAGGAGCGGAGTTCTATGTGCTAGAGATTTGCTACAGCAGGGGTAATAACCCATATCTGACAGGCCTTGCGCCTGCCATTCCACGCCCTGAACTATCGCTGCCAGGGAAGGCCCAGCAAAGCGACTGTGAGTGGCGCAGTTCGACCGATTCCGTTGCAAAAGTCTTGTGTTGCTTCAGCACATCAGCGTCCGCGCCAGAAGTTTGAGTTATAGCGTTTGGCGAAGCAGTGGATTTTGGCGGGGCGGGGTCCCCATTGCCCGTCATGCAACCGCCTGGTTAATCCGCGTGCTTCCCGGCTAAGCTACTCGGCCAACCTTCCCGCAAGTGCTCACCGTGCAGCACGCGCTGGCGGTCATTGATTGACCGTGTGGGGTTTCCATCGGGGGAATCGTTCCAGAAAGCCTTCGCTCGCCGTCAGCATGTATCGCGCTTTGATGCCTAGCGTGATATAGCACGCATCCTCCACCAGTGTTGCATCACCGAACACCTGTAGATCGCGCTGCAAATCAGGAAGTTCGGCTTTTGCTACGTCCAGAATCAGAAGGACCACGACTTCCCCTAAAGCTCAGCTTTTACCAACTATGCATCAAATCCGGCAGCAGAGATAGCTGAACTGAGCTCGGCGGGGATTGACTCAGCTCGACCCGAACCAGCGCTATCGCGGGTTTTTCGAATGTCGCCGCTATTCATGACCGATTTTCGGCGGATGAGCGCGCGTGAGTCGCGACTGCATAACAGTCGGCTGAAGCTCTGAAAGGGAATGTTTCGTGTGCTACGGAAGTGCTACAGCAGTGGTAGGCATCCATATCTGACAGGCTTTGCGCCTGTGATCCCACCCCCTGAACTATCGCCGCCAGGAAGACCCACAAAGTGACTTTGAGCGGCGCAGTTCGACCCCAACATGCCGTTCAGCCTTCTGTGACTGAACGGCTCCTCCCGAGGGTATAACGGGCTCTCGAGTACGCCGCCCTGTCTGCAAATGCTCAGGGCGCGCTGAAAGGCCGCTGTGGCCGATCAAGCCGGCGCTCACCGACGACGCACTGATTTAGAGAGCCAATCGGATGCCACTATCCGTTGCTTCCAGCGGTTGGTTGGTGTCCGAGCCGTCAAATGCCGTTCAAACCGCGCCTGCCCCCCATGCGAGGAAGCCACCGTCCACCGGAAGCACGATCCCGTTCGTATATCCAGCTTCCTCCGACGCCAAGTAGCAGACGGCCGCGGCGATTTCCGACGTCGTGCCGTAGCGCTTCATCGGAATCGCATTTGAGTATTCGGCACGGAACTCTTCGCTGTGGAGTGCCTTAGTCATCGGCGTGTCCACTGGACCCGGTGCGATTGCGTTAGCGGTAATGCCGTAGTCACAGAGCTCCACCGCCATCTGGCGCGTTAAAGCGATGACAGCCCCTTTCGACGTGCCGTAGGCCGTGCGTCCTGTACCGACCGCTCGCACACCTGCCACCGAAGCTATATTGATTATGCGGCCCCAGCGGTTCTTAACCATCAGACGCGCGGCATGTTGGGAGCATAAAAACGCGCCAGTTACATTGACCTGCATCGTTTTGAGAAACGTGTCGAGCGGATAGTCTATGAATGGCACCAGCTTGGCAATGCCGGCGCCGTTCACCAACACGTCGCAACGCCCATGCGTCTTGTCGATCGCATCGAACGCAGCGGCAATCGATTCGGCGTTTGAAACGTCCATCTCAGTAGCCGAAACTGACAGGCCCGCACGCCGGAAACCTGACGCCGCTTCTTCTGCCGCGCTCTTATTGATATCGGCAAGAACGACGTGATAGCCACGTCTTGCAAGCTGTTCTGCCGAATCTGCACCGATGCCCATAGCGCCGCCAGTCACCACGGCTACGCGGCTTGCGCCGTTCTGCTTCGTCTGCTCCACGTTGTCTCCTTCAGTGTAAGACCGCTGTGCGGCTTCGTGTACGATGCCTGGAAGCGGATCAAATGACGGCGCTACGCGCCATCTCGTGTGCAGATTATTGGAGCCCTAGCTGGCAAGGTCAAAGGATAATAAAGCTGGAGACTGTGAGAAAAAGTCACACACTGGAGAAACAGATTTCGCATGCCGGCAAGCAAGCCGATGCATGCTTCATGTCTCCATTTCACGCAACTCGTTCCTCAGCCATTCCACCAGGGCGACGGTCTTCGGCTGACTCTCGGCATGAGGAGCAACCCACAGCACGAGGCTCACAGGGCCTGGGACAAAGCCGAACGGCGCGACGAGACCAGCCGAGTCCAGCTCGTCCCGGACGAGCATTCTCGGCACTGCAGCTACTCCCAATCCGCACTTGGCGGCTTGAATCTGAAGATAGAAATGATCGAACGATTCAGCGATTTCGGGCGGATTTTCGAGCACAGTCGAGGTCGCCTTGTACCAGTCGACCCACGCGGACGGTCGCGTATTGGTTGCTAGAAGCCGCACCCGCTCAAGGTCGCTCGGTTTTTTGATCCGGTTTGTGCGCATGTACTCCGGCGAGCAGACTGCCCCGATCCATTCCTCGATCAACGGTATCGGGGTGACACCTTTGGGCACCGGGATGGATGAAAGCCGAATTGCCACCGTTATCTTGTCGCGGGTAAAGTCGATCTCGCCATGACTGGTGTTGAAACTTAGCTCAAGCGATGGCATCGCACTTTTCAGCTTTGAGAGGCGCGGCAGCAGCCAGTACATCATGATCGAGGCCGAGCACGAGAGGGTCAACGGCCCCGGCTTCAACTGGTCGACGGTCTTTTGGATAAGGTTGAACGCCACGCTCAGGCCTTCGGCCATCTGCGCCCCTTCAGGCGTCGGCTCAGTCGCGTGCGCATTGCGTGACAGCAGTAGCACGCCCAGTTGGTCTTCGAGTGCGCGAATATGTCTGCTGACCGCACCATGAGTGACGCAGAGCTCCTCTGCTGCGGCACCGAAGCTCCGCAGGCGAGCTGTGGCTTCAAAGGCGCGCAGCGCATTCAATGACAGACGAGGCACGTGGGCTCCTGTGGGCCCGAGGCCCAGTGCTGATGGAAGTGGCCTATTGTGAGTTTTTCGCTCCGCGTCGAGAAATCATATCGTTTGATGTCGCAAGGCGTCAAATCTATATTCAGGACATCCCCGGTTTAAGCGCATGCGTCCCACGCGTCCATGCGCCCGGTTTCAGGTCTAATATCCCAGGACGCGGAGTCGAACATGGTCGAAACCTCCAGTCAAAGAGCGGAATTCACTGCGCGCTATCTCGTCGAAAGCTCAGTACCGATTGCAAAAGCCGCCGAAGTCATTGCCGGCGAACAGTCGAGCGGAACGTTTCTCGCGCTCCCGGGAGAGACTGATGCGCTAAAAAATCGTGCCCGGGCTCGTGTAGTGAAGGTCGATTCGCACCCCCCCGTTCTCGAGCCGTCGCTGCGCAGTGCTCACGTCGAACGCAAGGGTCCGCCGAACGTCTATTACCGAGGCGAGATCGAGATCGCCTTCCCGGTGGACAACATTGGCGCGAATCTGCCCACCCTTTTATCGACTGTTGCAGGCAACCTGTTTGAGTTAGGGGAAGTGACAGGGCTGCGCCTGCTTGACATCGATCTACCAGCAACGTACGCGGCACAATTCCCCGGCCCTCAATTCGGTATCGGTGGAACCCGTGACTTCGCTAAGGTCTACGACAGACCAATGATCGGAACGATCATCAAGCCGAGCATCGGCTTGCTTCCGGAGCAGACGGCGGAAATCGTCGATAGCCTTTGCGCCGCCGACATTGACTTCATCAAGGATGACGAACTGCTCGCCGATCCCGCATACGCGAGCTTTGATGAGCGGCTCGCAGCCGTCATGCCGGTCTTGCATCGACACGCCGACCGCATGGGTCGCATGCCGATGTACGCGATCAACATCTCCGGCACAATCGACGAGATGCTCCACCGACACGACGCGGTTCTGCGGGCCGGCGGTACGTGCGTGATGGTTTCCATTAATTGGGTCGGTTTTGCTGGCGTCGAGCATCTTCGCAAGCATGCCCAAGTACCTATCCACGGCCATCGCAACGGCTGGGGGGCGTTCACACGCTGTCCGGAACTCGGGTTCTCCTTTCAGGCGTTTCAGAAGTTGTGGCGACTTGCCGGAGTAGATCATCTGCACGTCAACGGCATTCGCAGCAAATTCTGGGAGCCAGATACATCCGTCATCGATTCGGCCCGTGCCTGCCTGGTACCGTTCGCGGGTGTGCAGCCGCTAATGCCGGTTTTTTCGTCGGGCCAGTGGGCGTCTCAAGCTCCTGACCTTTACGCTCAACTGGGCTCCGTGGACCTGATGCATCTGGCCGGTGGCGGAATCATCGGACATCCGCACGGAATCGCCGCGGGTGTTGCCAGTATGCGAGAAGGGTGGGAAGCGGCAGTCGAAGGAGTAGATCTGAAAACCTTCGCGGAGTCCCGGCCTGCACTGCGTGCTGCCCTGTCTCACTTCCAATCGGCGTGATCCGAGATGAGCACAAAATCCGAACAATCGGACGCGGCATTGCGTCTGACTTTCTACGGCGACGACTTTACCGGATCGACTGACGCTCTGGAAGTCCTGGCTTTCGCGGGGCTGCGGTGCGCCCTTTTCTTGAAAGCGCCTTCTTCCGAGACGTTATCGCAACTAGGCGGATTTGACGCTATCGGTGTGGCAGGTGACAGTCGAGGCATGACCCCGTCCGAAATGGAAGCATCCCTTCCATCGGTATTCGACGGTCTGCGCGCCCTGAATGCTCCGATCCTTCACTACAAAGTCTGTTCAACTTTCGATAGTGACCCGGCGATAGGAAGCATCGGAAAAGCTTTGGAGATAGCCCGCGCTGGAATCACGCGGTATCCAGTTCCGATTGTTGCCGGGACTCCAGCATTGAAGCGCTACTGCGCGTTTGGCAACCTGTTTGCCCGATCCGGTACCGACAACAAGACTTATCGAATCGATCGCCATCCGATCATGAGCGTCCATCCGGTCACACCGATGATGGAAGGAGATCTTCTGCGCCATCTGGCGCTGCAGACAGACCTGCCTCTCTCCGGAATCTTCCTGCCCAGTCTGGAACGCGCTCGAGAAGAAATAGACCGGGCATGGTCGGAAGCAACTTCAACCGGCGACGCGGGAATCTTGCTCGATTCAGTCACGGAACGTCATCTGACCGAAGTCGGTCGCATCCTTGACGGCTACGCTTCAACGGTCGGTCCCATATTTACCATTGGCTCGTCCGGGGTCGAGTATGCGCTGACCCAATGGTGGCGTGAACTCGGGAAGCTTCCCAATACGCAGCGATATTACGACCATATCGCGCCCACGAGTCAAATTCTTGCCATCTCCGGCAGTGCGTCACCGCTGTCTTCCGCACAGATTGACACGGCGATCGCGGCAGGCTTCGCCGAGATTGCCATCGACGCAAAAGCGCTCGTCCGGGAAGACTCGTGGCAGCAAACAGCTCAAGATATCGTCGGCCGCACGATTGCGCTGCTCAGCGACGGGCGCAGTGTCATCATGCATACTGCCCGTGGCCCGCGCGATACACGCATCGCGGAAATGCTCGAGTGCTTTACTGCCGACGGACTGACCCCGGACGACGCTCGGCATCAAGGGGGGCGATTGCTGGGCCAACGGCTTGGCGCGGTCGCGAGTGCTGTCCTTGAGGCCACTCATTTGCGCCGCCTGGTTCTGTCAGGCGGCGATACGTCGAGTCAAGTCACACAGGTTCTTCGGCCCGATGCACTTGAGATTGACGGGCGCCTCGCCGCAGGCGCGCCATTGTGCCGTGTGCTTTCCGATAAGTCTCATTTGCGAAACCTTCAGCTTGCGCTCAAGGGCGGCCAAATGGGCGACGAAAACTTCTTCGTCATCGCCCGGGATGGCACCACAAGATAACCGCCGCGCCCCGCGGCGCAGCCACACTTTCATCACGCCGCAAAGTAGATGCTAACGGGGACCGCGATCTAAAGCGCGTTCCCGTTGGTCAATCAAGAACGTCGGACAACGGTCCGACGCTTCGGCGATTGCGAACAGGAGGACCTTGGCACGGAGTCACGCGCAGGAAGTCTCGATCGCATAGGTTCCCTGTACAGATCGAGACCGACTGCAATGTCGTCACATCGGAAGGCGGTAGTTGCTCGCTTACCCGAGCGGCGTCATCTCCGGCCCGCTTCGATTCCTCGTCCCTTCCGCACGAAGTCTTCCGCAACCTGAGAATCTTCATCGATGAATAGAAACCGTTCCACGAAAATCCTTGCGACGCTCGGACCTTCAAGCTCCGCCGAAAGCCTGATTGAGAGCCTGTATGTGTCCGGCGCCGATGTTTTCAGGTTGAACATGAGCCATGGCAGCCATGAGGAACAGGCTCAGCGACTGCAAGCAATTCGCCGTATCGAGGCCCGACATGGTCGTCCGATCGGCGTGCTGCTTGATCTGCAAGGGCCGAAGCTGCGTGTGGCGCGGTTCAAAGATGGGAAAGTCGATCTGCGGCCAGGACAGGCCTTCAGCTTTGACCTTGATAGCGCGCCCGGTGACGAGTCGAGGGTCTGTCTCCCTCACCCGGAAATCTTCGCAGTCGCGGCGATCGGCGATACTTTGCTTGCCAACGACGGCCTGCTGAGGTTCAAGATTGTCGATACGTCGCTTACCTGTATGACGACGGAAGTTGTCATCGGCGGCATCCTTTCGGACCGAAAAGGCGTCAACGTCCCGAGCGTGGTCCTCCCCATTCCAGCACTGACCGAAAAGGACAAGCAAGACCTCCAATTCGGCCTGGAACAAGGCGTAGAGTGGATCGCACTGTCTTTTGTGCAGCGGGCAGACGATGTGCGCGAAGCGCGTAATCTGATCAAAGGCCGGGCTAAGATTATCGCCAAGATCGAGAAGCCGTCCGCCGTGGATTCGATCGAGGAGATCATCGAGGCATCTGACGGAATCATGATTGCGCGTGGCGATATGGGTGTTGAATTGCCACCCGAGGAAGTCCCGGTAATCCAGAAGCGAATCGTGGGTTTATGCCGAGAGGCCGGGAAGCCTGTCGTCGTAGCAACGCAGATGCTGGAGTCGATGGTGAACTCTGCCGTGCCCACGCGAGCAGAGACGTCCGACGTAGCGACGGCCGTTTTTGACGGGGCCGATGCCGTTATGCTGTCCGCAGAGTCCGCGTCAGGTGCCTTTCCAGTCCAAGCCGTTTCGATGATGAATAGGATTATCGAGCGCACAGAGAATGCGCCGTCGTATCGTCAACTGCTGAAAGCAGTCAGGCCACCGGCCTCTGCTGACGCACCGGAGGCGATTAGCGCAGCGATCTTTACCATTACATCAATGTTGTCGGTTGCAGCAATCGTCGCCTAAACCACTTCCGGCGCGACTGCCGAGCGGATTGCTCGCGAAAGGCTAACCTCCCGCATCCTGTCGCTCACTCCTGATGAAGCCGTTGCGCGTCAACTTACGTTGACTTGGGGTGCCTGTCCTTTACATGTCGACGATGCGGAGAACGTTGAAGATATGGTCACGAAGGCCACGGCGGCAGCGCATCGGATCGGTGTCGACCGCCGCAAACCGCTCCTGATCGCAGCAGGTGTCCCGTTTGGCACGCCCGGCATCAGTAATCTGCTGAGAATCGTCTACCCTTCCTGATCTTTCATTCATACGTCAGGGCATGGGGGCGCGCGGGCCCCCATGAGTTTCGGCAAGGCGCTGGTATCCGCCATGGTAACGAAAGCACGGAATCTCAAAAAGCCACGACACCGACCGGCGCTGTCGAAACAGATGCTTCTTCCGCTTCCCTTGCCGCTTGTCAAAGACCTGTCTTTAGTCTCTCACCTCGCCCTCGCTTCATTTCAATCCGGCCACGGTAGCCAGCATCTCCTATATCAACTCATCCGAACAACATACCTCTCATATTTGATGTGGAACGAGGGGCTGGGTGCCGGCAACTATCAGCTTTACTGTGACGCTGAAGCCGAGATAGAGGCCATCGCTGCTGTTCGCGCAGGCGGCGGGCCATGGACGCTCAGTGAGGACGCTAGCTCTATCCTCGAGAAGATCGTATGTATCTACGACGTCCAGCTTAGCGGCATATCCGGGGGGGCTTTTCACACGATGCCACGCTAAGTTGGAACAGCTCCTTGGAATGTTGGTAGTCCGATCTGGGAAAGCCTTGCTGCAGTGCGATCAAACCCGAAGCGCCGATAAAACCCACGGGGCTTGATCGTCCGCCCAGCGTATCGTATCGGCACAGGCGAGCATGTTACACGGCACCGATCTGCTCCCCAACTTGATACCGGCGGCAACGCCACTGAAGCCCTATCCAGATCGGCGCTGGCGAAAGTTGGTTCGCGGCATCTGATCGCATTATCAACTTATCAACATCGCCAACGATCGCCTGAAGCGACTTTTAAACAAAGAGGCTGGACGTGCGTCCAGCCTCTTCGATTTCTGCGTGTACCCGCCTCTTAGCTTTTCAGAAAGCCGGTCGAAATCCACGGTACCGCCGCGATCACCACGATGCCAATGAACAGTGCCGCCATATAACCCATGATTGGACGAATGCCCAAGTTCGGCGAGATCTTGCTGACTGCACACGCGCCGTAATAGCCGACCCCGAACGGCGGCGAGAACAGCCCTAAACCCATCGAAAGAATGACGACCATCGCGTATTGAACTTCATGGATGCCAACCGCTCGGGCAATGGGGAAAAGTAACGGCCCGAAGAGCACGATGGCTGGTATTCCCTCGAGGACGCTGCCCAGGATGATGAACATGAAGATTGACACAAGCATGAAGGTGAACGCGCCCCCTGGCAGATGCTGCATGAAATCCGCCAGTCCGT
This sequence comes from Paraburkholderia sp. RL17-373-BIF-A, assembly GCF_046030175.1. Taxonomy (NCBI): domain Bacteria; kingdom Pseudomonadati; phylum Pseudomonadota; class Betaproteobacteria; order Burkholderiales; family Burkholderiaceae; genus Paraburkholderia; species Paraburkholderia sp. RL17-373-BIF-A. Next base: position 30,345 of record NZ_JARESO010000077.1, read on the forward strand.
GAGAGAAGCCGGACTGTGTGAGCGCCCACGCCATCGCTGTAGCCGTACCAATGATGATGAGGATCGCACCGGAAAGAGCGGCCGTCTCCACGAGCATGGGGCCAACACGCTTCCAGTCAAAGCATCGATACACCATGAGCCCGGCGACAACAGAATACGCGATGCCGACTGTCGAAACTTCCGTTGCCGTGGCTACGCCTTCCACCACCGCCACGCGGATGACAACCGGAAGGGCCAACGCCGGGATCGATACCACAAATGCCTTTCCGACCAACTTCCACGCGGCCTTCGTGGAGGACGTGGGCTCGAATTTTCGGGCCCGCCACCAGACAAGCATGCACAACATGAACGCCAGTACGAGCCCCGGCAACAGACCACCGGTAAAAAGCGCAGAGATTGATACGCCAGTAACCGATCCGATCGTGATGAGCACGATGCTTGGCGGAACCGTTTCGGTCTGTGCGCCGGTTGCCGATAGCAGTGCGACGAGCTCGCCGGGATTCTCCCCACGCTTCTTCATCTCAGGGAACAGAATCGGAGCAACGGCCGCCATATCGGCCGCCTTTGAACCGGAAATCCCGGAAATCAGATACATCGCGCCAACCAGAACATATGAGAGGCCACCCCGAACGTGACCCAGCAACGATGCCAGGAAGTTGATCATCGCCCGTGCCATCCCTGTCATCTCTATGAGAAGCCCGAGGAAAATAAACATCGGCACAGCCAACAGAAGGATTTGAGACATTCCTTCGTCCATGCGGCTGACGACAATTTCCAACGGCATGGACGTTGACATTGAAAGATAAGCAAACACGGAAAGGCCGAAGGAGAATGCGATAGGCATTCCGCTCAGGACGGTGAAACCGACCACACCAACGAAGAAAATCACCAGGTTCAGGTTTCCAAGCGATTGCAAAACCGGCCCTGCATGTTCCAGCACAAACACAGTCACTAGCGACACCGTAATCCCAGCGATAGCGGTCTTCCAGCCGATTGCTAACAGCTTGACCACGCAGATCAGCAGCATCGACACAACCCCGAAGATGATAGCCGCAACGCGTACGCCGTCATTGATCTCCATTGTCGGGGTCAGAATGTCCCACTGCTGCTTGATGTAAGCGATCGATGGAACAAGTATGAGCCCGAGAAAAAGCATGCTCGCCACCATCGAAATGGTGTCCCAGAACGGATCCCAGTGCTCGCCCATGCGGTTGACCAGTGCCGTCATGCGCATGTGGCTGCCTCGGTGCAACGCCGTAGCGGCACCTGTCATGGCGAGCCAGAGAAACAGGATGGCAGCGAGTTCGTCGCTCCAGATTAACGGGTGGTGCAGGACATAACGGGCCACAACGCCGCTGAAAAGCAGGACAATTTCTGCTAGCACCAGCAGTGCCGCCGGCACAGAGACGATTACGCCGAGTGCGAAGTCCACACGGGACAGCCAGCGGGGCATCGTCTTCGTCGTGTGGTGGACGGTTGCGCTGGTCTGTTGTTCGAGCGCGTCATCCACGTCTTTCAGCATTTGCGTTCTCATGCCAGCTTCCCCGTGTATTTCTCCATGAGACTCCATTCTTCGTCGCCGAAGAATTGCTTCTGCTCCGTGTAGAAGTTCGCAGATTTCAGGGTTTGGCGGAACGCGTTCGCGTCAGCGGTGTTAAACGCAAGCCCTCTGCCCGCGAGCGTCTTTTGCAGGGAGGCGTTTAACTGGATCACGTCTTGTCGTTGCTTCAGTGCCCCCGCATTGAGGTGCTTTGAGACGATGTCACGGACGGTGGGCGGCATTTTTTCCCACGCTGTCTTGTTGCCTAGCAACCAGTAGCCGTCCCACATATGGTTCGTCATCGAGCAATATTTCTGGACTTCATAAAGCTTCGCAGCGTCTACTACAGCGAGCGCGTTCTCCTGTCCGTCGACGACCTTTGTCTGCAACGAAGAATAGACCTCGTTGAAGCTGATCGACGCGGGGGCTGCGGAAAGCGACTTGAACAGCGAGATCCAGAGACGACCACCCGGCACCCGTATTTTCATCCCCTGGAGGTCGGCAGGAGTCTTGACGGGCTTTGTACTGGTCGTGATCTGCCGGAACCCGTTGTTCCAGATCTTGTCCTGCACGATCAGATTCGCCTTTCCAATCAGCCCGCGAATATGGGCGCCAAGGTCGCCATCGAATGCTGCGAATACCTGGTCATAGTCTTTATATGCAAAGCCGACTCCGGAGATGGATGCCTTGGGAACCAGAGTCGAAAGGGTATTAGCGCCCGAGACCGTATAAAACTCCAGTGCGCCAGCCCGTAACTGCGAGAACATGTCGGGGTCGCCGCCGAGCTGATTATTTGGAAACACCCGAAGGTCGACCCGACCGTCTGTCTCCTTTTTGATCGCATCCGCTGCCTCCTGAATGCGAACATTCAGCGGATGATTTGCCGGCAGGTTCGTGCCGACCTTATAGGAGAATTCTGCCGCGTTGGCGCGCCGAACCCACGGACCATCCAGGAGGCCTGTCGCAGCGACAAAGGCGGCTCCGGTTCCGGTGATGAGAAAGTTTCTACGATTGAATCCCATGTTTGTCTCCAACAATTTGAATAATCGTCCGTCAAGGACTCGCGCTTTATATGCTTAGCCGCATTCCCTGACGCAATGGTCGAAGGAGCGTGTTCGTGCGCTTGATTTGACGCGCCCGCTGAGACTGGTGCGTGCATTTAGAGTAGCGGACGTGCCGCCTCACAACAAACGACTTTATCTCGACCTATGGTGAGAAAAGCTCACTGGCGCGAATTCGAGACGCGATGGCGTCAACAG
>NZ_JARESO010000078.1:0-32488 GCF_046030175.1 Paraburkholderia sp. RL17-373-BIF-A
GAGAGCGAGCGACAGGTCGTCAACCCCTTCGCGCAATATTTTTCAGAAAGTTGAGAGACACCGAAACAGACCACCACCACAACGCCGTCAAATTAGTTAGCCATCCGATCTAATTGGCCGATCATGAGGCAATCGTGCTCGCGACGGCCAGACCGTGATCAGCGACCGCACCTCCCCGCTGCCAACCAGCCAAACCAGCCAAACCAGCCTCCTTACCATATAGAGAGCCACGAGACCCATCCGGCGCACACTCGAAAGAAGCGTCGCAAGAACTGGAAAGCCGGCCGCGCCGCTAAAACCTAAAGTTTCCCTCTCGCCAGCCGTCAACCAAGATATCCTGTCACTTAAATGGCCGCCGACCATGGATAACCCAGTTGAGGAACACGTCGAGGAAACCTCACTCGCAGCCCAAATGCCAGCTCTGAATCCGGAGAAGGTGCCGGTAGGCACGCCCCTCGACTGGCCGATCGTCGACGCCGACGGCACGCTCCTTTTCGCCAGCGGCACCATCCTGGCAACCACGGACGAGCGCAAATTCCTGTTCGGGCACTTCCGTCCGCAGCGCGGCGACCTGGTGGGCGTGGCCACGCAACCGCCGCCCCAGGCAGAGCCACAAGCGGATCCCAACGGCGAACTGACGCTCAAGGACATGCATCTGGAAATCGGTGCATTGATCGGTGTACGCTCGCAGCTCGGCAGCGGCGCGCCCATGCATCCATGCCGCATCATCGGTTTCGCGCCGAATCTTTCGCTCTTCGTCACTCCGCCGATGCACGAAGGCCGCATGCTCCCGCTGGGCGTCGGCGAAAACATCGAAATCGTCGCAATCGCCAGCCATGCGGTGTTTCGTTTCGTCTGCACGATCGAAGCGATTTGCCGCACGCCGTTCGACTACGTCGTGCTGTCGAAGCCGGGCGTGATCCGCCGCCTGCGCGAACGCAAGTCGATCCGCGTCCGCGCGCACCTCGCAGTGCGTTTCGGCATCGGTCAAAGCGGGGAATCGTATGAGGGCCTCGGACTCGCGAGAGGCATCAGCGCACTCGGCATGTCGCTGGACGCCTCGTGGACGCTGGGCGCCGTCGGCGACCGCTTGCGCGTTGCGTTCCGCTTGAAATCGAAGGATCTCGACACGGAGATCGAAACCACGGCGGTAATCCGCAACGTGCAGAAAGGCGGCGGCCCCGGCGAGCCTTCGACTCACGGGCTCGAACTCGATCAGCTCGACGCGTCCCAGCAGATGGCGATGAAAGTCTTCGTGTTCGACCGCCAGGACGACGTGGTGTATTGGTCGAGCGGTCTGAAATAAGCGCAGGCCCGAGAGCGAAACGCCTCACGCGCCGCTCAGCCCATCAGTTCTTCCGGCGTGAAACGCCGCGCGCCCCACGCATCGGCGAGCATTTCGCAACGTCCCAACCGGATCGCCTCGCGCTCGAAATCGACGAATACGACTTCGTCCACATCGAGCGGCCGCGCCGGCATGTCACGCGTACGACCATCGGTCAGAATCCACAACCAGCGTTGCTGCCCGGGCTTGCGGCGCGCGCTGCGCTCCAGCAGTTCGGTTGCTCGCCGGACGCCCGCCGTCAACGGCGTGCCGCCTCCGCCGCCCACGGGCCTCAGCCACCGCTCGTTCCACCAGCGGGGCACAGCTGGGCCGAAACGCACATCCGCACCGGCGCCGCCGAAACAGACCAACGCCGCCTCGGCACGCGCGGCGCTCGCGCGATCGAACAAGGCGATCAGCAGTCCCTTGGCAAGTGCGAGGCGCTGCCCGGCCAGCATGGAGCCGGAGCAATCGAGTACGAAGCAATGCAGCACACCGCCGCGCGGCGCCTCGCGCACGAAACGCAGATGCTCGGCGCGCAGCGCGTCCTGGCGCATCGCGGCGAGTGTCGGCGGCCAGTCGATGCGCTTGCGCGGTTCCCCGCTCAAGCGGCCGCGCGCACCCGCGCCCGCGCCTTGCCGCCATCGAAAACCGCTGCGCGAGTCAGCGGCGGCGCCCTTCCGATGGCTCAGCGTTTTTTTACGTTAAGCGGTATGACGCCTTTGACGTGCGTGGTACCGGCCGGTTCGGGCGCGAGGTAGCCCCAATCGCTATCGCCGGTAGCGGCGGCCGGCGGCGCATTTCCTTCCGCAGATGAAGCACGGCTATCGGAAGAAGCCTCCCGCTCGGCGTCACGCTTACGCGCATCGCCTTCGGCCTGCGACTCCCGAACATGGCGCCGATGAACCAACACCGCCTCAGCCACCCGATCGACATGCTCGGCCGTCACCGCGGCCGCCTGTTCGAGCGCCGCCAACGCGCGCGCCGCGCGCAGCATCACGAGATCGGCGCGCAGGCCATCCACGGCGGCGCCGATGCACAGCTCGCTGACATGCGCATGCACGGCGTCGTCGAACGCGAGTTGCGGCAGCGCTTCGCGCGCCGCTCGAATCTGCTCGATATAAGCCGCCTGCTGCTGCGCATAGTCCGCACGAAAACCCTGCGGATCCAGATCGAACGCCAGCCGTGCCTTCACGATCGCCTGACGCACGCGCGGCTCGAAGCAGTTCTGCAACTCGACCATCAAGCCGAAACGGTCGATCAATTGCGGCCGCAGTTCACCCTCTTCAGGATTCATCGTGCCGATCAGCACGAAGCTCGCGTCATGGCTATGCGAGACGCCATCGCGCTCGACGGTATTCACGCCGCTCGCAGCCGCGTCGAGCAAGGCATCGACGAGTGCGTCGGGCAGTAGATTGATTTCGTCCACATACAGCACGCCGTGGTGCGCTTTCGCGAGCAGACCGGGCGAGAAGCGCACCGAGCCGTCGCGCAACACGGTTTCGATATCGAGCGTGCCGATCAAACGATCTTCGCTGGCGCCAAGCGGCAGATTCACCAGTTGCCCTTGCGGCAACAACTCAGCCAGCGCGCGCGCCGCGGTCGATTTCGCCGTGCCGCGCGGCCCCGTGACCAGCACGCCGCTTAAGCCCGGATCGATGGCGGCCAGCAGCAGCGCCTGCTGCAACGGCGCCTGCCCGATCAGCGCGGCAAAGGGAAAAGCCGGCCGCGCGGCGCCCGCACTCATCGCTGGATTCATGTTTGCATTCCTTCGATCTGCTGCTCGCTCGCGAGCAGATGCTGTTCGACTTGCGCGCGATAGTCGCCGGGCGCCTGCCACAAACCGCGCTGCATGGCTTCGAGCAGACGCTCGCAAATCGAATGCAACGCGTGCGGGTTATGCCGCTGCAAGAACTCACGGGTGTCCGCATCGTTCAGATAGGCATCGGTCACGAGCGCATATTGATGATCGGCGATCACGCGCGCGGTCGCATCGTAGCCATACAGATAATCGACGGTCGCGGCGATTTCAGCCGCGCCCTTGTAGCCGTGACGCTTCACGCCATCCAGCCATTTCGGATTGACCACGCGCGAGCGGATCACGCGCGCGATCTCCTCATGCAGCGTACGCACGCGCGGCGCGGCCGGATTGCTGTGGTCGGCGTGATACACGCTCGGCTGATCGCCAGCCAGATGCCGCACCGCCGCAACCATGCCGCCCTGAAACTGGTAGTAGTCGTTCGAATCGAGCAGGTCGTGCTCGCGGTTGTCCTGGTTCTGCAGCACCACGTCCATCGCGGCGAGGCGCGTGCCGAACGCGTGGCGAGCTTCTTCGCCCGAGTTCTTTTGCGTGTACGCGTAACCGCCCCACGCCTGATACGCGTTCGCGAGATCGGCGTCGGTCTGCCATTGCTGCGAATCGATCATGTCCTGCAGACCCGCGCCATATGCGCCGGGCCGCGCGCTGAACACGCGCCAGCCGGCGCGCTTGCGCGCTTCGGCGGCATCCATGCCGCGCGCGATCAACGCATCGCGTTCGCGCAGCACGCGTGCGCGAATCGGATTCACGTCCTCGGGTTCGTCGAGTTCGGCGACGGCCTGCACGGCGGCGTCGAACAGATGCATGACGTTGGCGAAGGCGTCGCGGAAGAAACCGGACACCCGCAGGGTGACGTCGATACGCGGTCGGTCGAACGCCTCGATCGGCATGATTTCGAAATCGGTCACGCGATGGCTGCCCGGCGCCCACTTCGGCCGCACGCCGAGCAACGCGAGCGCCTGGGCGATATCGTCGCCGCCCGTGCGCATGGTCGCGGTACCCCAGACGGAAAGCCCAATGGCGCGCGGATAGTCGCCTTTCTCCTGCAAGTGCCGTTCGATCAACTGCTGGGCCGATTTCAAGCCGAGCGACCAGGCGGCTTGCGTGGGAACTGCGCGCGTGTCGACCGAATAGAAATTGCGGCCGGTGGGCAGCACGTCGGGCCGGCCACGCGATGGCGAACCGCTCGGCCCCGGCGGCACGAAACGCCCTTCGAGGCCACGCTTCAATTGAAGTATTTCCTGCGGACCACAAGCGTCGAGCCGTGGCAACACGTCGTTACGCAGACGCTCGATCACCTGCTCCGCTTGCGGCAAGCCGGCCGCATAAAACGGCGCTACCGATGCGTCCGTTCGATCGCCACACACATCACGTAGCAACTCGGCCGCCAGCAACTCCAACCGTTCCCGCGTATCGCCACAGTGCCGCCACGGCGCATCGCTCACGCGCTGCAGCACATCGGGACGCGGCCCATCCCACGCCGCCGACCAGTCCACCGACAGCGGATCGAACAGATGATCCATCCGCAGATCACGCGCCAGCGCGTCGATCAAACCGGCCTTGCCGCCTTGGCCGTCGCCGACCGGAAAACGCCCCAACGCCAGCAACGTATCGCGCCGCTGCACGCCATCAGGCGATTGCCCGAACGTATGCAAGCCATCGCGAATCTGCGCCTCCTTCAACTCGCACAACCACGCATCGACGCGCGTGAGCAGCGCGTCTTCATCGTCCTGCCCGTTCGGCGCCGCGAGACTCAGCTCCTCATGCAGCTTATGTTCGACGATGGTCGCCAGAATCGTGCGCCGCAACAGCTTCGAGCGGCGCGGGTCGACCATCAGCGCTTCATAATATTCGTCGACCTGGCGCTCGAGATCCTGCAAGGGTCCGTAACTTTCGGCGCGCGTGAGCGGCGGCATCAGGTGATCGATGATGACGGCCTGCGCGCGGCGTTTTGCCTGGCTGCCCTCGCCCGGATCGTTGACGATGAATGGATACAGATGCGGCATCGGCCCGAGAATCAGATCGGGCCAGCAGGCATCGCTCAACGCGACGCTCTTGCCGGGCAGCCATTCCAGATTGCCGTGCTTGCCGACATGCACGACTGCGTCGATGCCGAACTGGTGACGCAACCAGAAATAGAACGCCAGATACGCATGCGGCGGCACGAGTTCGGCGTCGTGATAGCTCGCGTAGTCGCCCTGTTCGCGCGAACGCGACGGTTGAATGCCGACGAACACCTGTCCGCAGCGCCAGCCCGCGATCATGAAGCGGCCGCGTCGCAGCGTCGGGTCCTGTTCGGGCGTACCCCAACGCGCGTTCAGCGCCTGGCGCGCCTCGGCGGGCAACGCATTGAAGTGCCCGAGATAGTCGTCGAGCGCGAGGCTTTGCAGCGCGGGACGCAGATCGCGCACGACCGGATCGTTGGTCACGCCTTCGGTGAGCTTCTTCAACAACGCGTCGCCGTTCGCGGGCAAGTCGGTGAGACGATAGCCCTCGGCGCGCAGCATCGACAGAATGCCGACCACCGAGGCGGGCGTATCGAGGCCCACGCCATTGCCGATGCGCCCTTCGCTCATCGGATAGTTGGCGAGGATCAGCGCGAGTTTCTTGTCCGCGTTATCGAATGAACGCAGACGGCACCAGCGCCGGCTCAGTTCAGCGAGAAAGCCCACTCGTTCGGCGTCAGGCTGATAACGCACCACGTCGACCTGAGTGTGAGGACAACGGTACGCGAGTCCCTTGAAACTGATCGCGCGCGTGATGATGCGGCCATCCACTTCCGGAAGCGCGATATGCATGGCGATATCGCGCGAATTGAGGCCTTGATTGTCCTTGACCCAATCCTCGCGATTGCCGCCGCTCAGGATCACCTGGAACACCGGAGCGTCGCCGGCGAGCGCAAGTGGCTCGGGGTCGTCGATCGCGGACGCGGCGAAGGCGGTCGTGTTCAGCACCAACGCGACCTCGTGCTGCGCGCACAGCGACTGCACGACGTCTCGGCTCATCGCATCTTTCAGCGAAGTAATCGCGATCGGCAGCGGATTCAGACCTTGCGATTCGAGCGCGTCGATCAGCGCATCGAACACGGCCGTATTGGCCGCCTGCAGATGCGCCTTGTAGAACAGGATCGCCGCGACCGGCGCGTCCCGCCGCCAGCGCGCCTGCCAATCGGCAACCGTCGGCGTGTCACGCTCGGGATGGTAGAGCGTCGCGGCGGGCAACGCGCGCGGCGGCGCCGGTTCGCGTCCCCACCCGCAGACACGGTGCGCGATACAGCGCAGGAACGCCTCGGCATTTTGTGGGCCGCCTTCACGCAGATAGCGCCACAGCTGATGGCACAGATCGGCGCTCGCGGTGCTGCGCGCGAGCAGGTTCGGATCTTCCTGCAGATCGCCGGAAAACATCGCGAGCGTCTGCTGCTTGCGCTCGGCGAGCGCCACCACCTGCTCGATGCCGTAAGGCCAATACGCCTCGCCGCCGAGGTGATCGACCACCACCACGCGTGCATGCTGCAAGACGTCTTCGACATAGAAATCGACCGACGCCGATTGCCGCAAATACGTGACGTTCGCGAGCCGCACGCTCGGGAAGCCCTCACCCAGGCGCGGAAAAACGCTCGCCAGCAGCGACAGCGTGGTATCGGCGGAGCTGAGCACCACGATATCCGCGGGCTGCTGATCGATACGGATCACGCCTTGCGTATCGTCGACAAAACCGCCGGGCGTGGTACGCAGCAGATGCATGAGCGCTTACGCCTGTTGCGTTTCGGCGCTCGACGGCACGCCGAGCGCCGCGTCGAACGCGCGCTGCAACGCGGCCTGATCGAGATCCTCGCCGATCAGCACGAAGCGGCTCGGGCCGCTTTCGCCGGCCTGCCAGCGTCGATCGAAATAGCTGTCGAAGCGCCGGCCCACGCCCTGGATCACGAGACGCATCGCCGCGCCCGGCAGCGCCGCGAAACCTTTGACGCGGTAAATCGTGTTCGTTTCGACCAGACGCTGCAACGCAGCGATCACCGCTTCGCGCGACGACACATTCGCCTGCACGACCACCGAGTCGAATTCGTCATGATGGTGGTCGGCGTCGTCGGCGGAACCGTGGTGATCGTGGCGCAAGTGGATCGTGTCTTCCGAGGCCGCTTCGAGGCCCAGCAACGTGTGCAGATCGAGTTGCCCCATGTGCGCGCGCACGATCTTCACTTGCGGCGGAATCTCCTCGCGGAGCAACACTTCAACCGCGCTTTGCTGCGCGTCGTCGAGCAAATCCGTCTTGTTCAGAATCACCAGATCGGCCGCGGACAACTGATCTTCAAACAGTTCGTGCAACGGCGACTCGTGATCGAGATTCGGATCGGCCTTGCGTTGCGCATCCACGGCGACGGGGTTGTCGGCAAACTGACCGCTCGCGGCGGCCGGGCCGTCCACCACGGTGACCACGGCATCGACGGTGAAACTGTTCTTGATCTGCGGCCAGTTGAAGGCCTGCACCAGCGGCTTCGGCAACGCGAGACCCGACGTCTCGATCAGCACGTGATCGATCTGATCGCGGCGTTCCACGAGCTTTTCCATCACCGGAAAAAACTCTTCCTGCACGGTGCAGCACAAGCAGCCGTTCGCGAGTTCATACAGTTGGCCTTCGGTTTCGACACCGTTTTCATCGCAACCTATGCCGCAACCCTTGAGGATTTCCCCGTCGATGCCGAGTTCGCCGAACTCGTTGACGATCACCGCGATGCGCTTGCCGCCCGCATGCTGAAGAATATGCCGCAGCAGCGTGGTCTTGCCGCTGCCGAGAAAGCCCGTGACGATGGTGACGGGGATCTTGCGCATTTGAGTTTGCATCGTGAGGTCCATCCGTAGGAGTTGCACGCGCACGCCGCTGTGTCTGTATGGCCATCTGCCTACGCCGGGCAAAACGAGGCACAGGCCCGGCCAGCCACGACGATAACAAAACACGGGGACGAACGACGGCGTTGCCGCGACAACAGAAAAACAGAAAGCGGGAATGAGGTCATGAACGCAGCGCCGCATCCCCGCGGCGTTCGTCCTTCGTATTCTGGCCGGTATCCGGGCTGGCGAAAGCGCCGCTTCCCCTTCCCGGGCGAGTGATTTCTCGCCCAGTGGTGATATGCCGACGCGGCCTTGCGCGTGGACATCGAAGCCGGCTCCGCGGCGCTAATGAACTGAACTTAGCACCACATTTCGCTTACCGTTGCGGGGGCAGCACAGGTTGACCCGATCCATGGCAGGTGGGCACCCTGTTTCCCGTTTAACTGCATGCGCACGAGCGCGCATACGAGCACCAAAGTGCGTGCGAGTGTAGGCCCGCGGCCCGGTGCCGTCAAGGAACCGCAAGCCGCAAGCGCTTATCGGGCGGGGCGCCATGTGCTATCGTATGCGCGCGTTTGGTGCCCGCACATGCATTCGCGTGTGCAGTTAAACGGGAAACAGGCGGCGCTCCATGCGCTCAACCTGTGCTGTCCCCGCAACGGTAAGCGACCTGCGGCGCAATCTTGAGTTGTCTTGCGCCGCGCATGCGTTTTTTCGATGCCACTGTCCAGCACATTCCAGCGAATGTGGACGGGAAGGCAAAGCGCATGAGGCCGCCAGCCCGGATACCGGCCAGACGCGGAGGCGGCGAACCTCAGGGCAACATCGCGCCGCCGGCAGCCGGAATCCGCGAGGGACGGATGTGAAGGCGCTGAAGCACGACATAGTGTGTCCACGTATGCGGATTCCGGCTGGAATCGCTACGCGCCACACATTGCGCCGTGCCTGAATCCGTCGTACCGCATGACCCCAAAGTCCGCCGCCTGGCGACCGTCCGCGCTTTACCCCTTTCCGCTTGTCACGACATGGCGCTCGCCATGCACGCCGCGATGACCCGCGCCTGGCTGATCGGCGCCGGCCCCGGCGACGTCGAACTCATGACCATCAAGGCCACCCGTGCATTGGCGCAGGCCGACGTGGTGCTGGTCGACGATCTGGTGAATCCCGAGGTGCTGCAGTTCGCGCGCGCCGACGCGCTCGTCGTCTACGTCGGCAAACGCGGCGGCCATCCATCCACGCCGCAGGACGGCATCGTCGCGCAGTTGCTCGAACATGTGCGGGCCGGGCGCAGCGTCGCGCGTTTGAAAGGCGGCGATCCGTTCGTATTCGGCCGTGGCGGCGAAGAACAGCAGGCACTGCACGCGGCGGGCATCGAGGTGGAAGTCATCAACGGCATTACTGCGGGAATCGCGGCGCCCGCGGCGATCGGCATTCCCGTCACGCATCGCGATCACGCGCAGGGCGTGGTGTTCGTCACCGGACACGGCGCGGGCAGCGGCGAGCCGGACTGGGCCGCGCTCGCGGCCACCCGCATGACGCTCGTGATCTACATGGGCATGCGGCGGCTCAACGATATCGTCGGCGCGTTGCTCGCGGCCGGCATGAGCGCCGACACGCCGTGCGCGGCGATCGAATCGGCCACGCGTCCCGAGCAACGCCATGCGCTCGCGCGGCTCGACGAATTCGCCGACACCGTCGCGCGCGCCGGGCTCGGCTCGCCGGCGATCGTGGTGATCGGCGGTGTGGCGTCGCTAGCCTTGGAGCGCGCGGCGGCGCAGGCCGACGCTGCAACGCCGCCCGCAGACGGAACGGATACGCAATGAAAACGCTGAGCGTCGGCATCGGTTGCCGTTTGCACAGCCCGGCTGCGCAGATCGAAGCCGCGGTGCGCGCCGCGCTCGGCGCGCATTCGTTCGACGAAATCCGCAGCGTGGCCTCGCTCGATACCAAAGCCCACGAAACGGGCCTGCTCGAATTTTGCGCACGTCATGCGCTGCCGCTGACATTCTTCAGCCTTGATCAGATCGCGTCGATGCCCGTGGCGGAGCCTTCGGCGGCGGTGCGCGAGCATCTCGGCGTGGACGGTGTTTGCGAGCCGTGTGCGCTGCTCGGCGCGACTGCCGGGCTCGGCGAACCCGGCGCGCTCAATGCGGATCGAGCCCGCCTCGTCGTGCGCAAAACCGTCCATGCCGGCGTCACCGTGGCGATTGCTTCGAGCGCCGCGCACGCCGATAGTGAACACCCGAACAACGACACTCAGTAACAGGACCTGCCATGAAGACCGATCCCGAATCGCATCAACGCATGACCGAGCGTCGCCGCGAAGGCCACGAGAAAAAACAGGCCAACGCCACCGTCGAAAAAGGCCTGCTGATCGTCAACACCGGCACCGGCAAAGGCAAAACCACCGCCGCATTCGGCATGGCCGTGCGCGTGCTCGGCCACGGCATGCGCCTCGGCGTCGTGCAGTTCATCAAGGGCGCGCTGCACACGTCGGAGCGCGACTTTCTCGGCGCAATCGCCAACTGCGATTTCGTCACGATGGGCGACGGCTACACCTGGAACACGCAGAACCGCGACGCCGACATCGCGACCGCCCGCAAAGGCTGGAACGAAGCGCGCCGCATGATCGAGAGCGGCGATTACCAGATGGTGATCCTCGACGAGTTGAACACGGTGCTCAAGTACGAATACCTGCCGCTCGACGAAGTCCTCGCGGTGCTGACCGCGCGCGCGCCCATGCTGCATGTGGTGGTGACCGGCCGCCACGCGCCGGACGCGTTGATCGAAGCCGCCGATCTCGTCACCGAAATGCGCATCGTCAAGCATCCGTATCGCGAGCAAGGCGTGAAAGCGCAGCGCGGCGTGGAGTTCTGAGCGATGGCCGCGTGCCCCGCCCTGTTCATCAGCGCGCCCGCGTCGGGCCAAGGCAAGACCACGATCACGGCGGGTCTCGCGCGCTACCATCGGCGGCTGGGGCGACGCGTGCGCGTCTTCAAGACCGGACCGGACTTTCTCGATCCGATGATTCTGGCGCGCGCGAGCGGCGCGCCCGTGCTCTCACTCGATCTATGGATGGTGGGCGAAGCCGCCTGCCGCACGCTGCTCGCGCAAGCGGCCGCCGAAGCCGATCTGATCCTGATCGAAGGCGTGATGGGTCTGTTCGACGGCACGCCGAGCAGCGCCGATCTCGCCACCACGTTCGGCGTGCCGGTGCTCGCGGTGATTTCGGCGAAGGCGATGGCGCAGACCTTCGGCGCGGTCGCCTTCGGTCTCGCGCAATTCCGGCCGCAGGTGCCGTTTTACGGCGTGCTCGCCAATCGCGTCGGCTCCGCGCGGCATGCGCAGATGCTCGAAGAAGCGTTGCCGCCGGAGTTGCGTTGGTGCGGACACATTGCCGCCAGCGATGAAATCGCGCTGCCCGATCGTCACCTCGGCTTGCATCAGGCGGACGAAATCGACGATCTCGACGCGCGCCTGGATCGTGCCGCTGACACTCTAGGCCGCACCGCGCTCGCCGAACTGCCACCGCCTGTCGAATTCGGCGCGCCCTTATCGGACGTCCTGCCGCGCCTGCTGGAAGGCAAGACGATTGCGATTGCGCGCGACGCCGCGTTCTCGTTCATCTATCCGGCCAACATCGCGCTGCTGGAAGCACTCGGCGCGCAAGTCGCCTTCTTCTCGCCGCTCGCCGACGAAGCACTGCCGGAACACGCCGACGCTTTGTATCTTCCCGGCGGCTACCCTGAACTGCACGCCGCCACGCTGGCCGGCAACACCCGCAGCGGCGCAAGCATTCACGCGCACGCGAGCTCCGGCAAGCCGCTCGTCGCCGAATGCGGCGGCATGCTCTATCTGCTCGACCAACTCACCGACACGCACGGCGTGACCACACCGATGCTCGGCCTGCTGCCCGGCCACGCGACGATGCAAACGCGCTTCACCGCGCTCGGCATGCAGCAGATCGACAGCCTGCACGGGCCGATGACGGGCCATACGTTTCATTACTCGAAGCTGAACACCTCGCTTACGCCGCTGCGTTCAGCTACCCGGCCGCAGGGCGACGCGCCGGGCGAGGCCGTCTATCGCGCCGGCTCGATCGTGGCGACTTACATGCACGCTTATTGGCCCTCCAACCCGGCCTTCACGGCCGCCCTGTTCCATGGCGAAGCCTTTTAACGATTCCGAGCGCGACGCCGTCTACCGCGCGATTTACGAACGCCGCGACATGCGCCATTTCGTGCGCGACCCGGTCGACCCCGCCGTGCTGCAGCGCCTGCTCGACGCGGCTCATCACGCGCCGAGCGTCGGCTTCATGCAGCCGTGGCGAATCGCGCGAATCACCGATCCTGCGCTTCGGACCGCTTTGCATGACACGGTGGAGAACGAACGCCTCGCCACCGCCGACGCGCTCGGCAAACGCCGCGAAGAGTTCATGAAGCTGAAAGTGGAAGGCATGCTGGACTGCGGCGAGCTGCTGGTGATGGCGCTGATGGACGGCCGCGAGCGCCACATCTTCGGGCGCCGTACCTTGCCGGAGATGGACCTCGCGTCGGTGGCGTGCGCGATCCAGAACATGTGGCTGGCCGCGCGCGCCGAGGGTCTCGGCATGGGCTGGGTGTCGCTGTTCGACGTCGACGTGGTTCGCCAACTGCTGCACATGCCCGAGGGCGCGCGGCCCGTGGCGATTCTGTGTCTGGGCCACGTCGACCAGTTTTATAGCGAGCCGATGCTGGAAACCGAACGCTGGGCGAGCCGCATGCCGCTTACCGACTGCGTGTTCGAAAACCGTTGGCCGGAAGACAGCAATGCGTCGGAATGATCTCGACGCGCGTTACGGCTGAAGCGGCTTTACCGACATGACTTTCGGCACGCCGCTCGCCTCGTCGGCGCGCAATTTCACGCGCCAATCTGGCGGCGCATCGAAGGGCAACCTGGCCAGCGCGCTTTTGACGAGCGTCGGCATGGCATGCAATGGATCCGCATCGCGGTCGTTGCTCACCGCGCTGACTTTGTAGACCTCCTGTCCGCTCGCACGCTCGAAAAACCGCAGCGTCAGCGCATGCTGATACGCGGGGCCGCCGAACAGCGAGAATGGTGTTTCGGGCGGTCGAACACAGTCGCCCGACGTGCAGCCTGTTTCACCGACGCCGATCGTCGCCCGGCGCGTGTCGTAGGCCACTGAAAGCAGATAACGCCCGGACTGCCCCGTCGTTTCGACGAAGCCCTGTTTCGTCAACTCGTCCACCAACAGGCTTTCGAATTGCGGATGGTCCGCACTGGCCTCCTGCGACGGCATGCGCGCCATCGTGTAAGTCCGCTCGCCTTGCAGCGCGGCGGTCGCGTTCGCGGCGTCGGCGGTATGCACGTCGGCGCTCAGGCCCGCGCAACCGGTGAGACTCGCCGCAGCCAGCGCGGCACAGATCAGGATTGCTTTCACCATCTTCTCGCTTCGATAGGGTGCGTATTCATATGTCATGTTCGTGGCGCGAGCGAGGCGCCCGATTGCGCGTCTTCGAGCACCGGTAAGCAGATCGTAAATGCCGTGCCCTGGCCGGGCTCGCTGGCCACTTCGACATCGCCGCCGTGGCGCGTGACGACCGTCTTGACGAAGGCCATGCCGAGCCCCGCGCCGCCCACTTCCGGCCGCTCGGTTTCGTGAAACCGCCGGAAGCGCTCGAACAGTCCCGCCTGCTCCTCTTTGGGTATGCCGTAGCCCTGATCGCTAATCGTGCACGACACGCGCCTGGCCGCGCCCGGCACGCCCTTCGGCGTCAGGCTCGCGAGGCTGCACACGATCCGCGTATCCGGCGGACTGTACTTGACCGCGTTGTTCAGAATGTTGACGAGCGCGCGGGTCATCAACGAACGGTCGGCGCAGATCCAGTGGCCGTCGTCGTCGGCGCCAGTCTCCGTGTGGAGCGTGATGCGCTTGGCGTGCGCCTGCGGCCAGACTTCGTCGCTGGCGTCGATCAGCAACTCGGTCAGGCTCACCGGTTCGAGCACATAGGTTTGCGATTCGGCGCGCGCCAGTTGCACGAAATCGTCGGCCAGCGTGAGCGCGCGCTGCGCGTAGCGTTCGATGCGCTCCAGCAAGGCGCGCGCGAGCCCCGGCTCGCTGCGGGCGCGCTCGATCTCCACCAGCGCCAGAATCGACGCCTGCGGCGAGCGCATGTCGTGCGACAGAAGCCGCAGCGCGTCTTCCCGCTGACGCTCGGCCGCATGCAAGGCCGACACGTCGACAAGGCCCGCGATCCAGCCGGTGGTCTCGCCCTGCTCGTTGGTGCAGTTCGCGTAGCGCAGCAAGTGGTCGCGCTCGTGGGCGTCGCGCACCTCGACGCCGTGCGCCATCAGCGCGGCGAATTCGTGGCGCGCCGGATCGAGCGGCGCCGGCCAGTGCGTGCGGGCGAGCAGATTGTTTTCGGCATCCGACGCCGCGTCGCCGTCGATCGTCTTCACGAGCGTCAGGCTCCCCAGCACGGCTTGCATCGAACGGCCTTCGGGCAGCGGCGCGCCGAGCCGCGCGAAATGCGCCTTGGCGGCGTGATTTGCGATCAGCACGACGCCACGCACGTCGCTCACGAGGATCGGCTCGGGCATGCTGTCGAGGCTGTCCCACACGAAACGCTTCATGTCCTGCACGCGCTGCGCGGCCTGCGCCATCAGCGCCATGTGCTGCTCCAGCACGTCGCCGCCGAACTCGCGGCGGCGCTGCGGCGTTTCCGGCAGCAGATGGGGTTCGTCGGCGAGGCGCTGCAGTTCTCCGCGCAGATACGCCATCGTCATTTCGAGGCGCCGCCAGTTCCAGATCGGATAGACGGTCACGAGACCCAGAATCGCCGGCACCGGCGACATCCACAGCCGCGCGCCGTACAGCAAGGCCGCGCTGCCGGCCGCCGCGAGCAGACACAGTGCGCCGGTCAGCAGCAACGAACGGCGCGGCGACAGCACGAGAAATCCGGCCAGCAGCGCGGCAAGCGGCGCGAGCGACGCTGCGAACAGCATCCACGGATAGACCGGCTCGATTTCGCGGCCGGTGAGTAGCGTATCGAGCACGTTCGCGTGGATATACACGCCGGGCAGCGGGCCGAGTTTGCCGGACACCGGTGTCGCGAAGCGGTCGTACAAGCCCGACGCGGTCACGCCGATCAACACGATGCGGCCGCGCAACTGGTCCGGTGTCACGTCGCCGGCGAGCACGCGCACGAAACTCAGCTTGGTATAGTTCTGCGCGTTCGGACCGAAGGGGATCAGGAAGCGGCCTTCGCCGCCGTCGTCGGCTGCGGCTGCGGCTGCGGCTGCGACTGCGGATGCGGATGCGGATGCGGATGCGGATGCGGATGCGGACGCGGCCAAAGCATGGCTGCGCTGCCAGCCGTTCAGATGGAGCGAGCCAAGCTCTGCCGCCTGGGCGACCGGCACCATCAATTGCGGCCAGCGTGAATCGGCGCCGCCCTCGTACCGCGCGACGCTGCGCACGATGCCGTCGCTGTCGACTTCGAGATTGATATGGCCGAGCCCCGCCGCCGCATGCGCGAGCGGCGCCACCGGCTCGACCACGACGCGGCGGCCGCCGTCATCGGCTGCGGTGAGCAATACCGGCAGATAGGTCGGACTCATCGCGATGGCGCGGGCCAGTTCGGCGTCTTGCGGATTGGCCTCGGTGAACAGCACGTCGTAGATCACCGCGGCGGGCTTCGCGCTGGCGATCCGTTCAAGCAGCTTCGCGTGGACACTGCGCGGCCACGGCCAGCGCCCGAGTTGCGCGATGCTCGCGTTGTCGATTTCGACCACCACGATATCGCGCAGCAAAGGTTGCGCATGCAGGCTCAGAAAGCGGTCGTAGACCAGTTGATCGACACTCGCGCTCAGACGGCCGAGCGAACTGAGCAGAATCACCACGATGCCCAGACAGCCGATGCCCACCCATTCGATCAGGAAGCGGCGGCCGGCGCGCCGTCCGAGACGGGCGCGCGGATCGAGGCTCAGGCGCGTAGGTGTGGTCGGCAAAGGGTTGCTTGGTTCGAAGCCAGGAAGCGGGCTGATGCATGGCTCAGCCCCGTGAATCTACCAGCGTCAGCGCGCAAGCGTAAACGAGCGCACCGCGCTGCTCTTTTCGTAGAAGCGGCCGTTCTCGAACTGCTCGGCGACGATCGTCCAGTAATAGACGCCGGCCGGCAGATCGCTTACGACCAGTTGGCCGCCCGACAGATCGGTGCGGTCCACAAGCGGATGGCGCAGATCGGCCGTGGTCGCCAGCACGAAACGAAAGCGTGTTTCGACCGTGGCGCGGCTGACGAACCAGCGGAATTCATAGTCGCGGCTGCCGGCCCGCTGCGTCGCCGACGCGGCCAGCCCGAGCTGGCGGCGTTCGAACGCGTACACCTGCGGCAGGCCTTCGAGGCCGTTGGAGTCGATCGCGGCGATGCGTACGAAATAGGTACCGTCGGCCAGGTCGCCGAAATCCGCATGCGGCTCGCTGACGCGCTGATCGCGGATCAGGTCGAGCTGGTCGGCGTCGCGCGCGATTTGCACGCGATAGGCCACGGCACGGTCGGCCGGCACGAGATCGAACGCGACGGTCTTGCCGTCCTGCACTTTGGCCGGCTGCGTAAGCGCCGGCGCGGGCAGCAACTCGACCGGTCCGCCGATCGCTTCGCCCGAGCGCG
The DNA here is from genome assembly GCF_046030175.1 of Paraburkholderia sp. RL17-373-BIF-A. Classification (NCBI taxonomy): domain Bacteria; kingdom Pseudomonadati; phylum Pseudomonadota; class Betaproteobacteria; order Burkholderiales; family Burkholderiaceae; genus Paraburkholderia; species Paraburkholderia sp. RL17-373-BIF-A. Next base: position 16,642 of record NZ_JARESO010000078.1, read on the forward strand.
TCACACTGCCGAAGCGCGCCTTCACGAGCTGCGCGGAGCTCTGCAGCGGCACGCCGGGCAGCGGCGCCGAAGCACGGCCGCCGAGCGTCGCCGGGTCGACGCCAACTGCGCCGTCCAGCACTTCGACCGCGGTGGTTCGCGCGTCGCCGTCGTAAGCGACCTTGAAGCGCGTGCCGCGCACACCCGCCACGACCGACGGCGAGCGGATCTGAAAGCGGTCGTCCTTTTTCGTCGCGTGCGTTACCTGGCTTTCGACTTCGCCGCTGCGCAGTTCAAGCATGCGATCGCCGGCGCCGGTCAGTGTGGTGCGCCGCAGCGTGCCGATATCCAGCAGGCCGTTCTGCCCCACGGTGACGTGCGAGCCGTCCGGCAACTCCAGCGTCACAAAGCCGTTGTCCCCGGTGCGGACGCGGTCGCCTTCGCCGAGGGTCGTGCCTTCCGCGAGCGGCACGTAGGGGTTCTTGCCGAACGCGTGCTCGGCCGGTCCGCTGGTCGCGATCACGCGGGCCGACTCCTGTTCCTGTTTGAGCTTGCCGGCGGGCAGAAGCAAAGCGATGCCCGCCGGCATGCGGCGTGGCGCGGGCACATGATTCAGGCGGCTCAGCACGGCCCAATCATTCGGATCGCGCATATAGCGGCCGGCGATGTCGTAGAGCGTGTCGCCTTCGTGGGTCAGATACGAGACGTATTCCGGCGCAGCGGCTTTTGCACGCTTCGGTGCGCGCGGCGATTGCGCGGACGCCGACACCGGCGCGAAACAGGTCATCGCGAGCAGGCCAACGGCCGCCAGCCATGCACCGCTGCGGCGGCCCGGCGAAACCGCGCTGCCGCGCGCTGCTCCATCGACGGAAAACATCACGCCTCCCCCGCTTCGGGGCGTTCGTCGGCTGCTGCCGGCGGCGTGGCGGAATCGACCCGCTCGAGCCGGTAGCCATAACCGTAAATCGGCGTCAGACGATAACCGTGCTCGGGGCGCAGACCGAGCTTGCTGCGCAGCATCGACACGTGGGTGTCCATGGTGCGCGACGGAATGTCGGTTGCCTGCTTCCAGATCACATCGAGAATGTGCGCGCGCGACAGCGGCCGGCTCAGATGCTGGAACAGCAGGAGCGCAAGCTCGAATTCCTTCTGCGTGACGGCCACTGCCGTGCCGCGCACCACCACATGCTTGGCGCCCAGATCGAATTCGAATTCGCCGAAGACTTCCTTCGCCGCGGGCGGCTTGAGGTGGTAAGCGCGGCGCAGGAGTGAGCCGACGCGCGCCAGCAAGACCGCGGCGGACACCGGTTTGACGACATAGTCGTCCGCGCCCGTGTTGAGAATCGACGTGATGTCGGTTTCGCGGCCGCGGCTCGTCATGAACAGCACCGGCAGGCGCTCGGAGAGGCTTTCGCGCACCCAGCGCAGCACCTCTTCGCCCGACATGTCGGGCACGTTCCAGTCGAGCACCAGCAGATCGAACGTCTGGCGCCGCAACTGCCGCACCAGTTCGCGGCCCGCACCGTATGCGTGACAGATATGGCCCGCCGCCGACAGCGTTTGGCAAACCAGGTCGGCCTGAGCCGAATCGTCATCCAGGACAGCAATTCTCATAACACCCCGCAACGCGACATCCTTCGTAACTGGTGGCCGGCTAGCCGGCAGATGACCGGGATGACGGCGTAAAGCACCGACGATCCGGCTTCCAATTTCATCTTCGGCTGCACATTTTTCGACTAGTGGTCCTTTGCCTTACGCCCTGTCCGGTCCGGTCCTGCCGCCGCAGTCTCGATATTGGGACGCGTGATTGGCTTTATCGCGCCGGGTATCGAAGGGGGCAGTTCATCATAATCGAAAAACGGCCGCTGTTTTCCGGATGCGATTAAGCCGCTATCCGGTCCGGCTATGCGATGCTATTTATTGGTATCGACCGCAAGGATCGTAGTTCGGGTCGGCTGGTCTCGCTCGCACGGTAATTGGCCCCGTTTGCCGTTGTCTTTTCAGGCCTCGTCCCGCATTGAGGTTACGGCGATTTGACAATTTGCGAGTCAGTATAGAAACAGTCTCAAAATAAATCGTTTAAAGATTGTTAAACCGAATTGAGGCTGCCACCGCAGATATACATCGAAATACGCAGATCGCCGCAGCGGTCGTCGAGCGGAACGCAAAATGAAATATCCGTGACACTGGCGAAGATCCCGCCCTCGACCGACGTCGTGCCAGAGCGCACGCGGCCGCATCGGACACCAAACATGGTGTTGGTGCATATACCGTCCGGCGCCTCGTCACCGACTATCTGGCCGGACACGTACAACACCAGTCCCGCAGTGCAGGCAAATACCCGATACGCGCTCGACATCCCCATCGAGCCGACTCTGGACCAGCTTCCTGAAACCGTCACTCGCGGGATGGCCTTCGGTCTGTTGGAAAGGTTAAGAGATCGCCCCACCTATGCGAACCGCATCAAGATGAAACTTGGCGAACCTAGCTGTCGCTGATCTATCCAGCGACTTCGATGATTCTGCTTCCATACTTCTGGTCTGCTGCATACGCGTTGCTGCTCGCGGTGCGCGGCGAGACGTACGAACGGCAAGCCCCCAAAAGGAAGAAACGCCTTGACGCGTGGACGTTTGTCGAAGCGTGCGTTTACGGGTCCACCTCCAGCGTTACGCCGGCACAGCGAATCACGTGCAGGTAAGCGACCGTATCCCCGACTGCGGCGGTGGCCTGCTCCGCAAGGCTCCGCATGCGCGAAGACTTTTCAGCGCACGCCATCATCGTCTCGAGAGCGTCCGAATCTGCAAAACCGTGAGCTGCCGCAGCACCGAGTATGGCATCGAGAACGCGTCGGGCCGCAACTCGGGCAGCGATCGGCGCCAGCGGAGCCCGATACGTAAGAAAGCCTGCCATCAGTAAAAATTCGACCGGGCTGATGCGCTCGCCGTTGCCAACAGGAACACCGTCTGTATTGACTCGCTCTTGCGTCATGGTTCGTCTCCCGCTCTGGAGCAGCAAGCGCTGTGATCGCGCAGATCCGTGCCGCTATTGCCGCTGGCCGGTCCGTAGGGGATTCGACGACGGCCCGGTGCTGCACGCAGCACCGGACACCGCTTGATGTCCGAGGTGATGTCTCGGGCGGCGCAGAAATAGTCTAGTACAGGATGAATCGCTAATGACGGTAAACACGGCGTAAGATCGCCGCGGGCGTGGCCTTGTAAGTGTGCGTTTCGCTAGCTGAGCATCGACACCGGGTTTATGCGACCTTCCACCTTCAACGTAATCGCACTGTAACTATCGACAGGTTAAAAGATCGATTTTTCGTCATGCCGAGGCGCCAAGTCGTAGTATTCTTGATTCGCCTCGTGCTCCCCAGCGATAGCCGCTGCCTCACCACTTCACGTCAACTGTTGTGCGGCTCTGAAAATGTGATGATGCGGCGAATCCCTGCACGCCCGTTTCCGTGGGCGCACAGGAGATGACGACTTCCAAAGCAACTACCTAATCATTGTTATCTTTTTGAAGGCTTCGAAACACTTCGCGAACATCGCCGATGCCTGGCGAGTCCAAGTGGGTGACTAATCCCGGCCACGCGGACTATTCTCTTCGAGGGTATTCATGAAAACGCTGTTTCTGCAGGCACCTTCATTTGAAGGCTTCGATGGCGGAGCGGGCTCACGCTTCCAAACGAAGCGCGAGATTCGATCATTCTGGTATCCAACGTGGCTCGTCCAGCCCGCTGCGCTGATTGAAGATAGCCGCGTCGTGGATGCTCCCGCAGATGACCTGTCGCTGGATACGACACTCGACATTGCTCAGAAATACGAACTGGTAATCATTCACACAAGTTCTCCATCGTTCCAGAGTGATGTTCAATTTGCAGAGCACCTGAAGCGGCGCAAGCCCCGGATCCTGATCGGGATGATCGGTGCAAAAGTCGCTGTCGATCCTCACGGCTCGCTGACTGCGAGCGACGCACTCGACTTCGTGTGCCGCGAAGAATTCGACTTCACTTGTCGCGAGATCGCACAGGGCCTCCCGTTCAAATCGATTCTCGGACTGAGCTATCGTCTGCCGGATGGCGGGATCATGCACAACGACGCCCGACCGATTCTCGAAGACATGGACCAGTTACCGTTCGTCTCGCCCATCTATAAGCGCGACCTAACGCCGGAGAATTACTTCAGCGGCTATCTCAAGCATCCGTATCTGTCGCTCTACACGGGGCGAGGCTGCAAATCCAGATGCACCTTTTGCCTCTGGCCGCATACGGTTGGGGGTCATCGCTACCGCACGCGCTCGGTCGAGAACGTCCTCGAAGAAGTGAAATGGATCAGGGACAACATGCCCGAAATCAAGGAGATCATGTTCGACGACGATACCTTTACGGATCTCCGACCGAGAGCCGAAGAGATCGCTCGTGGTCTCGGCAAGTTAGGCGTGACGTGGTCGTGCAACGCCAAGGCGAACGTGCCCTATTCAACCCTCAAAGTGATGAAAGAGAATGGGCTGCGGCTCTTGCTCGTCGGGTACGAATCCGGCGACGATCAGATTCTCGTGAACGTCAAAAAGGGCCTGCGGACCGATATGGCCCGCCAGTTCAGCGACGATTGCCACAAGCTCGGCATCAAGATCCACGGCACGTTCATTCTTGGGCTTCCCGGCGAGACGCACGAAACGATCGAGAAGACGATCAAATACGCGAAAGAGATCAATCCCCACACGATTCAGGTGTCACTCGCCGCGCCCTATCCGGGAACCGTCCTTCACAAGCAAGCAGTGGAGAACGGATGGTTGAATGAAGGGAAGGTCATCGCCCTCGTCAATTCGGCAGGCACCCAGGCTTCCACGATTGGCTATCCGCATTTGTCGCGCGAAGAGATCTACGTTGGCGTTGAGGAGTTCTATAAACGCTTCTATTTCAGACCAACAAAGATCTGGGAAATCGTCCGCGAGATGCTGGTGAGTTGGGAGATGATGAAACGGCGCCTGCAGGAAGGCGTAGAGTTCTTCAGATATCTTCGTGCACGCAAGGCATGAGGCGCCGGTCTACCTTTCTCGGAATGATGGGCCGCCCGGCATCAGGAAGAACATCGCACGGGTCGGCTCAACTGCCCGGACCGACTCACGCTTAAAGTGACAAGAAGCGTGTCGCGGTCGCGGTCGGGAATCCAGGTCGGCTTTCTACGGCCAGACCCGCACTCGGCTCGGAAGCCTCTGCGGCACAACGATCGTCCGGTCGAACTGGCTACCGGATTGCACGCTCAGTGCTTTTTTGTCTCGGGGCGTCTCGTCGAACGGACAATTTGACATACGTCATTTGAACGGCAAGGGGCAGAGGTAGGTTACCGGTACCGCGTAATTGCTGGCACCTGCCATGTCGCAGGAGAGTGTAGATGACCAAGTGCGTTGCGCGGATGCCGGCCCGCGCATCGGCACGGGTCACTAACACTGGCGAGGCAAATACCATGGAATTTTTGTTATTAGCGGCAATCTTCCTTACATCGGCTGGATTCCTTGTTAGCGCTGCCGTAGCGCCGACCCCGCCTGCGGCGATGGCGCCAGCCTCTGCTTCCGGCTCCGGGGAAGACAGGACCACGGCCCCGCAGCCACGTCCAGAGTCGCCCGGGATGAATGTTCCACTCCCTCAGCAGAATCCTGAGCCACACTCTCACCAATAAGGCGTCGAACAAACGCATAGGTGTGGCCGCGTGTGACCGGAGTGTCCCGTCCCCGCGCGAAGATACGCGAGTTGCTGGACGTAGTGCGAGCGAGTATCAGCAGCAATGCCGACAACGTAGCCACGGTCGCAGTGCCACCAACCTTCACAACAGTATGCCCTTGGTGAGTTACCCAACTAGCGTCGTGGAATACGACCTCGACGATAAGCGAAATCAGTTTCATGAGAGCGTGAGGCTCATGCCAGGTTTCCTGCTAGCCAGCGCACAAAAACGACTAACAACAAATTTCGGTAAAGCGCGACAAAACTTCTATGCTTCTAAAGACTAACGGATAGGAAGTGCTGCCGCCGCAGGATAGGCAATGAGGAAGGAAGCGGCTAGTCAGAGCCATTCGTGTTGCAGTAAATGCCCGCAGTGTGTGGCTTGTCACTATAGACATTGAAGTAGTTAATTTTGGTATCTGACGTTCGATTTGGAATTCCAGGCAAACGAAATTGGGCGATCACGCGAAGGTGAATCAGATCGCAAATCGCTTACTCCTTGCTGACGAAGACGCGCTTTCGCTTGTGCCAAGGATATCCCCAACCACATCGATTTTCAGAGGCCTCCCGCGTGCATGGTGCCTGATATCCAAATGCTCGAGATGACAGGCTCGAAATGCAGCGCGGGTTGGAACCCCCGGGGAACTCCGATATTCTTCGTAACAGGGCGTGGCGTCCAGGCGTTCACGGTGTGTTGTGTACTGACTGAAATCATCTGCAATACAGTTCACTCGCCTCGCCGCGAGCGCCAGATGATGGCGCTAGTGTTAACTGACCAGATTAACAAATGAGTCTGATCGCCTTCGAAGGCCTACTACTTGTGGCACATTCGTTTCTCATCGGATTTGCGCTTCTATGTGGCATCGGCGCCGCGCTGGGGATCGTGTACACGCTACTGGCCGGCGCTTTGATCGGGCGTTTCTTTGCCCGTACGACGACGCAGCCCACCAGCTTTCCGCCTGTCACGATCCTCAAACCGCTGCACGGCGACGAGTGGACCTTGCTCAGCAACCTATCGACCTTCTGCCAGCAGGACTATCCAGGCCCGGTGCAATTCCTGTTCGGGGTGCACAACGCGGAAGATCCGGCGTTGCACGTGGTCGAACAACTGCGTCTGCTGCACCCAAAAGCACACATCACGGTAGTTGCTGATGCGCGCCTCTATGGTCCCAACCGCAAGATGAGCAACATTCTCAACATGCTACCCGAGGCGCAGCATGATGTGCTGGTGTTCGCGGACAGCGACGTGAGCGTGGACGCGGGCTATCTGCGCAATGTGATCGGCGAACTGCAGAAGCCCGGTGTAGGGCTTGTCACCTGCGTCTATCGCGGACAGCCCGATCCTGGTTTTTGGCCGCGCCTGTCGGCCAAGGCGACCAATTACCAGTTCCTGCCCAGCGTCGTAACAGGGCTTGCGCTCGGCATGGCACGTCCGTGTTTTGGGCAGACCATTGCGATGCGGCGCGAAACGCTCGAGAAGATCGGCGGCTTTACCCAGTTCGTGCATCACCTGGCGGAGGACCATGCGATTGGCGAGGCGGTGCGCATGATCGGCGAGAAGGTCGTGATTCCGCCGTTCACAGTGTCGCACGCCTGCGTCGAGGCCAGCGCCGCAGAGTTGATTGCGCACGAATTGCGCTGGAGTCGGACCATCCGGACGATCGATCCGATCGGCCATCTAGGCTCGGCGTTGATACATCCATTCGCCTTCGCTCTGCTGGCTGTGTTCGTTTCCGGCGGCGCAGCATGGGCCTGGCCGCTTGCTGCGCTAGCGCTCCTCGCGCGACTCGCGCTGAAAATCCAGGTGGATCGGGCGTTGCGGCAAGCACGTCGCGATCTGTGGCTATTGCCGTTCTGGGACATCGTGTCGTTTTCGATCTTCGTGGCGAGTTTCCTGTCGACGCGCGTCATCTGGCGCGGCTTCACCTTCAAGGTGGACGGCAACGGACTGCTGTCGCCAGTCAGGACGAGTGACGGTCATGTAGATTTGGGTGGAAGGTTGCACGGGTTCGAAGCAGTGGGGCCCAATACAGAGCTGTGTGCTGGTGCAGTCGATAGTTGTATGTTGGGTGACGAAGATTGCACGAAAAAACCTCCCGTGCCGTTGACAACTTGCTAGTCAAGACGGTTATTGCCGCTTCGTCGTTTCAGGCGTAACGAATACGTCCGACAGCAGCGCACGCCTGGACCTCGTTCATCAAGCCGCAGTGCAATGCTCCATGAGAACGAGACTGCCAGGCGCGATTACCGATAGTGGAGCACTTCCATGCTTAACCGACTTGCACTCCAGATCGTTGGTATTGCGGCGTTGATGCTCGCGGGTTGTACTGAGCCGCATCGGCAGGTGGAAGCTGGTGCAGACCAGTCTGTACTTATTGCCCGCTTGGGTCCGCCCAAGGAAACGTACGATCTACCGAACGGTGGCAAGCGGCTGATGTGGCCGACCCAGCCCATGGGAACGACGACAACGGCAGCCGACATCGACGCTTCCGGCAAAGTGCTTGATGTTCGGCAAGTACTTCAAGACAAGGAGTTCTATCGCGCGGAGGTGGGAAAGTGGACCCGGGACGACGTGCTGGTCAACTTTGGCCGCCCTTTCGAAACCTCCTACTTCAAGCGGGTGAATAGAGAAGTGTGGTCCTACCGGTACATGGAGAACAACATTGAGCATCTGATATACAACTTTTACTTCGACGATCAAGGAGTCCTGCGACAGACGCAGAGATCACCCGATCCGCAATTCGATCCCAGCCAGCGCAATCGGTTCTAACGACACCAAGCAGGCGATCAATTGTTCGCGAGGCCGCGAAGGCAAACCCATTATCTTTGTCGGATTGATCCGTTACGGGTTGCATGTAGCGCTCACTCAGCGCAGGGTCTGCAGTCTGTGTATATGTCATGGCGCAGTTCACGCGGTGGACCCTCGCTCCATAGCCCACTGGCGGCCAGTGATGGCCTACCGCAGGGATAATGGCGTAATTGGGTGGTCACCGGCTACCAGCATCTGTGAACGCACGCGTTACCGGCTCTGCCTGTATATCGACACTCGGTCGACTTCTGGAGATCAATATGAACGGACGCCGCGGACCCGTTTTTGCATCCGTTTTCTACGTGGTACTTTCATTCCTGTCGGCGCCTGTGGCATTCGCCCAAACCGGCGCCGCAGCGACTAAGCAGATGCAGGACACCCAGCGCAAGGCCCAACAAAAGGCTCGCGAGGCCAAAAAAACCGCTCCCCAGGACGCGGACACCCAGACTGAAAAGAAGGCCAAACCGGCGTCCGAAGCTGAGTAAGTATTGCATACGCCCGCGCGATGCTCCGCCCGAGCGGGCGTCGCATCGAAGAAACGGTTCGGGAAAGCTTTAGCGCTATACGCTGTTCGTCTGCGGGTATGGACTAGGTCAATGGATGGGAAAAAACCGCAGCGCTCGATCGTACTCCGATGCAAATGTGTCGCCCGTTCGGCAGGTTACGCTGTTTGTGTGCGGCCAATTAAGGACTCCGGTCAGAGTTGTGACTTGAGGCCGGTGGGTGAGTGCAGTTCGCATGGCATGTTCCAAGGAAACAGCGCACTGTGGTCATCGACGGCCTGTACAAGTGGGATAAGTCGGAACAGCCAGGTGAGTTACCGGTACGAATCGATGCTGTTGAGGCAACCGGACCCGCTGCCCCCTGCAGTGGGGCAAACACGCATCGGCAGACCACCTGCTTCGCAAGTCATGGCCGACTTTGTCAATAGATGGGCCGCTTTAGGTAGTCGATTCGTGTCCAATCGGGACTAAGATCGGCTCAACGGTTAGCGCGCCGGGCCATTAACTCTCCCCAACCCGTGTCCCCTCTTCAATCGCTTTTCTCGTGATTGCGCCGTTGAATCTTGAAGGTGACAAACATCCAGGTACCGTGCGCGGCGGCGGAATTTCACTTTGCCGCATTCTAGGGCCCGCGTGACATTGACGCTGTGAGGCGACGACACCTCGGAAACGTACAGGGTCAGTCCATTCAATAACAACCAGTTGAGCAACAGATGAACGAAATCGGCGGTTACGACATTGAAGACCTGGAAACAGGCATGAGCGCCACCTTTGCGAAGACCATAACGGAGACGGATATCCTGTTCTTCGCGGCCGCATCGGGCGACAACAACGCCGTACACATTAACGAGGAATTCGCGCGGACCACGCCGTTCAAAGGGCGCATTGCGCATGGGATGCTGACCGCAAGTGTGATTTCCGCGACCCTCGCCGGACACCTTCCGGGCCCCGGTACGGTGTACCTCGGGCAGAACCTGCGTTTCAAGGCACCAGTCCGGCCCGGCGATACGGTGCATGCAACGGTCGCTGTGAAAGAACTGCAGCCGGAAAAGGGCCGCGTCGTGATGTCGACCGTCTGTACGGTTGGCGGAAAGGTGGTGATCGACGGCGAAGCAACCGTCCTGGCCACGTCCCGTGCGCGGCGCCTGGTTGAAAGCGCGGCCAGTGCCGAACCGGCTGCAATCATGAGTCAATCAAGCGAAGCGGTGTGATCATGTCGTTAAACGTACCCACTGAATATGTACAGGGATTTCTCAAGTCCGGGCAGCGGTTCTGGCGCGCAATGACCGGTCTGGAGGCGAATGGCGCTCCGCAATACGACACGCACACCAGAGCGGAACCCCCGGAAGCACTAGCCGTTTCCGCGGCGCTTCTCGAGGCTCACTCGGCGTACTGGCCGCAGTTGGCGTCGGTTTGGACCCGCACGCTAGCCAGCACGATGGGCGCGGAAACCGAGCCCGTGATTGCCCCGCCGCGCAGTGACCGCCGCTTTCTCGCCGAAGACTGGCGCAAGAATGCCTGGTACAGCCTGCTCAAGCAGAACTACCTGCTCAACGCGCGGTTGCTTGAAGACGTCGTCGATGCGGTTGTCCTAAGTGAAAAGGACAAACGGAAGCTCGAATTCTTCACTCGGCAGTTCATCGACTTGCTGAGCCCAGCCAATTTCGCCGCAACCAATCCCGAGGCGCTCAGGCTCGCGTTCGAATCCAGTGGTGACAGCTTGCGTGACGGCTTCACGAACCTGCTTGGTGATCTGCAGCGCGGCAACATCTCGATCACGGATGAGACCGCTTACGAGGTCGGGCACAACGTAGCAGCGTCCCAAGGCGCGGTCGTGTTCGAAAACGATCTATTCCAGTTGATCCAGTATGCCCCGCTCACCGACAGGGTAGCCAAACGCCCACTGGTGATCGTGCCGCCTTGCATCAACAGGTACTACATTCTCGATCTGCAGCCTGACAATTCCTTTGTGCGCTTTGGCTGCGAACAGGGGATGACCGTGTTCATGGTGTCGTGGCGCAACCCGGATGCCGCGATGGCGCAGACGACATGGGACGACTACGTCGAACAGGGTGCATTGACGGCAATCAACGTAGCGCTGGCGATCACACGTGCCGATCAGGTCAACGCGGTCGGCTGGTGCGTGGGAGGCACGATTCTGTCGTCTGCCGCGGCGATTTCCCGGGCACGGGGCGACGACAATATGGCTAGCATCACGTTGCTCACCACGATGCTGGATTTCGAAGAACCTGGCGAGCTGGGCGTCTTCATTGACGAAGCAGGCGTCGTTCAGCGCGAGAGTGCAATCGGTCGAGGCGGCATCTACTCAGGCAAGGAACTTGGGTTCACGTTCCAGACGTTGCGAGCAAACGATCTGATCTGGCCATATGTGATCGACAACTACCTGAAGGGCAAGTCGCCGCCGCCATTCGACCTGCTGTACTGGAACGCCGATAGCACGAATCTGCCGGGGCCCATGTACACCTGGTATTTGCGCAACATGTACCTGGAGAACAACCTGTGCAAACCAGGGCGGTTGACGGTATGCGGCATGCCAGTCGACCTGGGGCGCATCGACACCCCGACCTACGTACTGGCAACCGAGGAAGATCACATCGTGCCGTGGCGGTCGGCTTATCGATCCACACAACTGGTTGGCGGCCCGACTCAATTCGTTCTCGGCGCGAGCGGCCACATAGCCGGGGTCGTCAATCCTGCGTCGAAGAACAAGCGAAGTTTCAGGGCCAGTGGCGATTTGAGCAGCGATCCGGATGCGTGGCTGGCGTCAGCCGAAACACGGCCGGGTAGTTGGTGGACCCACTGGATCGAGTGGCTTAAGCCGTACGCTGGAGATTCGGTCAAGGCGCGCACGAAGCCGGGAAGCACCCATCATAAGCCGATCGAACCGGCGCCCGGGCGCTATGTGAAAGCTCGCACGGCATAGGGCTTGCTCCGGGCAGCGCGGCCCCGGCATGCCGATTCCCTGTCACCCCTCGCGTGTGCGCATTTTTTGCTCCACGGAATCGAACGCATTCCGTGGACCTTCGCGATGCCTCGAAGCCCTTCCCCAGGCACAGGGCGATATTGCTTTCGCTACTTGCGGCCTGACACGGGCGCCACCGTCCGATCGATTTTATTCAATCATTCATCTTCCTATTTATCATGCACCGCAAATCAACCGTATCTAATCTCGCGCCGGACGAAGTGAAGGCAACCTCAAGTGCGGCGGGTCTCCACCCCGTTGCAAAAACAGAACACGAAAGCAACGCACTGCAAGCGGAAACGCCGGCCACACGCATGCCAAAAGCAACTTGGGCCTGGGCTGAAAGCTCCAGACACTTCGACTGGATGGACTGGCATACCCCCTCGGCCCTCTCGACCATCACTGACTTTGACCTGTAGATATAGGTGGGGCTGTTACCTGGTCTGAACGGTGCCGTACAATAACTGACGTGGTGAACCGACATTAACGAGTCCCGTCAACGCCCATGCATTCACCCAGCGCCACCGTCCCGATCTCACTTGTCAACGGTTTCCTCGCCGCCGCGGGTGCACGGCCGGGTCTGGTCGGCAAATACCTGGACGAAGCCAGCATCTCGCCGGCGCTGCTGATCGAACCGGGCGCGCGAGTCACGGAGGAACAGTTTTCGACTTTATACCGTGCCCTCGCCATTGAATTCGACGATGAAATGCCGGGCATCTTCGCCCGTCCAATGCGCAGCGGCACCCTGAAGTTTCTTTGCCTGAGCCTGCTCGATGCGCCCAACCTGGAAATTGCCATGCATCGGTTCGGGCAGTTCTTTCACATTGTCCTCGATGACTTCAGGTTCGAATCGCGCAGAGACGGCCTGATAGCGTGCGTTGCCCTTCACCCTGATCCATCGTCGACCGTCAGCATGCTCGGGCAGCAGCTCATGTTAAAGCTCGCACACGGCGTGGCATCATGGCTGATCGGTCAGAAAATCCCCCTGCTGCAAGTCGAGTTCGCGTTTTCCTGTCCGCCGCACACGGTGGATCATCTGTACCTGTTCCCCGGACCTGTCCATTTCGACTGCCAGCAAACGCTGATGCGCTTCAGCGCCGCGTATTTCGACATGCCCATCCGCCAGCGCAAGACGAATTTGCGCAAATTTCTCGCACGGGCTCCGGAAGACTGGATTTTTGTTTCCTTCAGCGAGCAGCTCACGAGCCACCGCATCCGACAATACCTCGCAGCCAGTTTGCCGGATGTGCCGACCGTCGAAGACGCCGCACGGAGTTTTCACTGGTCGGTGCGCACCTTGTGCCGGCGCCTCGCCGCAGAGGAAACCGCATTCCAGACGCTGAAGGACGAGTTGCGGCGTGATATCGCGATCCAGCGACTCACCGGCACCAATGACCCGATTGCAGCGATCGCGGGCGATGTCGGCTTTGACGATCCGACCGCATTTCATCGGGCCTTTCGCCACTGGACTGGCAGCACGCCTGGCGAGTACCGCCGGCAACCCTGAGCGCGACCCTGCCCGTCTGCCGGAACCGTTGAACCGCAACCGGACTTGCTCGCCCCGCGCAATGGGGTAAACGCCCATCGGCGCTCTGCCCGTTTCGCAAGACGTGGCCAACTTTGTCAATAGATGGGCCGATTTAGGTAGTCGATTCGCGCCCAATCGGGACTACGATCGGCTCACTGTTACCGCGCCGGGCCACTTCGTCTGCCCTGCCCGCGTCCCCTCTTAGATTGCATTTCTGGAAATCCATCATGAGCTATACGGCGCCCGTCAAGGACATGCTGTTTGTCATCAATGAACTTGCCCATCTCGATCGCGTATCGACGCTCCCGGGCTTCGAAGACGCCACTGCCGACACTGCGCAGGCGGTGCTCGACGAAGCGGCGAAGTTTAGCGCGGACGTGATCGCGCCGTTGAATATCGAAGGCGACAAAAATCCGAGTACCTGGCGCGACGGCGAGGTCTACACCACGCCGGGCTTCAAGGAAGCGTTCCGCCAGTTTGCCGAAGGAGGCTGGCAAGGTGTCGTGCATCCCGTCGAATATGGTGGCCAAGGCTTGCCTAAACTGCTTGCGGCACCGTGCATCGAGATGCTGAATGCCGCCAACCTGTCGCTTGCGCTGTGCCCGCTGCTGACCGACGGCGCGATCGAGGCGCTCTTGACAGCCGGCACTGAGGCGCAGAAGCAAGCCTACGTGCCGAAGCTGATCTCTGGCGAATGGACCGGAACGATGAATCTGACCGAACCCCAAGCCGGCTCGGATCTGGCATTGGTACGCACGCGCGCCGAGCTTCAAGGCGACGGGACGTATCGAGTGTTTGGCACAAAGATCTTCATCACGTGGGGCGACCATGACATGGCGAAAAACATCGTCCATCTCGTGCTGGCTCGTACGCCCAATGCGCCTGAGGGCGTCAAGGGAATCTCGCTCTTTGCCGTACCCAAGTTTCTCGTCAACGAAGACGGCTCCTTGGGCGATCGCAATGACGTGCATTGCGTGTCGATCGAACACAAGCTCGGCATCAAGGCAAGCCCGACCGCGGTTTTACAGTTCGGCGATCATGGCGGCGCAATCGGGCAACTGATCGGCGAGGAGAATCGCGGCCTCGAGTACATGTTCATCATGATGAATGCGGCTCGCTTTGGCGTAGGCGTGCAAGGCATCGCCGTTGCTGAAGGCGCGTATCAGAAGGCCGTAGCCTACGCGAAGGATCGCGTGCAAAGCCGGCCGGTTGATGGCTCCGCCAAGCAGTCTGTGGCGATCATTCAGCACCCGGACGTGCGCCGCATGCTGTTGACGATGCGCGCGCTAACCGAGGGCGCCCGCGCGCTCGCCTATGTTGCAGCCACGCATAGCGACATCGCGCATCGACACGCGGACGAAGCCGTGCAGGCAGAGCATCAGGCCATCTATGAATATCTCGTGCCGGTCGTGAAGGGCTGGAGCACGGAAATCTCAATCGAAGTGGCGAGCCTGGGCGTGCAGGTCCACGGCGGCATGGGCTTCATTGAAGAGACTGGTGCTGCACAGTACTATCGCGACGCCCGCATCCTGACGATCTATGAAGGCACCACGGCAATTCAGGCGAACGATCTGATCGGACGCAAAACCTTGCGTGACGGCGGCGCGGTGGCGAAAGCAATCCTCGCCCAGATTGATCGGACGCTGGGCGAACTGCAAGACTGCGCGGCGTTCTCGTCCAACCCTGCATTCCGGTCGCTGCACAAGCGGCTCGCGACGGGCCGCCAAGCTCTCGCGAGCGTAGTGGAATTCATGCTAGCCAACGCCAAAAGCGATCCGAACGCAGTGTTTGCTGGCGGCGTGCCCTATCTGAAGCTGGCTGGCATCGTCCTCGCAGGCTGGCAATTTGCGCGCGCCCTGTTGGTGGCTGCTGAGAAGCACGCTGAGGATAAGCCGTTCTACGACTCGAAGATCGCAACGGCTCACTTCTTTGCCGATCACATCCTGTCGCAAGCCGTCGCGCTTGAGGCATCCATCGTCAGCGCGAAGAACAACGAAGGCATGTTGGCGCTGAGTGAAGACCAGTTCTAAAGAAAAGGCATCGCATCGTGATAGACGCAAGTCTCATTGAGCAGTACGGTCCGCGCGAGTCGATGGAATACGACGTCGTGATCGTCGGCGGCGGCCCGGCTGGCCTGTCGGCGGCGATCCGCCTGAAGCAGCTGGCGGCGGAAAAAGGCGTCGAGCTTGGCGTGTGCGTACTGGAAAAAGGCTCGGAGATCGGGGCTCATATCCTGTCGGGTGCGGTGATGGATCCGCGCGCTTTGAACGAGCTGGTCCATGACTGGAAGGAAAAAGGCGCGCCGCTGACGGTGGACGTGACCGAG
>NZ_JARESO010000079.1:0-32283 GCF_046030175.1 Paraburkholderia sp. RL17-373-BIF-A
CGCTCCCGGGGGGGCCCACGAGCGCCTGCTACGCGCTCGTGGCCGGCACCCAGGTGAGCCTCGCGGGCCACGCAAACAGCGCATTCAATGTGTCATACGTGGTGCGCCGCGTGGAGCATCGCGCGTCGGACGGACAGTACGACAACGATGCCGACGTGTTCCCCGCAGCGGTCGCGTTCCGGGCGCCGCGCGTCACGCCGCGGCCGGTGGTGGCGGGCACCCATACGGCGATCGTCACCGGCTCGTCGGGCGAGGAAATCTGGACCGATTCGCTCGGCCGCATCAAGGTGAAATTCCATTGGGATCGCGTGAGCGCCGCCGACCAGAACAGTTCGTGCTGGGTGCGTGTCGCGCAGGCATCGGCGGGGGCGGGCTGGGGGCATTTGTTCCTGCCGCGAGTCGGCCAGGAAGTGGTGGTCAGCTACGTCGACGGTGATCCCGACCGGCCGCTCGTGACCGGCAGCGTCTACAACGGCCAGATGTCGCCGCCGGTCGGCTTGCCGGCTTCGCAGACGCAAAGCGTGATGCGTTCGCGTTCGTCCAAAAGCGGCACGGCGGGCAACGAAATCCGCATGGAGGACAAGCTCAACAGCGAGGAGCTGTACTTCCACGCGCAGAAGGACATGAATGTCGCGATCGAAAACGCGCTGAGCACGACCGTCATCGCGGGCGACGAGACGCACCTCGTCAAGAAGGGCAACCGCTCGCTCACAGTGGAGACCGGCAACGAGACGCATACCGTCAAGGGCACCCGCGCCGTGGATGTCACCGGCGACGAGACGCACACCAGCCACACCACCTTCAAGCACACCACCACGGGCGACTACACGCTGAAGATCAGCGGCAATCTGGTGATCGACGTGAGCGGTTCCATCAGCATCAAGGCGGGCACCTCGCTGGGCAGTCAGGCTGGGACGTCGCTGACCAACCAGGCGGGCACGACGCTCGGCAACAAGGCCGGCACCACGCTCAGCAATGAAGGCGTGGAAATCCAGAGCAAGGCATCGGCCATGCAGACCGTGGACGGCGGCGCGATGCTGACGCTCAAGGGCGGCCTGATCAAGGCGAACTGACCGACCCACTTCCATCGATGCCCGCCATGACCGAACTCTCCCCACTCGCGCCACTCTCCGCCGCGCCTCAAGCCGACGGCGTTAGCGCGGCCGCGAGTGTGCCCACGATCGTGGACGAGCACGACGCGGTGGGCCAGTGCATCGCCCGCACCTCGCTGCTGGACGGCGTGCCGCATGGCGAAGCGCTGCGCTACGGGGCGGGCGGCGTGCGCGTGTTTCAGGCGCATTACGTGGCCGGCAAGCTGTGCGGCCCACTGCGCCTGTTCGACGAGCAAGGCGTGCTGATTCAGGATTCGGCCTACGAGGCGGGCGTGCTGCACGGCCCCACGACGCTTTACGCG
The DNA here is from genome assembly GCF_046030175.1 of Paraburkholderia sp. RL17-373-BIF-A. Classification (NCBI taxonomy): domain Bacteria; kingdom Pseudomonadati; phylum Pseudomonadota; class Betaproteobacteria; order Burkholderiales; family Burkholderiaceae; genus Paraburkholderia; species Paraburkholderia sp. RL17-373-BIF-A. The sequence continues at coordinate 1,415 of NZ_JARESO010000079.1, forward strand.
AACGGCCGGGCCAGCGCGCGCCGTCAATACGCGATGGGCGTGCTGCAGGGTGAGAGCGTGACCTATGCGCCGTCCGGTCTCGTGACCTCGCGTCTGAACTACGAGGCCGGCAAGCTCTCGCGCGAAGCGGTGTTCCTGCACGACGGCGTGGTGGTGCGGCGCGCCAGCTACCGCAACGGTCTGCTCGAAGGCGAGACGCGCGATTACGCCGCCGACGGTACGCTGGTGCAAAGCTCGCCGTATCGCCTCGACCTGCTGCACGGCACAGTGCGCCGCTTTGCGCCGGACGGCCAGGTGAGCGCCGAGCGCCGCTATGCGGACGGCAAGCCGCTCGGTGCCTGGCAGAGTCCGGCAGCCTCGGCGGCCACGCGCGCCGATGGTCCGCCACGCATGGTCAGGCAGCTCGAAAAATGGATGAGAGGCTGACGCATGGGCATTCTGGTCACCATGGGCACGACGATCCAGTGCAGTTTCGGCGCCGCGCCCGGGACGCTGAACGTGCTGCCGACCACGGGCGTGCTGGCCGGCGCGCCGGCCGCCACCGTGATGGATCACGCGCCGATGGTCAACGTGATGCCATTTGGCACCTGCACGTGCATGGGCAATCCGGTGGTGGCCGCCGCGACCGCGGCCGCGCTCGGTGCGTTGACCCCGATGCCCTGTGTGCCGATGACGGTGGCGCCGTGGGTGCCAGGCTCGCCGACCGTCCTGATCGGCAACATGCCGGCCTTGCAGAATTCTTCCAAATTGATGTGCGCATGGGGCGGGGTGATTTCGATCGTCGCGCCGGCGCAGTTCACAACCTTGGTTCCCTGAGGACGACACAGCATGCAATACGTTTTTTCGATGACCTCGCGGATGGTGACCATCGCACTCGGCTGCGCGCTGCTGTTGTGCCTGCTGCTGTTCGCGCTTGGTTTCGAGATCGGCGCGCGTTTCGTGGCACCGCCTGCGGCGCCTGCGGCGGTTGCCATGAGCGCCGTACCGGCTGCGATACCTGCGCCGCCCCCTACGCCATTCGCCGCGCCGGCCGATAACCAGATGAGTGCTGCATCGCCCGCCTCCGATTCCTCCACCAATTAATCCCGGTACACGAGATGTCGTTTCCGTCTTTCTTTGCTTCTTCGCAGCCGTCGTGCGGTTCGCGCGTAACGCGTGCGCTACGCGGGCTGTCCCGCTGGAGTTCGGCGCTCGCGGCCGGTTTGACGCTGGTTGCCGCGCCGGCCTGGGCGGCGTCCACGGCGTCCGCCGCCGCTCAGCCGCCTCAGGTGGCGGTGAGCGGAGTCGCGGCCTTGCCGACCACCTCGACCGGACTCGTGCGGATGCCCGATGGCCGGGTGCTCGCGCCGGAATTCGCACGCATCGTGACGCGCGGCGAACTCGTGGTTGCGGTGCTCGGCGTCGATCAGCCGCCGTTTTTCGAACAGCAGCACGGTCAACTGGTCGGCATCGATATCGACATGGCCAAGGAAATCGCCGCGAAGCTCGGTGTGAAAGTGCGCTTCAATCGCGACGCCAAAACCTTCGACAGCGTGGTCAGCCTGCTCGCGAACGGCGACGCCGACATGGCGATCAGCAAACTCTCGCGCACGCTTTCACGCGCGCAAGTGGTCAGCTTCAGCACGCCGTACATCCGTTTGCATCGCGCCTTGCTGCTCAACCGCGTGAAATTCGCGCAGCTCGCGCGCGGCCGCGCCGTGCCTGACGTGGTGCGCGTCTATGACGGCACGATCGGCGTGGTGACGAACTCGTCGTATGCGACCTATGTGGTGAGCAATTTCCCGCATGCCAAGGTGATCAGCTACCCGAGCTGGGATGCGCTCCTCAAGGCGCTCGACGCGGGCGAGGTCACGGCCGCCTATCGCGACGAATTCGAAGTCAAGCATGTGCTCAAGGTCGATCCGACCGCTTCGCTGCGCTTGCGTGTGGTGACGCTCGAAGATCTGGACGACACCATCTCGATCGGCGTGAATGTCTGCAACCCGGCGTTGCTCGCGTTCGTCAATCAGTTCCTTGCCGAGCGGACCAACAAGATCGACGTGATGACGCTGCTGCAAGCGTCCAACGATTAACCGGGATTCACACAGACATGATCAATACAAACAGGATTTACGCGCTGGCTGTGAACCCGTGGGCGGTGATCGGCAGCCTCGCGCTCGGCGGCACGTTCGGCTTGCTGCTGCCGGAACTGTCGCAGAAGTTCGCGATTGTCGGCGACATCTATGTGAACTTGCTGAAGATGACGACGCTGCCGTTCATGGTGTCGGCGGTGATCTTCAGTCTGCAGCGGCTGTTCCGCGACGGCGGCACCTCGAAGCTGCTGCTGCGCGTGGTCACGGTGTTTATCGGCGCCTCGCTGACGGTTGCCGTGGTGGGCGCGCTGGTGTTGCTGGTGATGCGGCCCGGCGTGAATCTTTCCACCGCGACCATGCATACGTTCGGGTTGATGGTCGGCAACGAATCGACCTCGAACGAAACGGTGATGAACCTGTACGGCACAGACGCGGCGGAGAAAGGCGTGAGCCTCTACGACGTGCTGACCAGCCTCGTGCCGACCAATATCTTCGCCGCGCTCGCCAACGGCGACGCGCTCAAGGCGCTGGTGTTCGCACTGCTGTTCGGTCTCGCGGTGGGCCGCGTGCCGGAGCGGATCTCGGTCGGCCTGAGCCAGGCGCTTGAAACCGTGTATCACGCGTGCCAGAAACTGATGCACTGGCTGAGCTATCCGCTGCCGCTGATTCTCTTTTGCATGAGCGCCGCGCAGCTCGGCAAATCAGGCGTCGGGCCGCTGCACGCGATGCTGCAATTCGTGATCGCGTTCTTCGTGGTCTCGCTGTTGCTGATCTCGCTCGCCGCCGTCGTGATCTGGAAGCGCTCCAGCCACTCGCTCGGCACGACGCTCGACGCCTTGCGCGCGCCGTTCGCGCTGGCGCTGGCCACGCGCAACAGCGCGGCCTGCATGCCGAGCATGATCGAAAGCCTCGTGGACGGGCTCGGCTTCGCGCGCTCGCGGGTCGAGCTGATGGTGCCGCTGACCGTCTCGCTGCTGCGGGTCGGGCCGATGGTGTATTACGTGTGCGCGACGCTTTTCATCGCGCAACTGTACGGCCACCCGCTCGGCGTCGCCGAGGTGTGCACGGTGCTGCTGGCCTCGGTGCTGGCCGGTTTTGCATCGGCGGGCATGACGGGTCTCGTGACCGTGTCGCTGGTCGGCATGACCTGCGTCTATCTCAGCCTGCCGTTCGAAGCAGCCTTCATTCTGTTCCTCGCCGTCGATCCGTTGTGCGACATGCTGCGCACGCTGATTCTCGTGATCGGCAATACGGCCGCGGTGACGGTGATCTGTCCGCGTCCGCTGAAGATCTAGGAATCCCAAATGGCGCTGATTGGCATTCTCGGGGGCATGGGCCCACTTGCAACGGTCGACTTCTTCGAACGTGTGATCCAGCTCACCAGTGCGGCGGGCGCGACGTGCGACCAGGAACACTTGCCGCTGCTGGTCGCGAATCTGCCGCACATTCCCGATCGCTCGAAGGCCATGCTGAAGAGTGGCGCGGACCCGTTGCCCGCGCTGCTGGCCGGCATCGACATGCTCAATCGCAACGAAGTCGATCTGATCGCCATTCCTTGCAATTCGGCCCACTACTGGTACGACGCGATGCGGGCGCGCAGCCGCGCGCCGATCCTGCACATCGCGGAAGCCTGCGTCGCCGCGATCGCAGGCGGCACGCGCCGCGCCGCCGTGATGGCAACGGGCGGTACGCTGGCAGCCGGTCTGTATCAGAAGATCCTCGAGCGCCATGACATCGAGCCACTCGTGCCCAGCGGACCAACCCAGCAACATATCGACGCATGTATCGACGCCGTCAAGGCGGGCGACCTCGACGCATCGGCGGCCGAACTTGCGGCGGCACTCGCCGAGTTCGCCGCGCGTGGCGCCGAAGCCGCGGTGATGGGCTGCACGGAAATTCCGCTTGCCGCCCGCCGCATCGCAACGCCCCCGATGACGCTGATCGACAGCACGCTCGAACTGGCGCGTGTCACGGTGTCGTACGGGATGACGCGCGGCTGGAACATGCGCTCATGATGCGTACGCTCAAGCGTCTTTCGAACAGCACGCTGGTGCTGCTGCTGTGCCTCGTGCTCGGCGGCCTGGCGGGCGCATTCGTGGCGCCGGTCGGTGGCTTTGCGTTTTTTGTCGGGCAAATCTATCTCGCGCTGGTCAACATGGCGGCCGTGCCGCTCCTGATGGTGGCGATGTTCTTCGGCTTGCGCCAGTTGATGCTGCTATCGCATCCGGGCTGGCGGATCGGCACGATGCTGGCGCTCGCGGTGGGCATCGTCGTCGTGTGCGCGGCGGGCGGCGCGCTGGCGGGTCTGGTGGCCGCGCCCGGTCTGCATCTGTCCGACGCGGCGCACCGGCAGCTCGGTCAGCTCGTGCTGCAAAGCGCGAGCGACGCCGAAGACATGCGCATGAAACTGTTCGGCAGCGATCCCGCAAGCGTCGCGGCGGGCGCGCTCGCGTTGCGTGACGTGATTCCGGACAACTTCTATCGCGTGCTGGCCGGCGGGCACGCGCTTGGCATTCTCACCGGCACGATCCTGTTCGGCATGGCGTTCGCCGCACTGTCGAGCGAGCAGACACGGGTGCTGCACAGCGTATTCGAGGGCATCTACCGGACCCTCGAGAATCTGATCGAATACGCCAACCTGCTGCTGCCGGTGCTTGCATTCGGCACCGCCGCGCATATCGCCGCGCAGACCGAGCACGCGACGCTCGATGCGATGAGCGGTTTCCTGCTCAGTTTTGTTCTATGCGCGGTGCTGCTGTGCGGCGCCGCCGTGCTCGTGATCGCGTCGCGCACGCGCGAGCCGCTTGGCCGGGTGATTTCGGCGCTCAAGCCGTCGGTACTCGTGGGTCTGATGTCGGGCAGCGCCACCGCGCCGATTCCGCACGCGATCGAAGCGATGAGCACGCGGCTGGGTTTCAGCCGCGGCGTCGCGGAACTCGTGGTGCCGTTCGGCAGCGTGTTCGTGCGCGCAGGCTCGGCGCTGTATTTCGCGCTCGCCACCGTCTTCATCGCGAACCTGTACGAGCGGCCGCTCGGCGTTGGCGAACTGGTGCTGACCGGCGCGGCGGCCACGATGGCGGCGTTCGTGTCGGCGGGACGGAGCGGGGTGGCGGGGATTGGTTACGTCGGCATGGTGTTGTCGATGCTGCAATTGCCGGTCGAGGCGGCGGGCGTGTTGCTGATCGCTGTCGATCTGATCTGCGAGGGGCCGCGCAATCTGTTGAGCCTGCTGTCGGTTTGCACGGTGGTCGCGCTGGTGTCGGCGGGTTTGCCGGCCGAGCGCACGCCGTTCGTCGAAATCGGCGTGCAGCAGGAAGGCGCGGCGGTGCTGCGCTTTGCATTCACGCGCGGGCAACTCGCGCTGGCGACGGGCTGCGTGTTGCTCGCGGCGTCGCTGATTGTCCTGATGGGCGTGGGAGTAGGAGCGAAATGACGAAGGGGCGAGCGGTTCTGAACGGCAACGCACGCGGGCTGGGCGAGGCGGCAGGCATGGCGGCAAAGCGCGTGGCGCAATTCGCATGGCTGGCCGGCATTCGCCGCATCGCACGGCGCCTGCGCTTCGCGTTGCTCGCGTGCTGCGTGATGAGTCTCGTAAGCGGCTGCGCGATGTTCGGCGGCAAGGGCGACAAGGTGAGCTGGGATCGCCTGAGCCTCGTCGCAACCGACGACGTCAACAACAACAGCCCCGTCGCGGTCGACGTGGTGTTCGTCACCGACGACGCCTTGCTCGCGAGGATCGCCGAATTGCCGGCTTCGAAATGGTTCGCGGCGCGCGCCGATCTGGCGAGCACGTTCCCGAAATCGGTCCAGTACAAGAGTTGGGAGCTGGTGCCCGGTCAGCGGATCGACGTGCCGAGCGATGTCTTCGGCCGGCCGCGGGTGCTCGCCGCGTTTCTGTTTGCCAATTATGCGGATCCGGGCGCGCATCGCGTGCGGATCGAACCGTTGAACGGCGTCGTCGCCGTGCAACTGGATAACCACACATTTTCCGTATCGGCTGTGAAATGACAGCGTCTGGACTCGCCATGAATTCAATCCAATCCGCGCCGGCGTATGCCTGCGGCACAGCACTGGAGCATGCATGATGTCCGATCGTGTGATGCCGGTGGTCGACCGTGTCGAGTGGCATGAGGGCATGCTGCTCTCTCCGCAGCACTTCCAGTTGATGAGCGCGCGGGTCGATTCGCTCGTCGCGTGGCAGACGCTGGCCGCGGCGCCGTTCAGCTGGGGCGTGCGGCGCCTTGTGCTGGACACGGGGTTGCTGCCCGCCGGCATGGTGCGCGTGCTCGCGCTCGACGCGATCATGCCCGACGGCACGGCCGTTTCGTACTCCGCCGATGCAAGCCAGCACGGACGCCTCGACCTGTCGCTCGAACCGTATATCGAAGCACTGGCCAAAGGGCCGGTCGATTTCTACGTGACGCTGCCGGTGACGGCGTCGATGCGGCGCGACGGCGAAGCGCGCCGCTTCCGCTCGACGCTCGGCGCCCCCGTGGAAGACGAAATCTCGGAGGCGCCGCCCGCCGACGTGCCGCGCCTGCTGCCGAACCTCGTGCTGAGCGCAGGCGAGTTGCCGCCGGCGCGGATGGTGTCGCTGCGCCTTGGCACCGTGTACCGCGACAACGAAGTGGTGCGTCTGGCCGAGCGTTTGCCGCCGCTGATCGAAGTCTCGCGCGACACGCCGCTATGGGCCAACGTGTCCGCGCTGCTCGGCCAGTTGCGCGGCAAGGCGGCTTTCGTCGCGCGCCAGACGGCGAATCCTTCGTCGAAGGTCGACGACCGGCTGACGCAGCTCGAACTGAAAGACCGGCTGCGCAGCCTGCTCGCCGCGCTGCCGTTTGCCGAAGCGGTGTTGCGCACGCCGCATCTGCATCCGCTGGCGCTCTATCACGCGCTCGCGTCGCTGAGCGGCACGCTGAGCATGCTGGTGCCGGGTGGCCTGCCGCCGGTGCCGCCCGACTACGACCACGGTGATCCGCTGACGGTCTTCACGCCGTTGCTACGCACCTTGCGCGATGCGGTTTCCGAAGTCGCGGAAGGGTATCGCGAGCACAAGTTCGAATTCCGTCACGACGCATTCGAGATCGCACTGAACCCGGAATGGCTGGGCGAGCGCGTGGTGGTCGGCCTGCGCGGGCAGTCCGACCGCGATTTACTCGCGTGGATGGAAGGTGCCGTGGTCGGTTCGCAGTCGGTCTATGCGTCGCTGCGCAGCCGCCGTGTGCTGGGCGCGACGCGGCGTGCGGTCGACTACGCGGAAGAGTTGGGCATCCGTTCCGGCTCCGGTTATCTGTTGTTCGAGATTCAGGCCGACCCGGCTCTCGTGGTCGCCAGCGAAACACTTGTCATCAGCAATCCGAATGAAGGCGCGAGCGCGCAGCGGCCGCAGGAAATGCTGCTGTTCGTCAAAGGCTGATGGTCGGGGAATAAAGGTAGGCGGGCATGGCACGCAATCGAATCGAATCTGAAGAAAACGACCTGGTGGTCACGCAGTTTCGCGTCTTTCTCGACGAGCTCGCGAAAGCGCAGAAGCGCTTCTCGGAAGCGCCCGAGGCAGATGGGGAACTCGCCGCGCAAGGCATGAGCCGGCATTTGCTGAATCTGCTGGAAGTGCAGACCTTGCAGTCGCATCGCGACAGCACGCGCTTCGACATGGAGAATCTCGCGGACGCGCGTTACCTGAAAGCAGTGCTCGCCGATGAGATCCTGCTCAACACGCCGTGGACGGGTCGCGATCGGTGGACGGCCTATCTGCTCGAATCGACGCTGTTTCGCACCAACGTGGCGGGGGACCTCGTGTTTCGCAAGATCGAGCAACTGCTGTCCGATCGCGAACCGTCGCGCCGCGATGTCGCGCGGATCTGCCTATTCGCGCTCGCCATGGGTTTTCAGGGCCGTTTTCGTGGCGCGGACGGCGCTGCGCGGTTGCGCAGCTACCGCGAAGAGTTGTACGAGTTCGTCTATCAACGGCGCGCCGATCTCGGCGGCCGCGACCGCGTGCTGGCGGACGCCGCCTACGGCAATACGATCTCGCACATCGCGCCGCGCAAGCTGCCGTCGGTGAGCCGCTGGACCGTGATCGGCCTGCTAGCGCTCGCCGCGCTGCTGGCGATTTCGGAGATGCTGTGGCTGTGGCAGTCGTGGCCGGTGCGCGCGGCGCTGCGCGGCGACGCGGTGACGGGAGTGAGTTCATGACGCGCGCGAATCGTTCGTTGTCGGCGGGAGTGTGCGCATGCTGACCAGCAATCTGTTTTTATTGTCGCTCGCGCTGTTGATCATCGTGGTGTGCGCGGTGCTCGGCGTGGTGGTGTATTTCGCGTTGCATGGCGCGCAGGCCAAGCCGCAGGCAGAACGCAAGATCGTGCGTCTGCGGGCCGACTCGCTGCGCAACGCGTTTCGTCAGGCGGTCGAACTGGTCGAGGGCAACATCGCGTCGCGCGCCGAGCGCTACAACATTCCCTGGGTGCTGGTGCTCAACGAAGGCGAAGACCCACGGCCTTTGCCGATCGCGCAGTCGGGCGTGGCGAGCGTGCTGAGTGCCGAAGCCGCGAGTCCCGCGGCGACGCAAGGCATCTCGTGGCAGTTCTTCGATCGCGGCATTGTCGTCGACATCAAGGCGGCCTACCTTGGCTCGCCGGATGAAGAGGGCGACGAAAAGCCGTGGGACGAATTTCTCAGCCTGTGCCGCAACTACCGGCCGCAGCGGCCGTTCGATTCGGTTGTGATCACAGTGCCGGCCGCCATGCTGCTCGCCGACAATACCGACGCGCAGCTCGAACTCGTGCGCCACGCGAAGCTCGCGCATCGCCGGCTGTGGCTCGCACAGAACCGCTTTGCGATGCGCTTCGCGGTGTATGTCGTCGTGACCGGCTGCGAAGCGCTCACCGGTTTCGCGAGTTTTGCCCGCGCATTGCCGGAGCCGTTGCGCGCCAGCATGCTCGGCTGGTCCTCGCCGTTCGATCTTTCGGTTACCTACCAGTCGGATTGGGTGGATACGGCGCTGGGCAGTATCGAACGGGCAGTCTCCGACGCCAGTGCCGAACTGTTTACGCTCGACACCGGCGATCTCGACGCGCGCGAATGTCTGCTGCTGCCCGCGCGCATCGACGCGATGCGCGCGCAATTGCAGCTCTATATCGACGAGTTGCTGCGCCCGAGCGCCTATCACGAGCCGTTCTTCTTCCGCGGCATTTATCTGACCGGCGACAGCAGCGAGCTGGCGCAGCGCAGCGTCGCCGCGCCGGCGCTCGATTATCTGAATGGCGAACCGGACGCCTATGGGCGTGGCGCGGAACCCGCGCTCGTCGGCTCGGACGCAACGGCCGACGGTGACAGCGGCACCGCGCTGGTGGTCGCTCGCGAGGCGTCTGCCGACGGCGGCGCACAGGGCTACGACGCCGGCCGCAGCGTGAACGATCTGATGCTGCGCCCGGCCTTCCTGCGGGATCTATTCGACAAGAAGATTTTCCTCGAATACGGGCTGACGCGTCCTTCGCGCTCGCAGCATCTCACGCGCCCGGTGCTGCATCGCGCGTTGCGCTGGGGCGGCATCGTGCTGCTCGGCGGCTGGGGGCTCGGTCTGGTGGTCGCGACGGTTCAGCTCAGTCATCGCAATGTCGCGCTGGTCACGGCGCTCGGCGAATTGAGCAAGGATGGTCAGGAGCGCGCGGCGGCCGAGCAGGGCGGCGTGCAATTGCCGGCTGACTGGTATCGCCGCAAGGCGCTGGCGCTGATCGGTCTGAACGACCGGCTGCAAACCGGCACCGCGTGGACGGTGTTCATGCCCGGCTCGTGGAGCATCGTCGACGATCTGAACGAGCGCGTGCGCGAACGCTTCGAGCGTGAATTCGGCGGCATCGCGGTGACGGCGCTCGAGCGCGAAATGCTCGCGCATGTCGGGCAGTTGACCGGCGTCGCGCGCGATCCCGGCACGGGACAACTGATTGTCGGCGACGATTGCGCGGCCCCGCAGATGCTTGGCGCGGACACGCCGTTGGCGGCGAGCCTCGCGCCCGAAGACCAGCCGTCGATGCGGGCGCTGCAGCGCTATGTCGGCTCGGTAGATCAGCTCGATGCCGCGCTGCAGGCGATGGAGCGCTTGCAGCAGCCTTCGCCGGAGAACGCCGACGCATTGCGGCTCGCGGTGCGCTACGCGTTCGGCGCCGAACTGCAAGGCAACGTGGCGGCGAGCCTGCCGTATTTCTATCGCAACGCACGTCACGGCGGCGCGTATGCCACCGACGGCACCGGCGGCATCAGTATGCCGACCGTGCAGCAAGCGTTGCGTTGTTCGTTCGATAAAGGCGCGCAACAGGTCGACGACGCGCTATTCACGTCCAATCCGCTGCTGGCCGCCGAGCAATCGGTGAGTTCGCATCTGAACACGCTCTCCGTGGCGGACGCGGGCACCGCGGATTTTGCCAAGGTCACCGGCAATTACCGCGCGATCGCCGCGGGCATCGGTACGGAGCAGGATCTGCTCGCCACCGGCAAGGGTGCATGGATGCGCCAGACGCAGTTCGCGCCGGGCTCGGTCTACGACCGTACTTTTGCACGCGCGGCACAGAACCGTCTGCTCGGCCCGGACCTCGTCGGCCGTACGCGCGAACGTTCGGCCAGCGGGTTCCAGGCATTCCGAAGCCAGATGGTGTTGAGCTTCGGCGGCCCGGATAGCGGCATCGTGTGGGCCGATAAAGGCGCGCGCTACGAAGTCGCGCCCGAGCGTATCGCACTGCGCGACGGACTCGGCAAGCTGCTCAATCAGCCGTTCATGGTCGCTCCGCGTAACCTGAATCTGCCGGAAGTGCCGGACGGTTCGATCGTCGTGTGGGATCGCGCGCAACTCGATCAGGCGCTGGCGCTCGGCGACGTGCGCAAGCGTTTCCTCGCCGACGGTCTCGCGAGCTTGCCCGAAGCGGTGCAGCCGGCCGTCGAGCAGGCGCTCGACGCGCAGTTCGCGCGGCTGATCTCGGATCAGGTCGCCGCGGCGGCCGCGGTGGCGCCCGCGCAGGGCGAAGGCGACAGTGCCGCGTTCGAGGCCGCGCGCCTGCGGCTCGTCAAGATTCGCGCCGCGCTCGCCGACATGGGCGCCAGCACGCAACTCGACGAACTCGACACGCTCGTGTCGCGCGACGCGCTCGCGCATCTGCGGCTCGTCGACGATGCGTTGGCGCGCTCGGAACTGTATTCGACGCGGCCCGCGCCGCTCGCCGTGAGCGGTGCGCGCACGACGATGCTGGCGGCGTTCGGCATCAACGACGCGGGCTCGCTCGGCGCGTATCTCGATCAACAGGCGACGCGCGCCATTGCGCTCGGCCGTCAGGCCTCAGTGTATCTCGCGGCGCTCGGGCCGGGCGATACCGGCTCGCCGCTCGCGATGCGCTGGCAGGCGATCGTGCGCGACCTGGATCGTTATCAGTTGAAGAACCCGAATAGCAGCCTGTTCGCACTCGAGCAGTTCGTGCAGACAGTGGCGGCCGATCCGGGCGCGGGCGACTGTCTCGGGCGTTTCCCGGCACGGCCGTCCGGGCTCGCGTCCGGCGACTACTTCAGCACGCTGCATGCGCGTTTGTACGATGCGCTGCTCGCGCGCTGCGGTCAGGGCTATGTCGCGGACCTGAGTCAGCAATGGGCCGGCTTTGCCAACGCGTTCAACCAGGGCGTGGGCGGACATGCGCCGTTTGGCGTGCCGGCGCGCGGCACGACGGCTGACGTCGGCACCGCCGACTTCAACGAAGTGGGCCAGGCGCTGCGCCATTACGAGCGCGTCTCGCATGTGTTCCAGCAGGCGCGCAACGGCGCGGGCGAGCGGGTGATGGGCGGCAACACGCCAATCCGCCAGTTCGTCGACAACTTCGACCAGGTCGATGCCTTGCTCTCGCCGCTGTATCCGGCCACCGATGGTGCGCCGGCGGGACTGGACGTCAGTGTCGATTTTCGCGCCAACCGCAGCGGGGAAATCGCCGCGAATCAGGTGATCGACTGGACTTTGAAGGTGGGCGACCAGAGCGTTTCCCTGCATGACGCGCAGCATCCGCTGCATTGGGAATACGGCATGCCGGTCTCGCTCTCGCTGCGCTTCGCGAAGGATTCGCCGCTGCAGGCGGCTAGCGATCCGCAGCAGCGCGCGTATTCGACTGACGGCCGCACGCTGACCTGGCAGTTCAGCGATCCGTGGGCGCTGATGTCTTTCATCGCCCGGCAGCGGATGGCCGATGTGGGCGCGCGCGGCGGCAACACCTCGCAACTGCTGAAGTTCGAGTTTCCTCTCGGCGTGGTGAATGTCGCCGACGAAGCCCTGCTGCCGAAGCAGGCGCGCGGCCAGGTTTTCGTGCGGCTCGTGCTGAGCCCGACAGGTAAGAAAACCGCGCTGCCGTGGCCCGCCAGTTTTCCGACCCGTGCGCCAGAATGGACCTCGCTATGAACGCATCCCTTGTGTTGGAACGCGCGCCGGCCAACGCCGGCTTCGACGCTTTGCTCGCGCCGCTCGACCATGGCGACGGCGTGGGCACTTCGCTGCGCAACGATCCCGTGTACCAGCAGATCCGCGACGCGCGGCGTCAGGACGATCCCACGCTGCCGATGCGCGAGTGGGAGCGTCCGCTAACCAAAGCCGACTGGAAAACCGTGGCGACGCTCACGAGCGATGCGCTGCGCAAGCGTAGCAAGGACTTCCAGCTCGCGGCGTGGCTGTGCGAGGCGTGGACGCATCAACGCCGCATGGACGGTTTCGTGGACGGCATGCGGCTTATGCATGCGCTCGCCGGGCAGTTCTGGGAGCACGGCTATCCGCAACTCGAAGACGGCGATGCCGACGCGCGGGTTGCGCCGTTCGTGTGGATCAACCACACGCTCGCGCTGGTGTTGCGGCTGCAAATTCCGCTTCTGAGTCTGAGCATCGAGCCGTCGTCGATCAATCTGGGCGACTGGTCGCGTATCACGGGACGTCCTTCGGAGCGCGACGAGGGTCTCACGCGCGAGTTCCTGGATGGCGAGGTCGATAAAGGCAGCAACCTCGCCGATCTGCTGCGGCTGGAGGAGTGCGTCGGCGCGGCGCTCGACATCACCGCGACGCTGGAGCGCGGTCTCGACGAGCGTTTGGGTCCCGACGCCCCGGGTTTTTCGCGTGTCATGGAGGCACTCATGGACTTACAACGGGCGGCGCGGTCGCTGCGAGGCGATCGTCAAACCGGGTCGGCTCATTTCGTCGACGCCGCGCAGGCGGGTGAAGATCAATCGGCTCAGAGCGCGTCCGGCTTCAGCGATACGCATGATGGCGATCTTCACACCTCGCACGCGTCCGGGGACGATGCCCGGCTCGCTTCGGCGGCGTCTGCCGTTGCGCACGGTCCGATCCGCGATCGCGCTCACGCCTACCGGCTGTTGCAGGACGTCGCGGACTATCTGTCCAGGCATGAGCCGCACAGTCCGACCCCTTATCTGCTGCGTCGCGCCGTGGCGTGGGGCGGCATGCCGTTGCCCGATCTGCTGCGCGAGGTCGTGCATCAGGAAGGCGATCTGAGCCGCTATCTCGCCATGCTTGGGTTGCCGTGACATTGGTCGGTTGAGCAAGGCGCGCCTTGTCGCGTGAATCCCGCCGGGCAGGTCGCCGGTTGCGGACGGGTTTTCATTCTTCTTCATTCAATACGCCGTTTATTCAGGAATTGTCATGCCTCACTCAACAGAAGTCGCCACGCGATCGGCGAGGATGATGATGCACGACGCCTTCGAATCCGTTTCCAAGGCGCATACGGGCCTCACCAAGCACTATCTGTCCAACCAGGCCAGAACGTTCGTCGCGACCTGGCAGACCGAAAGCCAGGTCAGCTTGGGTGTGGGCGTAGCCATCACGGTGGGCGTGGCGATTGCCGGCATCGCGACCGGCGGCATTGCGATTCCGGTGTTGATCGGTATCGCGGCGGGCAGCTATGCAATCAAGAACGCCATCGAAAGTATCGGCGCGAATGAGCGACGCGTGAACCGCAATTGGCTGCAACGCTATCCGGCTGCAACGGCGGCCGCCGGCAAGGATCTCGGCGCGTTCCTGACGGTCGAGGCGAGCGACTCATTGCGCCGGGCGGTCGATCACTTCACCATGATGCGCACCATCGTGAAGGAAGTGGAGACGGCGGCGGTGCCCGAGTTCATCAGTTGCGAGGAAGCGATCAACTACGTCAAGGCGTTGTCGCGTTTCATTCACCACAGCGACAAGGTGCGCAACTACACGCTGCCCGTGCTCGACCTGCTGATTTTCTATCTCGGCGAATACAAGAAGTTGACCGAGCAATGGGGTACGGCCGAGGCGAAGATCAGCGCTGCATTGCAATCCTGGTTCGAAAAACATGGCGAGCATAGCTGCTGTCCAGGCGGTGGCCGTAACGACGTTTGCTACGCGCCGTTCAGCGGTTTGACGGTCAGACGCGGCGCGGCGGCGATGCCTGCCAAGCGGCATGCCGAGGCGAGTTCCACCATGCCCGCCGCATTCGCTGCTGTCGCGCCGGCGCCCGGCTCGCCGGGCGCGGTGCAGATCAGCACGCTGCTCGAGGGCATGATTGCGGCCCGCGATAAAATCGTCGCGGGCATGCATGCTTCCAGCGGCGCGACCTGGAACTACAGCGCGGAGCGGCCCGTCACGACCCGTGCGAGGTCCGGCGGTGTGTCGGTCGTCGACAACATGCATAGACGCCGTCTCGATGCACTGCTCGATACCGTGTGGCGCCAGGTGGACCGCCCGGGTTATTTCTCACGCGCAACACGGCGGGCCGGGCATTGGTACACCCGCAATACAGGCAGCGAGAAAGCCGGTGCATTGCTGAGTGAAATGCTCTCGGTGGGCTCGATCTTCATGCCGTTCATTGGCGATGCGAGCGCGTTGACCAAGATCGGCGCGAGCGCCGTTTCCGGCAGCGTCTCCACGGCGGTGCTGGCGGGCGACAAGATCGGCCTCAATTTGCTGAAGGGCGCGGATGGCATTCCCATCCGTTCCAGTCTGCTGGATCACTCACTGGTGGACGCGCACGCCACGAACGAGATTCGGGAAGCGGGCGCCGGGATCGAAAAACTGTTGCCCAAGCTGATGCTGCACTTCAAAAAGGCGGCCGAAGCGCTCAAGGCGCTCGACGAGTCGCCGCAGGAAATCAAATCGTGCAACGACGCCATGGCGTTCACCACCAAGACCGCGGAAATCATCGCCCAGATGGAGAAGGTGAGCCGTTACGCCGGCCCCTGCGTCGGTATCGTCGATGTGCTGTGCAAGCAGTGCTACGACTGGAGCGAAAAAGAACACGACCTCTGGCAAAAGATGGAGCAGAGCGTGTCGGAATGGCTTCGCGAGGACGATGGTCACCAGAACTGCCGCCACGCGGGCACCAAATGCTACGGTGCGAAACATCATCGCGTCGGCCCCAATATTTTCGGGCAGGGCGGCACGTGGACGCATCTCACGAATGACCCACATAACCCGCTGACCTGACCTGACCTGACCTGAGTTGAAGAGGACGGCGCCGATTCATGGCGCCGCCCGTCACGTGATTTCAACCTTGAGAGGAGAGGCTGAAACGGTGACGCAGAAACTCAAATTCAGCGCAGGCCAGGCGTTCAATTCGATCATCGCGAAGATTCAGGGCAGGCATGTCGTCCGTGAGCTGTCCGTGCGGCGGCGTTGGCTGTTGAAACTAGTCGGGGCGCCTGGATCCAAGCAAAAGTATATCGACCAGCCTCTTTGCACTTTGCTGCCAGTCCGGAGCCGACGCGACATTGGACACGCCGACGAGCGCGCGAAGCAGATCCAATGGCTCGAGATCAGGGCGGATATCCCCACTCGCGATAGCGCGCGTGACGAGCGACTGGATTGCGTCCTTGATCTGCGCGCCGGACGATTCGAATAGCTTCGTCGGCCCTCCGACGATCGAATTCAATGCTGGCGCGATGATCTTCTTCGTGGCGATGTAGTCGACGAAGAGCAACATCCAGGCTCGCAACGCATCGAGTGGGGGCAGTGAATCGGACAGTCTGCGCTCTTCTTCCGCGAGTTTCGCGACCTCGGCACGGTAGACACTCTCGAGCAGTGCCTCGCGCGTCGGAAAATGCCGGTAGAGCGTGCCTACGCCGACCCCCGCCTGACGGGCGACGTCCTCCATGCTGATTTCGCCTGCGGCGCGCGTGAACGCCGTTTTCGCTTCGTCAAGAATGCGCTCGCGATTGCGCAGCGCGTCGGCTCTAGGTTTTCGTTCTTTTGGCGTCGGATCGTTCATTTATACGTTGAAGGCTTGCAAACGGAGGGTGACTCCGTTTAGTATCGTAAAAACGGAGGCAAGCTCCGTTTTATCCCGGGCTGGGAATGACGTCAACCTTGATTGTGCTGGAGCGGCGGAAATGACTGAGAAATTTGGTGCGACCTCGACAACGGACGACGTGCTCGCGGGCGTCGATCTTCATGGCAAGCGAATTCTTGTGACGGGCGTGTCCGCGGGACTGGGCGTGGAGACTGCGCGGGCGCTCGCAGCACGCGGGGCCACCGTTATCGGCGCAGCCAGAGACCTGGAAAAGGCAAAGCAGGCGATTGCCGACGCGCGGCGCGAGGCCGGTGCCGCAGGCGGCGACATCGAGTTGATTGCGCTCGATCTCGCGAGCCTCGAGAGTGTTCGGGCTTGCGCCGACAGGCTGCAAGAGGACGGCAAACCCATCGACGTCATCATCGCGAACGCGGGCGTGATGGCGACTCCCTTTGGCAAGACAACGGACGGATTCGAGACGCAGTTCGGCACGAATCATCTGGGGCATTTCGTGCTGGTGAACCGCCTAGCGTCGCTGATTCCGGCTGGCGGCCGGGTCGTGATGCTCGCGTCGTCGGGGCACCGTTTCGCGGATGTGGATCTCGACGACCCGAGCTTCGAGCGTACGCCTTACGATCCGTTCGTTGCATACGGGCGCGCCAAGACGGCGAATATCCTCTTTGCGGTGGCTTTCGATCAACGACATCGGGCGCGTGGAGTGCGCGCAGCCGCGGTTCATCCGGGCGGGATTCACACGGAACTCGCCCGTCACATGGACGAAAGCCAGATGACGGCGCTGCTCGAAAGGATCAACACTCAACTTGCATCAGAAGGGAAAGGACCGTTTCAGTTCAAGACTGTTCCACAAGGGGCGGCGACTTCGGTCTGGGCCGCAGTGGCGGCGTCGGTCGAAGAGGTCGGAGGCAGGTACTGCGAGAACTGCCATGTGAGCGAAACCGTCGCCGACGATGTTGTCATTACGCCCGTCAGCGAAGGTGTTCGACGCTATGCGCTCGATGCCGCCAACGCTGACGCGCTTTGGCGCAAAAGCGAAGAGATGGTTGGTGAATCGTTTTGACATGGCGCGTCGAACGCCATTGCAACGGTTCTCCAACGCCACTAATTCACTTTCGTACACGCTGCACGACATAGTGTTGATGCTGGACCTGGAACTGGAGTAGCGGCCGCGCTTGCCCAGCGCGGCCGTGAGAGATAGTCAGTCGGTCACGGTGCCATCCGCAATGAAATCCTTCAGGTCCAGCCAACGCTTCTTCAAAGCATCCATTCAGACGCATTTTTCGAACGGGCACTCAGATGTTCTTCATGAAACTGAGCGCGTAGAAGGCCCAACTGTCGGCGTTGGTCAACGCATGCGCCTGGTTTGTCGCGGATAGACCGCGGCACTTGATCTTGCCGTAGACGTGGTCCTGGGTCTTCAGCACCTTATGCGTGAGTTCATGGTAGATGGTCTGCGCGGCCCCTTCGAGCGGATCCGGGTCGGCGAGGAACCACTTGCCCATGATGATGCGATAGCCACTCCCGGCATGATGGTTCCACACATAGCCATACACGCCGTCGCCTTTGAAGCCTTGCTCCATCTCGTCGAACGGATCGTTGCCGTTGACGATGTGGACGGTCACATCTTCGCGCAGCACGATCGTCACCGGGCTTGAGCTGAATGCATCCAGCATCTGCTGCAGGCCTTGCTTGACCGTGGCCACCGCCTGCGGGGTCGGTGCGCCGAACCAACGCTGGAAGCGCTGCTCTTCGGCGGCATTGCCGTCTACCGTCGCGATGGCAGCGACGGCCTTCTCCGCGCATTCGAAGGCATCGGCCCAACCTTGGCGCGCTTTGGGCAGTTGCGTGTCGTCGAACTCTTCCCAGATCGCCGTGCCACGTCCGGTATCCTTGATGCCGACCGGAATGTTCACCTTGATTTGCGGCCTGAGATTGCCCTCGCCAAGCAGCTTGGCGCCCTCCTTGATGTCGAGCAGCAGCGCGTTGGGCCGCAGCGGTGCGCCGCCGCGATGCGCGAATGGCATGTGCCGGTCGCGGAATTCGACGAGTTGGGCCAGCAGGTCGCTGACCGCCCCCTTTGCATTGCGTTCGCTGCCTTCTGCACTGGCCTTGGTTGCCGCCCACGCCTGATAGGCGACCACGATGGCGTCGAAATGGGGACGCGAGCCGCGATTCTTGTCATATTCCTTCAGGCAGGCATCGAGAAACTTGAGCGGCTTGCTTCTCGGTTTCAGTGCCAGGCTGGTGCGGCGCTTCCACTCGTCGTGCGACATGATAGCCATCAGCGAAACTCCTTTGTTTGTATTGGCTGGCTCGATGTGTCGGTATTGCTTGCCGGCGGGGGTGGGTCTCTTGTTACGAATTTCAGGCCGCTGTGTTTGTGCTCGAGGTTGTACCAACGCACGAATTGTGGCGTCCGAGTACGAGGTTCATCGACACCGCTGAACGGCCTTGGGTACGACATAGGACACAGAGTCGTGAGATATCTCGGCATAGTCCGTTTTGACGCTGGTCACGCGCGCGCTGCCACTGGTGCGCAAGTATCTTTTTATACGTCTCGATTTCTAAAAGTCATGTAAAAAAACGGCCAGATTTAACGATCACTATCGTATCAGAGTTGCCCTCTGGCACCGCGGATCTTTGCCAACGCATGTATGAATGCCGGACAACTATGCTGCGCGATCAAGCGGCTGTACGTGGAACAAATGTCGAAAATGGAAGATGATTAAACAAATGGATTTCCTCGATCCCGTCGATTTGCCAAATGGATAACTTTGACCTCAATCTTTTGCGCGTCTTTGATGCGTTACAGCGTCACGGACATCTTGGTAAGGCGGCCGTGGAACTGAATCTGAGTCGGCCCGCTGCATCCTACGCCTTAAAGCGTTTGCGTGAAGAACTTGGAGATGCGCTCTTCGTCAAAACCAGGTCCGGCATGCAACCGACGCCACGCGCGATGCAGCTAGCCCCCGTGGTTCAGTCGGTACTAGCCGATATTCGTGAACGAGTGTTGACGGCGCCGAATTTTGTGCCGGACAAAGCTCAGCGCACGTTCACTATCGCAATGTCAGATGTCGGTGAGATGGTCTCCTTGCCGAGATTGCTGCAGCGGGTTACAAGTCTCGCTCCCAGCGTCAATGTGAAGACAACGTCTTTGTCTCCCAGACAGCTATTGTCCGCACTTCAGCGAAGTGAGGTCGATCTCGCGATCGGTTATTTCCCTGATCTTGATGGTGTCGACGTTTTTCAGCAGCGCCTGGTTCGACATTCGTTCGTGTGCCTCGTGCGGCGGAATCATCCGGCCGTACAGGGCCGGCTGACAAAGAAGCTTTTTTGCGAACTGCCACATGCGGTGGTTGAGGCAGAGGGCCGTCGCCAGGAAATCGTTGAACAATTCCTGAAAGAGCACGGTATCCAGCGCAGAGAGGTCCTCCATACTCCGCATTTTTTAAGCATCCCGATGACCATTGCAATGACCGATCTGGTAGTCACGGTTTCCAGCGATGTGGGCGAGATATTTGCGCGCATCGCCGATCTCGCGATTTTGGAACCCCCATACCGGATGCCGCAGTTTGACGTCAAGCAACACTGGCACCGCTCGCAGCATGATGATCCCGGTAACCGCTGGCTGCGAGGCCTCGTCAGAGAACTGTTCACGCCGGTACCTGACTGATTGCCTCCGTGGCGCCCCGACTCGGGTTATCAGGCTTGTGGAAGAGTGTTATTTGGGAAATCGGATTGTCGAATGTCCGTCTTGGCGCGACACTCTCCTAACCCGCTCT
Source organism: Paraburkholderia sp. RL17-373-BIF-A (assembly GCF_046030175.1). Classification (NCBI taxonomy): domain Bacteria; kingdom Pseudomonadati; phylum Pseudomonadota; class Betaproteobacteria; order Burkholderiales; family Burkholderiaceae; genus Paraburkholderia; species Paraburkholderia sp. RL17-373-BIF-A. The sequence continues at coordinate 21,560 of NZ_JARESO010000079.1, forward strand.
TGGAGCAAGTCCACCCGGCGCAGAACCGGCTGCGGCTTGTGCATCGAGCGAGACGCGAAGGAGATGTTGTGCCCACCAATTTGCTGACCAACAAGATGCCCGATGCCACGTCAAACCTTCGAGGTCTGAGTATCGGTTTCAGACTTCAAGATACACGAACGAGTTGACGGTTTTTATTCATTCGTCGCAGTAACTCCGTTCCAGAACGAATCGGTGCCCAATGTCACTAACGGTGATCCACGGCAGGATTGGGATTTAAAAGCACGCGCTAGCAGAAGTAAAAACGCTTCACGGATCTCTGCGCACACAAAATTGCACGGCCCGAAAAAGTCCGCGATCGTTTATCGCTGAGTTCGCAGTCTCGAAGGCAGTAGGCATGCTATGCATTTAGACGCCTCGCTCCGGGTAGTTGCAGACAGTTATTCCATCGATCTTCATCCCACTCCAACTTTCAGGAGACTTCACATGTCTGTTATCCGATTCGAACGCCAGGGTAATGTTGGGCACATCGTTCTAGCCGATGCCCCATTAAACCTGATCAATAGCCGGTTCTGTGAAGCACTTAAAAACGCCATACACGAGGCGAGTAGCTCCGAGATTCGGGCTCTACTGGTACGCGCGGAAGGCACGAATTTTAGTCATGGCGGAGACGTCCTTGATTTTATCGATAAGGACTTTAACGAATGGCGCACCTTCATCGCTGAGATGAACCAATCTTACCGCGCTATCGAGGCGCTGCAGATTCCAACCGTCGCAGCCGTTCGCGGTGCGTGCTTCGGTGGAGCGTTCGAGCTTGCGTTGGCCTGCGACTTCATCGTCGCTGCCGATAACGCGGTCTTTCACCACTTCGAAGCGTCGGTTGGTTCTGCGCCGGTGGCAGGCGGGGTTCAGCGCCTGGCAGAACGCGCCGGCCGTGCGATGGCCGCTCGCTACACGATGCTGAGCGAACCAATGACCGGCAAGACGGCCGGCGAACTTGGCGTAGCGGCTTTCGTTTATCCCGAGACGGACGTCGACACCACTGCAGCATTACTGGCGACCCGGCTGTCCAATGGGCCGACCCGTTCTTATGCGGCCATCCGTTCACTTCTGAAGGCATGGGCGGGGGGCGGCGTGCCCGCTGCCGACTCCGTTTTGCTGGACGTCACAATGGGGCTGCACGGTACGGAAGACGCACGTAAGGGTCGAACCGCACGCGTCGAAGCGATGAAGCGTGGGGTCGAGCCAGAGCCCGTTGTATTCACTGGACGATAGTTCTGCGGGTTCGCGGCCAAGGCACTAGCAGGAGGCTAACGAAGAATGCGCATCAGGACGACTGAAGCCGACTAACTCCAGTCCGCAAGAAAGCGCACTTTCGTAATTCTCGGTGAGACCGGTCATTCGCAACCACCGTTCACCACTTATGCCGTAGTCCGATCACCGCTGAGACTTGCGACTTGGTGGTGGAGGGGGAAAGCGAATAGATCTGCGCGTACTGCGCGTCACCCGCCGCTTTCTGATAGATGCCGACGAGAAAGAGATCGGTGCGCTTGCTGAGCAGGTAGTCCACACCGGTATTCACCTGATGCCATTTTGGACTGTTGTCCTGTGGGTGGTATTGCCCGGTGGTGAAGATATACGCGGCGCCAAGAATGAGCTGCGGCGTCACGTAGTCGGTCAGCGAAACCTCAAAATTCTGAAGTGTCAGGCGCGACGTGTCGAGGTAGTCGAATCGCGCGTTGGTATAAAGCAGCGACAGGTTTGCCGGTCCGAACGCGTAAGCGCCGCCCGCTCCAAACATCCTTTGCTTGCTGACGCCCGCGTTGGTCGCCGGATTCGTGATGAACGGTGACGTGAAGCCATAGTCGTTCACCACCGCGCCGTTCGTATTGTTGGCGTCGTTCGGCGTATTGACCTGAAGGAACGCCACACCGGCTGACAGCGGCCCGTTGCGATATTGCGCCGCGGCGCTATAGGCATTGTTGTCGGAGAAGCCGCCCGGCTTGTTCGAGAAGCCGTAGAGCCCTTCAAACTGAAGACCTCTGTAGTCGATGCTCTTGTACTGGACCGCGTTGTTGATCCGGAACGTGTCGAACACGTTATCACTGTCGCCAATGTGCGCACCATATGCCGCGAACTGACAGGCCGACGAGAAGACACACAGTGTGACGGCCTCGTCGTATTGACGTCCTAGCGTCACCGTCCCGAGGGTATCCGACGACAAACCGACAAAAGCCTGCCGGCCAAACTCGCGACCGCCTTGCGACAGTGCGCCAGTCGCCACACTATAGCCGCCTTCCAGCGTGAAGATGGCTTTCAAGCCCCCGCCCAGATCCTCTACACCCTTCATGCCCCAGCGAGGCGTCTGCATCGGCCCGCTAGCGAATTGCCACGTCGCGTGGCCTTGCTTGTCTGCCCCTTTCTGATTATTCGCGTAGACGATACCCGTCGAGATCAGGCCGTACAGGGTCACGCTGCTTTGGGCGGATGCCGTCTGACAGGACAGAGCCAGGGCGGCGAGAGCAAAGATGCGTCGATTCATGATTTCCTTTGAACGCTTGTTTTGGGAAAGTGAAAGCGAATGCTTGAAGCTGGCCTGAAGCCGTTTGTAATTAGGATCACGAAGCAAAGACAATGGGAAGCGAAGTATTTGTTCCACCGATGACGGTCTCAGCTTTCTCCGGTTAATTGGCAACTCAGCACCGCGTTCCCGCATCGAGATCGCCTGTCATTACAAATGCCTTTCGGCGCTCGTCAGGCGCTGATGCGAATTTGGTGCGATTGCTGGCGATTCTTGCGGAACAAAATTCGCGACAGCTAGCACTGAATTTGACTACCAGTGATCGAATTTTTAGCGCGTCGAGGCCGAACTGGTGCGCGAATCGCGCACACATTTGGGCGCTTTGTCAGAAAGCCTGCGCAGATAGCCGCTCTAATTTCGGCATCACTCAGCTTCAAAATTGATGCTTGCGGGGACACTTTTGGTTCTTAATAATCGATTTGACCGGCAGCACTCAGCGTTAGATGACCTGCCCCTTGTATCCAGGAAGGACCAACGGAGGAGATGATGTCAGTAATCGAAAATGCCGGACGTCGGCGTTTGCTGCGGATAACGCTTGCGGCGGGCGGCATGGCTGCAACGGGCGCACTGCTTTCGGTGCGTGCCTTTGCAGGCGACAGGACAACAGTCAACATGCAACTGGGCTGGATTCCGGGTGGCAACTAGGTCGGTGAGGTGACGGCAAAGCGGCTTGGATATTACGAGCAGGAAGGAATCGATTTCCGCATCCAGCCGGGTGGCCCGAACATCGACGGCGTCGCGATTGTTGCCTCCGGCCGATCCGAGGCCGGCGAGATTTCCTCGAGTCCGTCGATCATGCTGGCCGTCTCAGAAGGCTTGCCGATCAAGTGCATCGCGGTCGGGTTGCAGCAACATCCTTACAGTTTCTTTTCGCTCAAGAAAAATCCCGTACGCACACCGCACGACATGATCGGCAAGCGTATCGGAATTCAGTCGACGGGCATGGTGCTGCTTAAGGCGCTGCTCGCGAAGAACAAAATTCCGGAAAGTCAGGTCAACATCGTGCCGATCGGTGCCGACATGATGCCGCTTCTCAGTGGGCAGGTCGACGCGGTAACCGGTTGGCAAACCAACACGACGGCGCTCAAGCCGCTCGGGGTAGATCGCGTCGACTTGCGCCTGTGGGACACCGGCGTGCGCCTCTACGCGCTGCCGTACTACGCGAACACCGCGACGCTCAAGGACCATCCCGACACCGTCGCGCGGTTTCTGCGCGCAACCGCGCGTGGCTGGGTATACGCGAACGCGCATCGCGACCAGGCCGTCGATCTGCTCATCAAGGAATATCCGAACCTGAACCGCGCCGACGAGCGTGTCGCGATCGATTCGCTGATGGGCTACGCGTTCGATCAAACCACGCAGACGCAGGGCTGGGGCACGATGGACGCGAAGGTCTGGGAAGAGCAGATCACGATGTACGGTCGACTGGGCCAGTTCCGCGGAAGTCAGCCAAAAGTCGATGACGTGATGACGATGGACGTTCTCAACGCTACCCGTTCCTCTCGCCTCAAGGTGTAATCCATGCATGCTGCCACTATCAATCCGCCGCGCGCGGAAGGGGTCGGTTCGTCCGTCGCCGCGCTGCAAGACACCCCGCTGTCTATTAGCTGCCGCAATATCAACGTGCGTTTCTTCACCGACCGGCGCAGTGTCACCGCGATCGAGGGCTTGAGCCTCGATGTCGCGGCCGGTGAATTCCTCACGCTCCTCGGTCCATCGGGCTGTGGGAAGTCGACGTTCCTGCGAGTCGTCGCGGACCTCATCAAGCCGAGCCGCGGCGAGATCAGCGTGCTCGGCGCGGCGCCCCGAATTGCGCGTGAGCATCGGGACATCGGCTTTGTGTTTCAGGACGCGGCCCTGCTGCCGTGGCGCACGGCTATCCAGAACGTGCAGTTGCCGCTCGAAGTCGCGGGCGGCAAGGCCCGCGCGGGCCGGGCGACACCGCGTGAACTGCTCGAACTGGTCGGCCTCAAGGGTCGCGAGGACGCTTACCCGCACGAGATGTCAGGCGGAATGCGCCAGCGTGTGGCGATTGCGCGTGCCCTCGTCAGCGACCCAAAAGTCCTGCTGATGGACGAGCCGTTCGGCGCGCTAGATGAAATCACGCGTGACCGTCTGAACGAAGAATTGCGTCGCGTCTGGAAAGAGATGGGCCTCACGACGCTCTTCGTTACCCACAGCATCTATGAGGCGGCGTTTCTCGGCCAGCGAGTGCTGATGCTGGCCGCCAATCCCGGGCGTGTGAAGGAGATCGTCCCGGTCGGGCTGCCAGAAGATCGAACGCTCGATATCCGCGAGACCCGCGAATTCGTCGAACTCGCTGCCTATCTGCGACGCGTACTGGAGACCTGCTGATGACCACGTCCGAAATGCAATTGAATCTGTCGTCGCAAGCGGCGGATCCTGAAGCGCAGGCCTGGCTTGCGCGTCGCCGTCAGCGCCTGTGGCGGGCGCGCCTGCTGCCGGTACTCGGCGTCGCGGGTCTGCTGTTCGCGTGGTGGGCGGTCGTGGCCGGCTTTCATGTGAAGCCGTTTATCGCCCCGTCGCCGTTCCTGGTTCTGGAGACGCTATTCAGCAAGAGCGATGTGCTGCTGCAGAACCTGGTGCCGACGGCGATCGAGGCAGTGGGAGGTTTCCTGCTCGGCAACCTGGCGGCGATCCTGATCGCCACCGTTTTCGTGCATAACAAGACGCTGCAGGACATCTTCTATCCCGTCGCCGTGATGATCAACTCGATTCCGGTGGTCGCGAAGGCGCCGATCCTCGTTCTCATCATGGGTAACGGTCTTGAGCCGAAGATCACGATCGCGGCGATCGTCTGTTTTTTCCCGACGCTCGTGAACATGGTCCGCGGACTGCAGGCGGTGAACCCGCAGGCGATGGAACTGATGCAGATTCTCTCGGCAAGCAAGCGCGAAATTTTCTTCAAGCTGCGCCTCTACGCTTCGCTGCCGTATCTGTTCTCCGCATTGCGCATTGCCGCGTCGATGTCGGTGATTGGCGCGGTGGTCGGCGAATGGATCGGCGCCACGCAAGGTATCGGCGCAATGATCATTCAGGCGACCTACAGCTTCGATTCGGCCTTGCTGTATACGGCGATCATCATGAGCGCCGTGCTGTCCGGCCTGTTTTTTCTGGTGATCGCGATTGTCGAACGCCTGGTGGTCAGATGGCAACCCGAAAGCACGCATTGAACCGAACACGAAACACCCGAATTCTCAGAGGCGAAAAATGAACATGATCAGCGATTGGATTCAGGAAAGCGCGCGCGATGTGCGCGTGGCGGCCAAGGCAAACGTCGTGGTGGTGGGCGGCGGCCCCGCGGGCCTGTCGGCAGCGATCGGGGCGGCGCGCAACGGTGCCGAGGTGATTCTGCTGGAGCGTTACAACCACCTGGGCGGCCTTGCATCCGGCGGCATGGTGCTGGTACTCGACGACATGTGGGACAACCACCTGCAGGAAATTTCGGTGCGTGGCGTCTGCATGACCTTCATCGAAAGAATGGCGGCGCGCAAGCTGGCGATGTTCCCGCGCTCGGACGAATGGGGCGAGGATCCGGCTGCGTATCGCAAGTGGGGGCGCTGGGGAACCTTCGACTTTCACAGCCAGAAGACACCTCACCCGGTATGTTTCGCCGCGGCGTTCGATCCGGATGCGATGAAGCGCGTCGCGCTGGAGATGGTGGAATCGCTCGGTATCAAGTTGCGTCTGCATTCATGGTTCTCGCGCACGCTGGTCGAGGACGGTCAGGTGAAGGGCGTGATCTGCGAGACAAAGAGCGGCCGTGAAGCGATCCTCGCCGACGTGGTGATCGATGCGACGGGAGACCTGGATGTCGCGGCGTCGGCGGGTGTGCCGCATGTTGGCGGCACCTATATCACAACGACCGTATTTCGACTCGGCGGCGTCGATACGGAGGCGGCCGAGCGTTTCGAAGCCGAAGAGCCTGAGGCGTTTGCGGCGCTGGATCGCCAGATCAAGCGCATTCTGGGTGGTTCGTGGGGCTACTGGTGGTTGAAGACACCGCTGCCCGGCGTGGTCTGGTGCAACTGCCCGCATATGGCGGGTCTCGATGGCCTCAAGCCTGAGGACTTGACACGCGCGGAAGTGCAGGGCCGCCAGCACATTCACGCGGTGGTCGATTTCGTGCGCGGCAAGCTCCCTGGTTTTGAGCAGTGTTACGTGATCGATGTCGCGCCGCAAACGGGCGTGCGCCAGACGCGCCTGCTCGAAGGCGAGTACGTGATGACGAAGGATGACCTCGCGCAGCGTACCCGCTTCGACGACAGCATCGCGCGTGGCCGTGACTACTACATGCCGTATCGCGTGCTCCTGCCGAAGCAGATCGACAACCTGCTGGTCGCCGGCCGGCACTATTCGGCGACCTCGCAGGCGCAGAAGATGTCGCGTGAAATCCCGCCTTGCATGGCGATGGGCGAAGCCGCTGGTGTGGCTGCCGCACTCGCGCTCGATGCGGGGGTGCGGGTGCGCGACGTCGATGTGCACGCGCTGCAGAAAACCTTGCGTGCGCAAGGCGCGGACCCGGGCGACCAGACCGGCCGTAATGCCGACGTGCCGCCGCTTGCCGTGCACATCAATAAGCGGGAGGCCGCATGAGCGTCGCAGACAACATTGCCAAGACACCTGACCTGCCGCTTGCCGGCGTGCGTGTCGTCGATCTCACACAGGTCATGATGGGCCCGGTCTGCACGCAGATGCTCGCCGATTACGGCGCCGACGTGATCAAGGTCGAGAGAAAAGGCGCGGGCGATTTGAGCCGCTCGACGTTCGAGCCGGTAGCCGGCGCGGACAATCCGATCTTCTGCAGTCTGAATCGCAACAAGCGCAGCGTGGCGCTCGACCTGCGCGACGCGCAGCAACTGGCCGATTTGAAGGCACTGATCGCGGACGCGGATGTGGTCGTCAGCAATTTCCGCGCGGGCGTGATGGACCGTATGGGTGTCGGCTACGAAGACTGCCGCCGGTTGAACCCGAGGATCATCTACGCGGTGGGCACGGGCTTTGGCGAAACCGGACCCTATGCGCACAAGGGCGGCCAGGACGTACTTGCCCAGGCGATGAGCGGTGTGATGGCGCGCCGCGCCGATGAGTCGCTGCCGATTTCCGTGTACCCGACAGCGCTCGCCGACTATTCGGCGGGCATGCACATGGTGCAGGGCATCCTGCTCGCGCTCCTGCATCGTGAGCGCACGGGGGAAGGGCAAAAGGTCAACGTGTCGCTGTACAACTCGATGCTCGCGATGCAGATGCAGGAAGCCGCCATGATCATGATGGCCGACTCGGAAGTGAACTGGGCTGCCATGCCGCTTTCAGGTGTCTTCGATACCCAGGACGGTGCGCTGGTACTCGTTGGTGCGTTCAAGCCGAATCCGCTGCGCGACATCTGCGCCGCACTGCAGATCGAGGACCTGTCGCTCGACGCGCGCTTCTGCAATCTCAACCAGCAGTTCGTTCACAAGACCGAATTGCAGCGGATCTTCCGCGAGCGCTTTGCGAGCAACACGCGCGACTTCTGGCTCGCCCGGCTCGAGGAGCAGGACCTGTTGTGTGCGCCGGTGCGTGATCTGCGTGAAGCGCTGGTCGATCCTCAGACGCTGCATAACCAGCTGATTCTGGAAGGCGAGGGCGAAGGCCAACCGGTGCGCTTCATCGGCAGCCCGATCGAGCTTTCGCGCGCGCCGGTTGCCCTGCGGCGCGGGCCGCCGCGCCTCGGCCAGCATACCGAAGAGGTCCTGCAACAATTACGCGGCAAGGTCGCCACGGAGGCTGTATGAGCGTACGTCTTGTCATCGACCGGCACGTTGCCACGGTGACGCTGGCGCGGCCGGAAGCGCTCAACGCCGTGGACCTTGCCACTGAAGCAGAACTGCAACGCGTGTGGACCGAGCTCGAGCATAACCGCGACGTGCGGGTCGTGGTCCTGACCGGCGAGGGCGAGCGCGCGTTCTGCGTCGGCGCGGACCTGAAGAACCCGTCGGTGAGCGGTGTTGAATATTGGGCGGCGCCGCGCCCGGGCGGCTTCGGCGGCATTGCGCTGCGCGAGACGCTGAACGTGCCGGTGATTGCGCGGGTCAACGGTTATGCTTTGGGCGGTGGCTTCGAAATGTTGCTGGGGTGCGATCTGGTGGTCGCCTGTGACGAGGCGAGCTTCGGGCTGCCCGAGGCGCTCGTCGGGCGCATGCCGCTCGACGGCGGCATGACCCTGCTGCAACGCCAGATTCCGTACCGCCAGGCAATGGCGATGCTGATGACCGGTCGCCGGATTTCGGCACGCGAGGGGCTCGACATGGGCCTCGTCAATGAAGTCGTGCCGCGTGCCGAACTGGATGCCGCCGTCGAGCGCTGGGTTCAGGCGCTGCTCGCGTGCGCTCCGCTGTCGCTGCAGGCGATCAAGCAGGTGGTCAAGCGCACGTCCACACTCTCGCCGGCGGACGCTCAGGCGTTGCGACTGCCCGCCCTGGTGGCCGCACTTCAATCCGAAGACGCGAACGAAGGCGTGCGCGCGTTCCAGGAGAAGCGCAAACCGGTTTGGAGCGCACGCTGATGGCCTATGTCATCACTTCGCCCTGCATCGACGTCAAAGACGGTGCGTGTGTGCAATGTTGTCCGGTTGACTGTATCTACGAGGGCGGGCGCACGCTCTACATCCACCCTGAGGAATGCATCAACTGCGGGGTGTGTGTCTCAGTGTGTCCGACCGAGGCGATCTTTCACGATGAAGAACTCTCGCAATCGGAGGCCATGTTCGCCGCTGTGAACCGGGATTTCTTCGGGCCTGACGCCAGTGCGCTCGGTTCCCCGGGTGGCGCGTGCGACGTAGGCAAGGTAGCCTGCGATCATCCCGTGGTCGCGGCCTGGACGGTGCGGCCGATGAACTGAGAAAACACGATGCATGCGAATGTCCTGAAATATTTTGTCGAAGTGGCTCGGTGCAGTTCGATCCGCAAGGCCGCGCAGAATCTCTATGTCGCGTCGAGCGCGGTCAACCGGCAGATCCTGAAGCTCGAAGCCGAGATGGGGACCGAACTGTTCGACCGGCTGCCGAACGGTATCCGGTTGAACGCGGCCGGCGAGCGCATGCTGCAACACATTCGCGCGACGCTGAACGACTTCCATTTGATGCGCAGCGAACTTGACGACCTGAAAGGCGAGCGCAAGGGGCACGTGTCAGTGGTGGCAATGGATTCGCTTTTCGTCGACTTTCTACCGGCGACCGTCGAGGAGTTTTCGGACGCCTATCCGGCTGTGACTTATTCGATCGCCGCCGTGCCGCCCCATGACGTACCGACGCGGCTGGTCAGTGGCGAATATGACGTCGGCATTTCGTATATCACGAAGCTGCCCGCCGGGCTCGATGTCGTGACCGAAGTATCGTTGCCGCCGGGCGTGGTCATGGCATCGTCGCATCCGCTAGCGAAGACGGAGCGCATCAGCTTCGACGAATGCCGCAATCATGCGTTTCTGCGGCTCGAAGGACGATCGCCGATCCAGGGCGTCGTCACCACCGACTTTCCCGAGTACTGGGAGTCGCTACAGCCGAGCGTCACGTGTAACTCGACGACGCTGCTCAAGCGGCTCATTGCGTCCGGTCGAGGTATTTCGTTTTTCTCCAAGCTGGCTTTTCTCGACGAACTGGCGCGCGGTGACGTGGTATGGAGACCGCTCGACGACGTGAACGTCAACGCGCTCACCGTCGGCGTCATCACACCGAACCAGCGCGCGCTGCCTCACGTAACGTTGGAGTTCGTTGAACGTATCGTGCGACGCCTGAAGCACGTCGACTTGTCGCTGCGCAACGCCTGATCTCCGCGTTGTCGCTGATCGCGCTTTGCCGTGGGCAGGGCGACGCCGCGTTCGGTAGTGATCGCGCGCCTTCGCGTGCATGTAATTAGTCATCTTAAGTGACGGGCTGCATTTTGGCCCTTCATTCACGACCGCCCGCCATCATCCTGATAGCGGTAGATGGTCCCCCAACTATCAGGAACACAACATGGTCACATCAGGCTATACGGATACCCGACTTCTGATCAACGGCGAGTGGTGCGACGCCGCCAGCGGCAAGACTCTCGACGTCATCAACCCTGCCACCGGCAAGGCCATCGGCACAGTGGCGCACGCCGGCATTGCCGATCTGGACCGGGCG
>NZ_JARESO010000080.1:0-31867 GCF_046030175.1 Paraburkholderia sp. RL17-373-BIF-A
GCTCGCCGTGAGCGAATGGACCGGGCTTGAATGGCTGCATCATGCCGGCGGGTATCTGGGCATGCTCACCGCGCTGCTGGCGTTTTATCTGTCCGCTGCGGAAATCATCAACGAGACCCATGGGCACGTGGTACTGCCGACCGGCGCCGCGACTGAACCTCTTGCGGTGACCTTGACGATTCAGGAAGAGTTGCGCAACGCGTGATCAGGGGTATTGCAGACGGCGCTTGTTGACGCCGGAGGCTCGGGCCAGCAGCGCCGCCAGCGCACGCGACACCTGGTGGCAGGTCTAAATGGGCCGCTATAAGCCATCTCGGACAGGGCTGTGGCATGGAGTGCGGAACGCACCTACGGGTCGACGGCTTCCACCCTGATATCGAATTGCGGTGTCGGGCTGATCGTCGGGCGATTTCTTGGCGGGACCGCGCTAGGCCCGCTCTTCCGTGACGCACCTGAACACACCTGACCTGATATTCGCGCCGCGACATGCGTGTCAGGACGATGTATGGTGCTCTGTATCGGCCGGATCACGAGTCAGCACGACGGGGCAGGTCGCATAGCGGACGAACCGCTCGGCCACGCTGCCGATCACCATGCGTCGCAGACCGCGGCGTCCGTGCGTTCCCATTACCACCAGATCTGCGCGATGGCGTTGCACGCAGCGCATTGATGCGCTGGCGATGTCGTCGGCGATACGTTGCGTCTCCACGATCTCTGTGTTGCCCCCGTTATTGAGCTCGCGCATCTGGGCGATCGCGCTAATCAGCAGGCTCATGTCGACTTGCCGTGCGATGTCGGTCAGCAGTTGTGGATCGCAGACGTACGCGAAAGCCGCCGACGGATCCAGCACGTAAACCGCCGTCAACTTGGCGCGAGAGAGCTTCGCGAGCTGGATTGCTTCGGAGAGGGCGCGCTTCGCGGCTTCGCTGCCGCCCACGGCCACCACGATGTTTGAGTACATGACTGCCTCCGGGACAACGTTGCAAGAACCGTCGAAAATCAGATGCGCGCGAAGCCGCGCTCGAGCAGCCGTTCGGCCGCATCGAATGCGGCTCGCACCGCGATGTCGGGATCGAAATTCTGCCGATGTTCGAGGGGAATCAGTTCACCCGTGCGCAGGACCAGGTCGAGATGCGCGTCGAACATGGGGTGATCCAGTGTCTGTTCGTGAACGGCCTCAATCGCAAGATGGCAACCAGAAATGGCTTTGCCGAACCGTTCGAGGCGCACCAGTTGCGCTGCCACCTCGGACTCGATTTGCGCGGACGCCGCAAACCCGAAATAGTTAATCTGCATATCGATTCCCATACTGCCTCCACGTGTGCTGTTTTACCCGTCGACCCTCGCGACTACCGAAGCCCTGCGCGAGCGAGTTGATCAAGAGATCGTCGACGCTATTGGCGTCTCTCAATTGACCTGCATCAACGGCGCGGCCAGCAGTCTGAAGGAGAGCGCGTTCGCACGACATCGCCCCCGTGCGGACCGGCGTGTGCTATTTTTCGAAGCCCATCCCGGCATCACCGGCACGAGCCTTGCCATGCGCAACGCGGATATAAAGACGTCACTCGCCATATCGGCCCATAGTTCGCCATGGACCCTCTTCTGTATTTTTTTGCGGCTCGGCCTGACTTCGTTCGGCGGCCCGGCGGCTCACCTTGGCTACTTTCGCGACGAATTCGTCACGCGCCGCCGCTGGCTCGATGAACATACGTTCAGCGACGTGGTGGCGCTGTGCCAGTTTCTGCCGGGGCCCGGCAGCAGCCAGGTCGGCATCGCAATCGGGCGCCTGCGCGGCGGTATTGCCGGTGCGGTAGCGGCCTGGCTGGGCTTCACCCTGCCGTCGGTACTCTTGCTCGTGGCTTTTGCGTCCGGCTTCACGCATCTGTCGGATACGGCTTCGCTTCATCTGCTGCGGGGGCTGAAGATTGCGGCGGTCGCGGTGGTCGTCCAGGCGGTCTGGTCGATGGGACGCATGCTCTGCCCCGACCGCGCACGCGCGACGATCGCGGCGGCCTCGGCGATCACCGTGATCCTGCTCGGCGCGGCCTATGGACAGATCGCGTCGATCATGGCTGCGGGGATTGCCGGCGCCGCGTTTCTGAAGTCGTCGACCGAGGTGCCGCGTGCGCCGCTCGGCATGCCAGGGTCGAAAACCGGTGCGCTCGCTTGCCTCGTGGCCTTCGCCCTGCTGCTGTTCGGACTGCCCGCGGTCGCGGCCTATCTCCACAGCTATCCGCTCGATCTGTTCACGGCGTTCTACCGGGTCGGTTCGCTGGTATTCGGCGGTGGACACGTAGTGTTGCCGCTGCTGGAAGCAGTCGTCGTGCCGCGTGGCTGGGTCCCCGCGAACACCTTCATGGCCGGCTACGGCGCGGCCCAAGCGGTCCCGGGTCCGCTTTTTACGTTTGCCGCATTTCTCGGCGCCGCGAGCAGCGGACATCCGGCGGGCATCACGGGCGCACTGATCGCCACCGTGGCGATCTTCCTGCCTTCGTTCCTGCTGGTCGGCGCGGCGCTGCCCTTGTGGGGCGAGTTGCGTGCGTTTGCGCCGATGCGCCGCGCCATGGCCGGCATCAATGCCGCCGTGGTCGGCATTCTGCTCGCCGCGCTGTATGACCCTGTGTGGACCAGCGCAGTGCATGCCGGACGCGATTTCGCGCTAGTCGTCGTGGCGCTCGTACTGCTCGGGTGGTGGCGACTGCCGTCGTGGGCGGTCGTACTGATCACGGCAGCGCTCGCCTGGTGGGTCGTGTAAAGCCAGTCTTCTCTCTTATCTAGCGCGCGCATTACTTGCGCTGCGCTGGCGGGTCCAGTCGCGCTCCGTTGATCCAACTCAACGGGTGTCCCTGCCGCGCGAGTATGGTCTAGGGAACACCTCCACGGCCATCAGGGGACCCCACCATGAATAATTCCGAATATCCCGCCAGCCATCCGGTCGCGGATCGGGCCCGGGAAGAAAACATCGCACCAGGGCATTTCTATCTTGTGGGAGGCGGTATTGCGTCGTTCTCCGCCGCGGCCTTCCTGATTCGCGACGCCGATGTGCCCGGCTCTCTGATCACGATCTTCGAAGCACTCGACAAACCGGGCGGCAGCCTCGACGGCGACGGCTCGCCGCAGGAAGGCTACGTCGTGCGCGGCGGTCGCATGCTCGAGAGCAAGTATCTGTGCACCTACGATCTGTTCGATTCGATTCCCACGCTCGACGGCCGCAGCAGCGTCACCAAGGAAATCTTCGACTGGAACGAGACGATTCGCACTTCGTCGAAAGCGCGCCTCGTGCGCAACGGCCAGCGCGAAAATGCGCCTCCTTACGGACTTGCGGAGACGCACCTGCTCACGCTTGGCCGTCTTTCTCTCGAACCCGAAGCGTTATTGGGCGACAGCCGGATCTCCGACCACTTCGAGCCCGCTTTTTTCAAAACCAACTTCTGGATCATGTGGTGCACGACGTTCGCTTTCCAGCCATGGCATAGCGCCGTCGAATTCCGGCGCTACCTGCTGCGTTTCACGCATATGACGCCGGGCTTCAACCAGTTGCACGGCATCATGCGCACGGTATACAACCAGTACGATTCGATGGTGCGGCCGCTGCGCAAATGGCTCGACGAACGCGGCGTGCGATTTCGCGCCAACACGCGGGTCATCGATCTGCGATATGACGAAAGCGGCGCACTGAACCGGGTCGCGGGTATAGTCTGCGAACAGGACAACCGTCGCATTGAAGTTCCGGTGGGTGAAGCCGATAAGGTGATCGTCACGCTCGGTTCGATGACAGCAGGATCGAGCCTCGGCGGCACGAACCGCGTTGCCGTGCTCGATCATCACGACAGCAGCGGCGCGTGGGCGCTCTGGAAAACGATCGCGGCAGGACGCGCCGAATTTGGCCACCCATCCGTTTTCGCCGATCACGTCGACGAATCGAAATGGCTCTCCTTTACCGCAACGTTGCACGATCCAACACTGTTCCGCCTGATCCGCGATCTGACCGGCAACGTGCCAGGCGAAGGCGGACTGATCACGTTTCCTCAATCGAATTGGCTCGCCTCGATCGTCCTGCCGCACCAGCCGCATTTCATAGGGCAGCCGAAGGACGTCGAGGTGTTCTGGGGCTATGGGCTCTTCGTCGACAGACCTGGCAATTTCGTCGGCAAGCCGATGATCGAATGCACGGGGCGCGAAATCATGATCGAGCTACTCGGCCATCTGCACATTCAGGCGGAGGCGCCGCGTATTCTCGACGACGCGATCTGCATTCCGTGCCTCATGCCGTTCATCACCAGCCAGTTCCTGCGGCGCAAACGCGGCGACAGGCCCAACGTGGTACCCGAGGGCTGGGCGAATCTCGCGTTCGTCGGGCAGTTTTGCGAGTTGCCGAACGACGTCGTGTTCACCGTCGAATATTCGGTGCGCTCCGCGCAGACCGCGGTGTACACGCTGCTTGGGTTGAATCGCTCGGCTCCGGCGGTGTACAAAGGCCAGTACGACCCTCGCGTGGTGTACGGCGCTGCTTCGGCTCTGCACAGCCACTAAGCGCGCTGCTGTTTTTTCGCGCCTCGTGCCGACGCGCCGACAGGTCGTACGGCACACGTACGCTGAGAGGAACGCCGTGGATCTCGACGGAACACCGCCAAAACCCCGCGGCTCGCTTCTAGCGCGCCTCAAGGAACATCCGCTTGCGCGGCTCGGACCCGGCCTCATCACGGGCGTCGCCGACGACGATCCGAGCGGCATCGCCACCTATTCTCAGGCCGGCGCGCAGTTCGGCCTGAACATGCTGTGGACCATGCCGCTCGCGTTTCCATTGATGGCGGCCGTCCAGTCCATGTGCGCCAACCTCGGCCGCGTGACCGGCAAGGGTCTGGCCGCGAACATCAAGGGCGCGTTTCCGCCCGCCGTGCTGTATGCCGTGGTGTCGCTATTGCTGGTGGCCAATACGCTGAACATTGCCGCCGACGTAGCGGCCATGGGTGAAGTCGCACAACTGGTCATCGGCATCGACCGTCACGTCATGACAGTGTGCTTCGTGTTCGCCACGCTGCTGCTGCAGATCTTCGTGCCTTATCATCGTTACGTGTGTTTTCTGAAGTGGCTGACCGTATCGCTACTCGCCTACGCTGCCGTGCTGTTCGTCGTCCACGTGCCGTGGGGCGACGTGGCGCTGCGCACGTTCTGGCCGCACTTCGCCCTGAATGCGAATGCGGCGGCGATGGTAGTCGCCGTGTTCGGCACGACGATCAGCCCCTATCTGTTCTTCTGGCAGGCCTCGGAAGAAGTCGAGGACCTGCACGCGCGTACGGACAGCGCGCCGCTCGTCAGCGACGCCAGCCATGCGCGCGCGGAACTGCAGCGCATCCGCTGGGACACGTGGAGCGGCATGCTCTACTCGGATCTCACCGCCTACTTCATCATGCTGGCGACCGCCGTGACGCTGCACGTGGCCGGTGTGACCGACATCACCACGGCCGCTCAGGCGGCGAGCGCACTACGGCCGCTCGCCGGCGACTTCGCCTATCTGCTGTTCGCGCTCGGCATACTCGGCGTGGGACTCATCGGGGTGCCGGTGCTGGCCGGCTCCGGCGCCTATGCGTTGGCGGAAGCCATGGGCTGGCCGGAGGGACTCGAGCGCAAGCCGCGCGATGCGCGCGGCTTCTACGGCATCATCGCCGTGAGCGTGCTGGCTGCGCTGGCCATCCAGTATTCGTCGATCAGTCCGATGAAGGCGCTGTTCTGGAGCGCAGTCATCAATGGCGTGGTCGCCGTGCCGCTGATGGTGGTGATCCTGCTGCTCGTCTCGAAGCGCGCGGTGATGGGGGACTTCACCGTGGGTCGGCCGCTCCTCGTGCTCGGCTCGATCGCGACGGTGGTAATGGGCTCCGCCGCCGTAATGATGCTGCTGCCGGGCTAGACACGGCACGCGGATCAGCAGGCCCGCTGCAGCGCTTCGTCATGCGCGAGATGACGCTTCAGCACGCTGACGAAAAGCCGCGCGGCGCCACAGCCGCCGTTGATCTGCATCAAAGGGGCCGCCGCCATCGTTCCTAGACTCAAGCTCACTTATCCGCGCTTCACCGTCCCTTCCAGGAGCGACTGCCATGAGCTACAAAACCATCGTTGTCCACCTCGACACCAGCCCGAACGCCCATCCGCGGCTCGAAATCGGGCTGCGTCTTGCCAAACAGTTCGGCGCACATCTGACCGGCGCCTTCGCCGTCTTCAGCCCGGACCCGCGCTCGCTCTATGTCATGGCCGGGACTGCGGAGTATTACCGGCAGCATGAAGAGACGCGCGCGGAGCGGCGCGCGGCGCTCGAACGGCTGTTTCACGCCGAACTGCGGCGCGCCGACGTGCCGGGCGAATGGGTCGCCATCGACGAGCCCGCCAGTCTCGCCGTGCCGCGTGCGGGCCGCTGCGCCGACCTCATCGTGGCAGGCCAGAACAATCCGGACGATCCGGAATCGTATGTCGGCGACTTCTTTCCGGAAAACCTCATTCTGTCGTGCGGCCGCCCGGTGTTGCTCGTGCCTTATGCAAGCAATGAAAGGTCGACAGGCGGGCGGGTCCTGGTCGCGTGGGACGGCAGCCGCGAAGCGACGCGCGCCGTGCACGACGCGCTGCCGTTCATGCGCACGGCGAGCAGCACGACGATTCTTACTGTGAACGGGGTGCACGAATTCGAGCGCGCCCGTATCCCCGGCGCGGACATGGCCACCGTGCTCGCACGGCATGGCGTGCAGGTGGAAATCGTCGACATCGAAACCGGACCGGGCGGCTCGGTCGGCGAGGTGCTGCTGTCACAGGTGGCCGACAGCGGCGCCGATCTGCTGGTGATGGGTGCCTACGGCCACGCCCGCTGGCGCGAGCTGGTGATGGGCGGCGCCACGCGCACGATTCTCCGCTCGATGACCGTGCCCGTGCTGATGTCGCACTGAGTGGCGCCGGAACCGGCCCGGTGCGTGGGCGTCCACACTCACGCAACAGCACGCCGCCTGGCGGCACTGGCATGTAGCGGGCGTTTCACGGAAAATGAACGCAAATCAGTTGTTCGCCAGGTGCAGATGCCGCCGAACAAACGTGTCCGCCTGACGCGCCGCCGTACGGGCGTCGGCGGGCAACGCGACCAATCCTTGTTCGCAGCCTTTCCAAAGAGGCGCACATGCCCGTCAGTGGTAACACGCCCCCTTCCCGCACTGCCGCTTTGCGCGGGCTGTCCGGCTCGTTTGCGGCGCCGCCGGCTCTCGCAGCGGCGACAGTGTTCGCCGTGACACTGGCCGTCATGCTGGCCGCACGGCGCTGGTTCGATCCCGTGCTGTTCATCTGCGTCGCCGCCGCTTTTCTCCTCGCCACGAGCGCGTTTGTGCTCGTGCGCACGCATCGAAATGGTGCTCATGCAAACAGCGAAACAAACGCAGGCATTAGTCAGTCCGCCTTGAACGAGGCTCGCATGATGGCGATCATCCGTTCGTCGATGGAAGCGATTATCACTATCGACGAACAGCAGCGGGTGGTCATCTTCAATCCCATGGCGGAACAGATTTTCGGCTGCTCCGCCATGGACGCGATAGGCGCCCCGCTCGCCCGCTTCGTTCCGGAGCGGTTTCGGGCGGCGCATGCGCAGCATGTCGCCCAGTTCGGCGTGACCGGCGTGTCTGACCGGCAGATGGGCAAGCAACGCGTGCTAACCGGCTTGCGCGCCAACGGCGAGGAATTCCCGCTCGAGGCCTCGATCTCGCAGATTCGCGATGGCGATACGCGGCTTTACACGGTGATGCTGCGCGATATCACGGAACGCGTCAAAGCGGAGCGCGCGCAACGTCAGGCGCGCGAGGAACTGCGCGAACTGTCGGCCAATCTGCAGAAGATCCGCGAAGACGAGAAAACGCGCATCGCCCGTGAACTGCACGACGATCTTGGCCAGCAACTTACTGCGCTGAAAATGGATATCTCGGCGGTCGAGCAGGCGCTGGATGCATCGGCTAGCGCGGCGGTGCGCGACCAGTTGCAAGGCATGCGCCGGTTGATCGATACGACCGTGGCCTCGGTACGCCGCATCGCGGCGGATCTGCGGCCGGTCATGCTCGACGACCTCGGGCTCATTCCAGCGATCGAATGGCTCGCCAACGACTTCACCAACCGCTACGGTATCGACGTGGAGCGTCAAATCGAGACCGGCGACGCTCGCTTCAGCCCGGCAGGCGCCACCGCGCTGTTCCGGATCGTGCAGGAGGCGCTGACAAACGTTGCGCGCCATGCGGACGCCACGCTGGTTACACTCAACCTGCAGGCGAAAGATCAGGCCTTCGAGCTCAGCATCGCCGACAATGGCCAGGGCGCGCACCGCACGGCCGAGCCGGCGGCCAAGTCCTTCGGCTTGCTTGGCGTTCGCGAACGCGCGCACATGCTCGGCGGGGCTGTCGATATTCATACCGCGCACGGCAAGGGCTTTGTGTTGACTGTCACCATTCCGGCGGAGACCGTGCAAATGCAGGAGATACAAACATGACTCGCGTCCTGATTGCCGACGACCACGCGCTGGTGCGCGACGGCCTGCGCCATATCCTGCAGGGCACGAGCGGCTTCGAAGTGACCGGCGAAGCAAACGATAGCGTCAGCACCGTCGCGCTGATCCGCGAGCGGGCAGCCGACGTGCTGGTGCTCGATCTGTCCATGCCCGGCCGCAACGGCGTCGAGTTGATCAAGCAGATCAAGGAGGAAAAGCCGACGCTGCGCATCCTGGTGCTGACCATGCACGCCGAGCAGCAATACGCGGTGCGTGCGTTCAAAGCCGGCGCGTCCGGCTACCTGACGAAGGAAAGCGCGAGCGCCGAATTGGTGGCGGCCGTAACCAAGGTCGCCGCCGGCGGTGTGTACGTGAGCCTTGCGATGGCCGAGCGGTTCGCGCAAAGCCTGAATGAACCGACCGATCAGCTGCCGCATCAACGGCTGTCGGATCGGGAATTCGACGTCCTGAAGCGTATTGCAGCCGGTCAAACGATCACCGAGATCGCGGCCGAACTGTGTGTGAGCAGCAAGACCGTCAGCACTTACAAGACGCGCATCCTCGAAAAAATGCAGATGCCGCACGAAGCGGCGCTGGTGCGCTATGCGATGCGCCACAAACTGGTCAGCGACGAAGAGGACGACATCTGAGCGCCTTCGCAGCCTTCCGCTTGCGGGTGCCGCCGCCCTGTGACCCGGAAAACGCGCGCCCCTCGTCTGTACCTTGACACACACGCAGCGCACACAGCATTTTCCCGATCCGCCTGGCCATCGTGTAGGAAACTCCCTACACACCTTCCCGCTTGCCTACTCGAAGCTCATTCGGCGCTGATTTTATTTTGAGATAACGCGGCCGATACTTCGAGCCATGAACTCAAGCCCTGACCGCCGCGCGCTGCGTGTTTTTCTCGTCGACGATGCCGTGTTGGTGCGGCGCCGTCTGGCCGCGCTGCTCGGCGCACTCGACGGCGTGGAGATCGTCGGCGAAGCAGAGGAGCCTGCTGCGGCATTCGCGGGCATCGACAAGGGTACGGCTGATCTGGTCGTGACGGAGTTGCATCTGAGCGGCGGCACCGGCATGGAGTTGCTCGGGTTGCTTGCACAAAGAATGCCGCATGTGGTTGTCATGGTGCTGACGAATCATTCCGGCGCCTGGTTTCGGCGCGCATGCCTGAAAGGCGGCGCCCACTACTTTTTCGACAAGACCGGCGAGTTCGATCTCGCGCGAAACACGATCCAACGGATCGCTGGCGAACATCGCACGCACGCCCTCTTTCAATCAGGAGCACACCATGTCTGACGTCGCCGCATCTCCCGCCATCTCGCCCGCGCTTGCCCGTCCGCAAGGATCGCCGCACCTCGGACAAGTACCAGCAAACGCAAGCGCGCCGCGCAAGGGCGCACTGCGCTGCACGACCTGCTCGATGCGCTCGATCTGCATGCCGCACGGCCTGACAGCCGAAGAATTGCAAAGGATCGAATCGCTTATTTGCCCGTCGCGAACCATCAAACAGGGCGAAACGATTTACCGCGCGAACGACTCGTTTCAAAGCATCTACGCCGTACGCGCCGGCTCATTCAAGACCGTCGTCATGCATCGCGACGGCCGCGAACAGGTCACTGGCTTTCATCTCGCCGGCGACTCGCTGGGCCTCGACGGCGTCTGCTCCGGCTACCATAGTTGCGATGCTGTCGCACTCGAAGACAGCAAGGTTTGCATCATCCCCTTCCATCTTCTCGAAGCCATGTGCCGCGAAGTCAAAGCCGTTCAACAACACGTGCACCGCATGATGGGCGGCGAGATCGTGCGCGAGTCATCGCAGATGATGTTGCTCGGCACGATGTCCGCCGAGCAGCGGGTGGCGACATTCCTGCTGAATCTGTCGGACCGCCTGAGAATGCGCGGATATTCGCCGGCGGAATTTCACCTGCGCATGACGCGTGAGGAAATCGGCAGCTATCTGGGAATCAAGCTCGAAACGGTCAGCCGGATGCTCTCAAAATTTCAGCGCGACGGACTGCTCGATACGCACGGCAAGGACATCCGGATTCTCGATCACGAAGGCCTTGTGCGGGTTTGATACGGACGCGGCTCTCGGCTCGCGGCCCGGCCGCAAACACCGCGATCGTGACGCGACGCGGGCCGCCTGGCCCGACCAGGCTAACGGACGGCGAGCACTGCCGCACCTGTGAGCCTGCCATCGCGCAGATCGCTCAGGGCCTGATTGGCCTCCGTCAGCGGATAACTCGTCGTTTCAATCGTGAGACGCGTCTCGGCTGCAATTCGCATGAAGGCGAGCCCGTCATCGCGGGTCAGATTCGCGACCGACACCACGCGTCGCTCGCCCCACAGAAACGCGTAAGGGAACGACGGAATATCGCTCATGTGAATCCCACCGCAGACCACCACACCACCCTTCGCAACCGCTTGCAATGCTTGCGGAACGAGCGCACCGATCGGTGCGAAAAGCAATGCCGCATCGAGTTCGTCGGGCGGCGCCTCGTCGCTGCTGCCCGCCCACGCCGCGCCGAGACGCAGTGCGAGTTGCTGGGCTGCGTGATCGCCGGAGCGCGTGAACGCATACACTGTGCGTTGCTGATGACGCGCAACCTGCGCGACGATATGCGCCGCGGCGCCGAAACCGTAGATGCCGATCCGCTGCGCGTTGCCCGTCATGCTCAAGGTGCGATAGCCGATGAGACCGGCGCATAGCAGCGGCGCCGCCTCGAAGTCCGTGTACTGCTCCGGCAGATGAAAGCAGTAGCGGCTGTCGGCGACGGTGCGCTCAGCGTAACCGCCGTCGATCGTATAGCCCGTGAAGCCGGGTTCGTCGCACAGATTTTCCCGCGCCGACAGGCAGTAGCGGCAATGCCCGCAGGTGTGGCCGACCCACGGCACGCCCACCCGGTCGCCGACGGCGAATCCCGTCACGCCCGCGCCGAGCCTGGCTACCGTGCCGACGATTTCGTGGCCCGGAATGACAGGCTGTTTGGGATGCTCGAGTTCATGGTCCACCAGATGAAGATCGGTGCGGCACACGCCGCACGCGTGAATATCGATCAAGATCTGGCCGGGAACGGGCGCGGGATCTGGCAGTTCCTGTTCACGCAGCAATGACGCATTGCCGTCGAATACCATCGCACGCATAGGATTCTCCTCGAACTTGTTCTAGCGGCTAGCACCCGCCGTCGTGCTGGCGTGACGCATCGAAAGAAGCGTTGCGCTCCGCCGTCCTCCGGGATTCACTCGCAAAAGCGGAAGTAACCGCTGTGCATAAGCACTGGTTTGGCGCCGATCTCGTTAAGCAGTCGCCTTGCTGCGTGTTCGATCGGATGCCGGTTGGAGTTAAATGCCGCGATCAGATCGTCTTCGCGCAGCGAAGCGGCGCCGAAATGATCTTCGAGGGCCTCGGCGGTGATCGCGCACTGCACGCGCGCACCATCCACCTCAGCCGGAAACGCGACGACGAGATCGCGCGCGCAATACTCCGGATGTTCTTCGGGAAAATGAATCTTCATGACCATCACCTGGTTCGTTGCGCAGGATATGACGCTGGAGCGGCGTGTCTGCACACCTACGCTTCGTGCACCACACTTCGGGGCTGCCCGTCCTGTGCGACGCCCGTCTGTCACCAGCATAGGGGCTAAGCGCGATACGTCAAATTCACGGCTTGCGTCCTGGTTGACCGAGGTCAACGGCACGCAAGTCACCGCCTCTACACTGAACTCATTCCCCTTGCAAAGGAGCGCGTGCCATGAACACCCTATCCCGAAGTTGTCTGGTGGCATGTGCCGTATTCGTGCTGACTGGCTCTGCTGCGCACGCCGAGACGGAGCCGACCGCGCTGGTCGATCAGCAACACTGCATGTTCTGCCCCACGCGCGATGCGCCGTTCCTCGCGCCGTCGTTCCAGCAGATCGCTGAACGCTACCGCAATGTGCCGGATGCACAGTTCATGCTTGAGCACAAATTGCGCCTCGGCGGCAAGGCGCATTGGGGCGACATGGCGATGCCGTTGCCGCCTGATCGCGGCGGCCCGTTGTCGGCAGAGGATGCGCATACGCTGGTGCAATGGGTCCTGAGTCAATGACCCATCGTTAAGTCACGACTTTCGCGGTCCAATTCGATTGAACACGACCGCATGTTACGGAGAATTCTTCATGCGCCTCACTGTCCACCTCGACACATTCGACCGTGCCCATCCGATGGCCTTTGCAATCCTGTGGCTCGACAAGGACACCCGGCAATGGTCGCGCGAAGGCCACCACGGCCTCGATCTGCCCGAATGGGGCGTGCTGCATGTGGATTGCGGCAATACGCTTGTGTGCGGCCCGGACGGCTGGGCGCCCGTTTGCGTGCTCGAAGGACTCGATCTGAACGACTCCGACGGGCCGTTCGAGGGCGAGACCGGACGTGCACAATGGTGCGCGGAACGCGGCCGCGACCTGATGTCCGGCCACTGGCACGTGCAATGTATCGACACCGATCAGATAGAACCGGAGCACGGCCTTTTTGCCGCCGGCGACGACGTGTGAAGCAATGATTTCACCGACACCTCAAGGAGCTAACGCCATGGGACTCACAACCGATCTGGAAGGCGTCCGTCACGCTTACGGGCTCTGTTTCGTGCGTGCGCCGTGGGCTTATTTCACGCGTTTGCCCCTTGACCAGCAATGGGGCGACGGCTGGGAGCGTACACCCTTCGAGAGGCATGCGGGCCTGCCCTACGAAGACACCGCGCAACAGATTCTGACCGTCGCGTTCGACGGGCCGTTGCTGCCGCCCGACGCCGGATACGACGGCCGCGCACGCAACGTGAACGAGATCAATCGAGGCGACGCACCATGGCTGCGCACGCAGAATTTCATCAGCAACGCGCCGATCCGGATCGCTGCGGGCGTGTCGCTCGAGAAATTCGTGGAACTGGTCGAACTGGCGGGCGGACATGTGTTTGCCCCGCTTGGCTGGGGCGCGCTGCGTCTGGAGCCGATCGTACCAACCGAGTCTTCAAGCGCTATAACGTGCCAACGCCCGATCGACGCTCCATGACCGGCACCGCACAAAGTTGCGCACTTACATATCGCCGCCGTTCGTCGTATTAAGCAACTGCGCAAAACATGCGGTGTTGCCAGCCAGGGCAGCGATGCGGTAGCAAAACAACGGTCGCAGTCGAACTGCGTCTTGGAACATTCTCTGCGGATCGTTTCGGATGACGTTGCAACGTTCGATTCGCGAAAACCTCATGCGAAGGAACCTCCGCCTGCTGCTTGTAGTTCAGTTCAAGACGCAACGACCAAGGCAGGGATAGGTTCAGGTCTGCCGGGCCGCCGCTCTCAGGAAAAAAGATCCCTGATCTGTGAGATTGAGGCACCTACGCCCCAATGTCAGCTTCTCAAGCGAAACGAACTGAAACTCCAGGAGCGCATCCAGATCGGCGGGGTTCAGGTCGTCCCGATCCGGCGTTTCCTTCAGAAGTATTAAGGACGCGAACTCATGCGGACTGAGCATTTTCGTCTCCACAGCGATACCATGCGGTGAGTAGTCACCAACCCAATAGTCGCAATTTGAATCTTTGAATCAAGGGCGATCGGGCACCTTGTGACGGCGGATCACTAAATCGTGTTCCGCTTGCGTCACTCATGTAGACAGGATAAATGGTTACGATACGCCGCCGACGCGCATTTTGTCGCAGGTGCTGGATTCCACATGGATGTCAACCGGCAGGTGGCGAGCGAGGCGGTGATCACGTCATCAAACGATCTGGCGAAACGGTCGCCCCCCCACGACGGATGATACTGGCATCGTTTTGTTGCGCAATAGGGAGACAAGCTTCACGAGCTCGCACTAACCAATCGTCTTACAGCGATAAGTGTTGCTACCACGGTGAATTTGCTTTCCGCTCCGACTGCGCCTGGGAAAGTCCCCTCAAGTCAGCATGTGTCGACCGATTGTGAAGTTCATTAATTCCGCTGGCTGCTCGGCGGCGCCATCGTAACGGGAACGGACATCTGGTCGACGCAGCTTAACGGCAGACTCAGGTTACAAAGATACGGCCACACATCGCGGGTGACGCAGGGACAGGTGGGTACACACCCCACGAACCGTCGTCATGCTTGAAGAATATGATCGTCAGCGGTCCGGCAGATGTGCAACCCTCCAGTCGCACATAACGAGCGTGCGTCGCGAGCACTCGACCAATCTGCGTTACTCGCGCTGGCATCGAGAGCGTAGGCGCAAGCCATTTTTCCACAAGAGATCGCAAGGTAATGCAGCTGGTGTTCATGGCGTGCTCCCGAAATCCGCTTGAACCGCGACGGAAGACTGTTTTACAGATCCGTGAAACTATTATTGGATGGACGCAGGTGAAATTAAATCAGAGCAGCCTGAGAGTGACGTAGCCAAACGTCATGCTCTGTAAGCGTTCGCCTACAGAGCACCTCCCGAGTGGCGTGTGTGACTTGATTAACGCGCCAGCGTGATCGCAACGCAATGGGCGGTGCCAAACAGTACGGGCTCAGCCTCGATCTCGCCGCGTCGACTGGACTTGTTCCCCGACATGCAGTATGGCTTGCGAGGCAAACCTGTCGGGTCTCGGTAGGCGCGGCACCAGAGGGGAGCGACAGACTGCACACTTGATAGAAGAATCTCGAATTCCCGAATCGGCAAACGCCGCTGAGGCGGCAGGGAACGTTTTACTCAAACCTCCTCGGGCGAACTGCTCGGCCATCGCGGATGGCTCCCATGGACGCAACTTCGCGACTATAAAATCGTCAACTCGGCGTTCGACAACGTCCGGAATGTGCCGAAACCCCTGCTGCTCCCCGACGTCCGTCAGTGGCTCGTCACCGCGAGCACAAAAACCTATGGGACAGTGTCAACTTTTCGGCAGGTTGATCTGTATCAATCGTCCCTTTGGACGAGAGGTCTAATCTGGGGTCAACTGGCGTAAAGGTGCGCAATTCATCTGGCCCGCGCACCGCCTGGCCTTGTTCTTTCGGCGCATGGCGGTACCATGAATTCAGCGAAACTCACTGCCCACTCGCGCCTCTATAGACCACACGACTCAGACGGAGCTTTCCATGTTCCAACGCACCGACGAAGTTGTATTTCTGCTGGACCGCGCAACGACTCTCGACGCCACCGTGCGTGCTCTTGCACTTGCGCTCGAGGCCCCCAGCGAGGAGCCGAAATTTGCACTCAAAGGTATCGCATACAAGGCATTGAGCGATCAGCACGGCTTTACCGTCACGCTTCACGGTCTCACGCTTTGGCCCGTGTACGAGCAGGTATTGGACCGATCCCGCGACTGTCCCGATCTGTTCGCGCGGATTCGACTATGCATGCCTGGGGATAGTGGAAAAGTTGGCAAAACTATCGTCAGTCTTCTCATTGCAGACACTGGCGACTATTCTGATGATGGCACGACGCAGATGGGTTACAGCACGTACGACGTCAGCGGCAGACCTAGCGACCTCAGCCGCTACCGGCTTTCCCTCCATATTGCTCGGGCCTTGCAGGCCAATCTGCCGGCGCTTTCTGCCGCAGAGACCCCGCCCCCCTCTACAGAGACCGTAGGCAATTCAGGACCAGCGAAATCACTCCAGGCCGCCTGACGGCAGTGCATCAAAAAATGGACGTGCAGACTGGCTAGCCTGCGCGAGGACGCTTCACACGCGAGCGCAATGAGTCTATCTCGTCGAGCAAATCAAGCGCTAGCGCCACGCCAGGGGCGTTTATTTGAAAGTCGTGTGCCAGCCGCTGCGCGAGTCTCCAATCAGTTGTGTTCGCCGAGTGCTGGTGTTGATCGCTTTCCCGAATACGAGCATGTCATCGAGTGATTTGAGATTAGGCTTCGGACGCGCGCAGCAGTTTGACAAGGATCAACTTTATGACCCCACGCGCCAGCGAAAGGCTGGGACCTGGGTGCGCTTATGAGGATGCTTCAGGTTTGACCGGTCTTGCGATCCACCAATCATGAAAAATCCGGGGATGAAGAACCTCTTTTTCGGCATGTGGCTAAGTGGCGCAAATGCCTTGGCGGGATCGGCACGGGCACAAGCGACAGCCGCCGCGAAACGCGAAATGGACTATTTCTGGACCGCTGCGCTAACACCACCGAAACCCGCGAAACGCAAAAGCGCGGCGCTGACTGTCGCGTGTACCGAGTGAGGCCGCCGGTCCGGCTCCGCGAGTCTCATTGCAAATACCCGTGCCTGACACATCACTTGAGCCGCATGGCATTCTTGACGGACTTGACGCCGGCCACGCCGCGCGCGACTTCGACTGCCCGGTTGATGTCCGCCTCTGAACGGACGAAGCCGCTCAGTTGCACCACACCCTTGAAGGTCTCTACGTTGATTTCGGCGGATTTGAGCGATGGTTCATTCAGCACCGCGGCCTTTACCTTGGTCGTAATGACGGAATCGTCGACGTACTCGCCAGTCCCCTCATGCGTAGCTGTAGAGCCACAACCCATAAAAAAGGCCAGCAGTAGCATCAGGAAAAATGCGGAAAAACGATTAAGTTGTGTCATGTCCAGCTCCTCAGGTGAAGTTGAATTCACGGCTTAACCCGATCTCGAAGCCGCCGGGAGTCCTTCGTCGCGAACACCGCGGTGGTGTTCAGTCCGCCGTTCCTGTCCGCAGCTGCTACAGCCTGCCCAGGACGAGCAGAACGACCACCACTATCAGCACAACCCCGAGAATGCCGGAGGGACCGTATCCCCAACTCCGGCTGTGCGGCCAGGTCGGAAACGCGCCCAATAGCAGTAGCACCAGAACAATTAGCAGAATGGTTCCCAGACTCATTTGGTTTCTCCTCGACTGGCGTGCGTCGTGTCTGATACACATGTGGTGTGATCCCCCGGTCCAGTGCTTCATATGCCGGAACGGCAGAAACCGGGGACGAGTCACATGAGTAATTTTCAGCGCATCCTGCGGCTGCCGACTTGATCCAACTCAATCGAAGATAGGATGCTTGGACGAAGGGCACCGGACAACGCGTGTTGTGGGCAAGTGGCTGTTGCCACAACAGATCAGCTCCGCGTGGACGGTGCGCTGCGACATAAACGGCCGGTCATTCCCCAGTCTAGCGAGCCACTAACCAGGCCGGAGCTGGCGCCTGCGCGATCGCCGCTCGTTGCCATTCTCCAGTAATGCGTCGATCCAACTGAAGACGTAGCTCGAGCCGTCAATGGGAAGGGTGCCACAGGTATTTCCAACCCGGCGGGCGTAGTCGTGCCCGTTTCATTGGCAGTCTGACGCTCATTGAGCGCACGCAGCTTTCCGCCGCGCAGCACAGCGAACCAGTCTTCTGGCGCAGAGGACAGGTCCAGCAAACTGGCGACACCCGTAGCGTTGGCGAGTTCGTGCCCGTCCGGCCTTATCCCGGTCCCGGTTCATCCCATCACCGACCGATTCACCATGACGTCCGTGACTCAAGGCGGCGCCACGTTCGCGAGGAGCCAGCAGCACCAGACATCGCTGCCTGGTACGCATTCAGCATCATTGACATGGATCAACGGTAACAGGCAAGGTTTGGCGATACTTCCAGCATCGCAGTGGGTCAGACCAGTAGAAGTTCCCATCACGTGTCGAAGCCATTCCGCGATCCAGTCCCGCGCACGTCGTTAGGCGGGGTTGCTCTTCCGCGTCCTGAAGAGCGGTGGTCTGCGTGTTCAAATGCGCTTAAGCAGTCCGTCATGTGTGTGAAAAACGCGGGGAGTGAGGCTCGAATACGCGCGAAACTCACCTCGCGTGTCGTCAAATTCCTTCAGCGAGGCTGATATGAAATTCGCGATGGTTGTTTCCGCGGCTATTGTTGTCGCCACGCTCGCCACCGGGACCGTCTGTGCACAGGCACCGCACAGTCGATTACGACGAGCCGGGTCGACGTGGTTAAGTTGGCATCGGGCTATCGGGCGTCAAAGGTCGTTGGCGCGACGGTCTACAACGAAAACAGGGACAAAATCGGGACAATTGACGATCTGATCGTCAATCCAAAGGATAGCACGACCTACGTCGTTCTTTCGGTCGGAGGGTTCCTCGGACTCGGTACGCACCTGGTGGCGGTGCCATTTAGCAGCCTCCGGATCGCGGACAGGCAGATGCTGCTTCGGGGCGGTACCAGAGACTCTCTGAAAACGTTGCCCGAGTTCAAATATGCGGCTCCGTAATCATTGGGCGCTCGGGGTGCACAGCAACATCATCCACGAAATCAATTACGCACTGGAGGATTCATCATGAACAAGGATCAGGTCAAGGGCACTGCGGAGAAGGTAAAAGGCAAGATCAATGAAGCCATTGGTCGGGCCACCGGCGACACGAAACAGGAAGTCAAAGGCGATATCCAGCAAGCAGTCGGCGAAGCGCGCAAGAAGGTCGGCGACGTCAAGAAAGCCATAAAAGATTCCGGGCGGAAGCCGGTCTGACCGGCGCATGTCGCGAGGGCGCGCTAACGCCTCGAATGGAAACTTGACCGCTTTTGAGACGCATGCGGGGAGTGGCAACACATCGTACAAATGCTGCATGCCAGATCGGCGCCCGCAAAATGACGGTGGCGTGAAGGCGGTGGAGCGCCCCCCGGCCCAGCCGACAGGCGGTCCACCACCGGTCGTGCTGAGGTGCTGCTGAGCGATTCGTCTGAAGGGAGTTTCACAAATGCGTATCGCACAGGTCGCCCCGCTCTACGAGGCCGTTCCGCCGAAATTCTATGGCAGTACGGAACGCGTGGTTTCGTACCTTACCGAAGCGCTGGTTAATCTGGGTCACGACGTTACCCTGTTCGCAAGCGGCGACTCACAGACAACCGCGCATTTGGTGCCGGCGTGGCCGAACGCGCTGCGTCTCGACCCGACGATCAGTGACACCTTCGCCCCTCACCTAGTATTGCTTGAAAAGGTACGTCGCGTCGCTCACGAGTTCGACGTGCTGCATTTCCACCTGAGTTACCTGCCTTTCCCGACGTTTTCGGAACTCGGCGTGCCGTTCCTGTCGACGCTGCACGGACGCCTCGATCTGCCGGAACTACATCCGGTGTTCCCCATGTTCCCGCTGGCTCCGGTGGTATCGATTTCGGATTCGCAGCGCGTGCCACTACCGCAGGCAAACTGGCTCCGCACGATCTATCACGGCCTGCCCGAAAATCTGCTGATGCCGCAGCCGAAACCGCAACCGGAATATCTCGCGTTCCTCGGACGTATCTGTCCGGAAAAGCGCGTCGATCTGGCCATTGAGATTGCAGCGCTAGGCGGGCTGCCGCTGAAAATTGCGGCCAAGGTGGACAAGGCGGACGAGGCGTACTTCAGAAGCGCGATCGAACCCCTGCTGTCGCAGGCACACGTTGAATTCCTCGGTGAGATCAGTGAAGCGCAGAAGCCAGCGTTCCTGTCAGGGGCGAGGGCGCTGCTGTTTCCGATCGACTGGTCAGAGCCGTTTGGCCTGGTGATGATTGAGGCAATGGCGTGCGGCACTCCCGTCATTGCGCTCAATCGCGGCTCGGTACCCGAAGTGATCGAACACTGAGTAACGGGCTATATCGTCGACGATGTTCAAGGCGCAGAACCGCCGGCTGACGGCTTTCAAGACCGCCTTCTCGTGCCCCGTACGGAAGATTTACGTGCAGGAGCGACTCATGGCCGACGCGCCAACGCTTCGGGAACTCGTAGCCTGCGGAGCGCAGATCATGGTGTGCGGAGGCAGGGACATGGCCAACGGCGTGGCGCGGGCGTGGGAACACATTCTGGATGGCTCCGGTCTTTCCGTGAACGAGATGAGATTGAAGGGTAGATATGTCGAAGATGTCTATTGAAGGACCGATGGCCGGTTGTCCCGAACGCTATACGTTCAACGGACCGACGATGGGCACCCGATACAGCGTGCAATGCTACGCGCCGGCGGGGTTGGACCGAGCCCTGATCGCTTCTGAACTGGATGCGGCAGTACAAACGGTAGGCGAGGAAATGTCGAACTGGAAGGAGAGTTCCGATTTGACACGCTTGAATAGAGCCGAACCCGACGTCTGCGTGCCGATATCCCGCAACCTTGCGACGGTGCTGGTGCGTGCGACGGAAATGGGGCGCGAGACAGACAACGCTTTCAACGCAGGTGTCGGCGATGCGGTGGATCAGTGGGGCTTCGGCCCGTCAAACCGCGCCGCGGCCAACCATGCGGGAAGCCTCGCGCGGACGACCCCGACGCCCGGTGGTCGAACTGTTCGACGTCGACGTCGAGCGGTGTCGCGCTCGCAAGCAGGCGCACGTGACCTTCGACTTGTGCGGTATCGCCAAAGGCTTCGGCGTAGACGAATTGGCGCGTGTGCTGGACAGTCTTGACGCTCGCTCGTGGCTTGTCGGAATCGACGGTGAGATGCGTGCGCGAGGCACAAAGCCTGGCCAGGCACTGTAGGCAATCGCAATCGAGCGTCCCGACTACGAACGCCGGGAGGCGCTCGGCGTGATCGAACTCACGGATGTCGCGGTCGCAACTTCGGGGGACTATCGTCACTGGAGCGAATGCGAGGGCAAGCGTATCTCGCATGTCGTGGATCCGCGCACAGGTGAGCCTTTATGCAAGGGGGTCGCGTCGGTCACAGTGCCGGCGAGGTCCTGCATGGACGCGGATGCTTATGCAACCGCCCTCATGGTGTTGGGGCCTCAGAAAGGCCTGGATTTCGCACGCCGTAAGCAACTGCACGCACTTTTTCTCCTGCGCGATGGCGCACAAATACTGGCGATCGGCACGGGTTTGTTTGATGCGGGTTTCAACGGTATAGCAGTCCCCGGCGGATAAGATATTTCTCGAGCTCGACCAGAGCAAACACCACACTTGAGAGCAGAACACACATTGCCAGCTCAGCCATATTAAGTGCGGTCGTCCGGAAAACAGTGTTCAGCACGGGTACATAGATCGTCGCCAATTGAAGCGCAAAGGTGAGTAGCACCGCGCCCACAAGCGGCATGTTTGAACGCGCTCCCCGCGCGAAAAACGACGCTTGCTCCGATCGGATGGCAAGTACGTGTCCCATCTGGGAGAGGGTGAGCACCGTAAAGGTCATTGTCTGCCAATGTGCCGACGCGACGTGGATGGCGTATGCCTGCGTGAGCAGCGTAACACCGGCCATTGCGAGCCCAACCCATGCGATGTGCTGCCACATGCCGCGGGCAAAGACGCTTTCCCCGGGGGGCCGTGGTGGCCGTAGCATGACGCCCTTCTCCGCCGGTTCGGCCGCTAGCGCCAGCCCCGGCAGTCCATCGGTGACCAGGTTAATCCACAGGATGTGTATGGGAAGCAAGGGAATCGGCAGGCCGAGAAAAGGCGCGAGAAAAATAGTCCATATCTCCGCCGAATTGCACGTCAAGGCATAGCGAATGAACTTGCGTACATTATCGAAGATTCGCCGCCCCTCTTCGACGGCACCGACGATGGTGGCGAAGTTGTCGTCCAGCAGCACGATACTGGCCGCATCCCGCGCGACATCGGTGCCCTTTTTTCCCATCGCAATGCCGATATCCGCGCCGGCGAGCGCCGGCGCGTCGTTCACGCCATCACCGGTCATCGCGACGAACTGGCCATGCGCGCGAACGGCATCGACGATCCTAATTTTTTGCGCCGGGTCCACCCGGGCAAACACGCGGGCATGCACAACCTGCGCGACTAGAGCTTCATCCGTGAGTCGACTGAGTTCACGGCCGGTCAACACGGTGTCCCCAGGGGCAAGAATGCCGAGTTCGCGAGCGATAGCGCACGCGGTTACGGGATGATCCCCCGTAACCATTACGGGAGTGATTCCTGCCGATCTGCAGGCCTCAACCGCCTGCCGGACGTCGGGCCGCGGGGGATCACGCATGCCAGCCAGGCCAAGCAGAGTGAGACCGCATTCGACTTCTTCGATATTGTGACCGGCAGGCAGGCTGTCCCACTTCCGGCTCGCAACGGCGAGTACACGAAGACCACTATCCGCCATCGCCTCAGCCGCCGCCAGCACGCATTCGTGGTCCACGGCGACCATACCGTGATCCGAGAGGGATGCGCTGCAACGTTCAATGACCGTCTCTGGTGCGCCCTTCGTGTAAGCAATGAATCCGGTTCCGTTGCGGTGAATCGTCGTCATCCGCTTGCGATCGGAGTCAAACGGGAACTCCAGGGAACGCGGGCCCGTGACTTCGAGCGCGCTCTTGTCGAAGCCAGCGTCAGCGGACACTCTCCACAACGCAACCTCGGTCGGATCGCCAGAGACCTCCCCGCCCGCAGCGCGGCTAACGTTGTTGCATAACGCCAATGCCTCCAGCAAGCATCTCGTAGCGGGTCTTTTTGTATCGAACGATGCGATTGGAAGCCGCACGCCATCAGCGTAGAGTTCAGTTGTGCACATCTCGTTTAGGGTCAATGTGCCAGTCTTGTCGGTACAGATCCAGCTCACGGACCCCAAGGTTTCGACCGCAGGCAAACGTCGCACCAAGGCGTTGTGTCGTGCCATATTGCGCGCACCAAGGGCAAGCATCACGGTCACCACTGCGGGTAAAGCTTCAGGGATAGCGGCGACAGCAAGACTCAGGCTCGTGAGAAGCATGAGCAGCACTGGCTCGCCACGCAGCACACCCGTCGCAAAGATGATCGCGCAGATCACAAGAATCATCGTAGCCAGTCGGCGCCCAAACGCTGCAAGACGCTTTTGCAGCGGCGTCTGGACTGCAGGTGCCGCTTCGAGCATCCCGGCGATCTTGCCGAGTTCGGTGGCCATGCCGGTAGCAACGGCAATGCCTCGTGCTCGACCGTAGGTGACAACAGTGCCCTTGAAAGCCATATTTGTCCGGTCGGCGAGTTGTAGCGAAGCGTCGTCAAGCG
Source organism: Paraburkholderia sp. RL17-373-BIF-A (assembly GCF_046030175.1). Lineage (NCBI taxonomy): Bacteria > Pseudomonadati > Pseudomonadota > Betaproteobacteria > Burkholderiales > Burkholderiaceae > Paraburkholderia > Paraburkholderia sp. RL17-373-BIF-A. The sequence continues at coordinate 23,344 of NZ_JARESO010000080.1, forward strand.
ACGCGGTGCCCTTCTCTACTGGCACCGACTCCCCAGTGAGAACCGCTTCGGCGATCTTCAGCCCGGACGCCTCGGCAAGACGAAGATCAACGGGAACGGTAGAGCCGGTATCCAGCAAAACGACGTCGCCCTGCACAATGCCCGATGCCGGGACCGTTTGACATTCGCCTGCGCGAACGACTGTCGCCTGCAGCCTGGCGAGCTGTGCGAGCGACGCCATCACACGCTCGGCGCGATAGTCCTGGATGAAGCCGACTGTGGCGTTAAGCAATACGATCGAGACGATCACGAGCGCGTCCGCGGCCTCGCCGATCAGGCCCGACACGAGAGCCGCCGCCAACAGAGCGATGATCATGAAGTCCTTGAACTGACAGATCAGCATGTCAAGGACGCTCCGGCGCCGCTGCTCACGAATCTCGTTCGGCCCGTCTCTGGCGAGGCGCCGCTGCGCCTCTGCCAGTGTCAAACCATAATCGCCATCGGTGCCCAGTTGCATGGCGATGGCCGCGACCTGCATTGCGTGCCATTTTTTGGAACTTTCTCCCTCAGGGCTAATCGTGCGTGTCGGAGTCAACATGGATCGATCCTTCTGTACGAGAGTCGACGAACGTCGCATGGAAGATGTGCGCGGCAAATGCCAGTATCGGTGCGGGTCAGACTCGCTGATTGACCTTGGTCAACCAGTAACGTGCGGGTAGGGGCAGATCATATGGTTTTCGGTCTCGCATCTGGATGCATTTCTCTGCCTGCGATCACTGCCGGGATACCGAAAAACCGAATCACGAACAGGAGCGTTCAATGCCATCGGGAAAGCATGTCGTGCTAACACTGCTTCTGGCTGGTCTGGTAGCTTTGGGGTTCATGGTTCTGCGCCCTTTTCTGGTCCCGGTCGCATGGGCGCTGATTATTTCGTATGTCACCTGGCCCGCCTACAGCCGTTTGCGACGCCTGCTTCGTGAAAGCGCGGGCACTAGCGCGCTGCTGATGACCCTTCTCCTGACATGTGCGTGCATACTGCCAGTCCTCTGGCTGATGAAGCCCTTGACAGAAGATGTAAGGGACGCCAGCCGGGCCATCGTCGCCTACTTCTCCGATCGTCCTCGCGACCTACCCGATTTTCTGGCGCGTATCCCCTTGATCGGCTCCTCGTTGCAGGCGTTTCTCGATCATGTGGAGATTGATCCCCCTGCCATCCGCTCCCAGCTCTCAGGATGGGCGAATCGCTGGACAAGCGAAATCGGTGACATCCTCGGAAGTGCGGCCAGAAACGCCACAAAGCTGGGGTTTGCTCTCGTGACGCTGTTTTTTACGTACCGCGATGGAGAAAGTCTTCTGAATCAGATACGGCAGGCTTTGCGGCCTTTCCTCGGCGAGCGCCTTGACGACTATCTCACCGCGATCGGCAGCATGACCCGATCTGTCGTCTACGGCATTGTGCTGACAGCGATCGCGCAGGCAGTGTTGGCCGGGCTGGGTTACTGGGCCGCAGGCGTAACTGCGCCCGTCACTCTGGCAGGGATCACTGCTCTCGTAGCATTGATTCCTTTTGGCACGCCATTGGTATGGCTACCGGTGGCAGTCGGGCTTCTATTTGCAGGCCGCACGGTGGCCGGAGTCGGGCTATTGCTTTGGGGAATGCTGGTCATTAGCTGGGTAGACAATCTGATAAGGCCGTTTGTGATTAGCAGCAGCGCACGCATTCCATTTCTGCTCGTCATGTTTGGTGTGCTTGGTGGACTCGCCGCATTCGGTCTGATCGGATTGTTCCTTGGGCCCGCAATACTGGCTGTTCTGATGGCGCTGTGGCGCGAATGGCAGACAGAGGCGGCACGGCAACAGGTGCGGCAACCGGTTCAGCGGAATGACACGCCTAAGTAGTGGATCGCCAGCGGTCCGGCACGAGCTTATCGAATCGGAACACAAGTACAATCATTTCGCCCAATGTTTCGCCGCGACCGCGGCGTTTTCAGGCTTGGATCGGGCGGACGAGCAACACCGGTACGTGGGTGATGCGCAGTACGCGGCTCGCCACGCTACCCAGCAGCCAGCGCGAAATACCACGCCGACCGTGTGTGCCCATGACGACCAGATCGGCGTTCCAATGATCTGCCTCCCTCACGATGGCGTGGGGCACATCGTCGCCGGACCTTTCCGTGCTGATCATCGCGGATTCCGCTTCGATTCGTAATCCGGCAAGCAACTCCGCTGCCGCCGCAAGGGCTGCGTTGCCCTCTTTGACAAGTGCATCTTCAACCAGAGGAAGCGGCACGAAATCGCTCATCCACACCGCCTGATCAAGAATGTTTACGATACGCAAGGACGTCTGCTTCGTGGCGAGTTTTAAACCGTATCGAAGGGCATGCTGCGATGGTGAGCTACCGTCGACGGCGAAGAGCATTCGCTTCGGACCGCGGCAGGTATCTCTTTCATAGGAAGCTGGAACAACTAGAATCGAGCATGGGCAGATTCGCGCAAGAGGTTCAGAGACTGTTCCTTCCAGCCAGCGTAGTAGCCGACGGTGCTGTCGGGTGCCAACGACGACGAGATCGGCCTGCCACGTCCGCGCTGCTTCAAGCAGTGCGTGTGCTACATCCCGACCCTGCATGGAAAGATCGATCACCTCAGTGTCGACGACCGTCTCGCCGCTCGAAAATATGGTCTGTGCCTGAGCCACCGCGTCTTCAGCACCGCGCAGCAACTCGTCGCGCACCGAGCGGAGATCCACTCCGACAAGTGGATCCAACGGGATCAGCCTGCGTGGATCTTCAGCCACACTTACGATTCGCACGTGTGCCCCGGGCGCCGCAATGCCCTGAACATAGGCCGCAGCGCGCAAAGAGGCGGGCGAAGCGTCTACAGCAATGAGAATGCGTCCGACTTCGTCGTGATCATCGAGGGTTGAACTGGCAGTGTTCATGACGAAGTCTCCGAGGTGTCCGCTTGGTGGTCCGATATGTTTCCTCAGACGGTTGGTCGAGCCTTCGCGCGACGACTCTCATGCGCCCCGTCGATGGGCTGTCCGGATAACAACGCCCCAATACACTCTATTCGCCGACTCATCCCGCAGATTGACCTGAATCAACCCATCCGTCCACGGCTATCACTGTTGTTCGAAGCCGTCTGAACGGGACACTTCATGCCTCGCATTGCGCTTCGAACTTCAATAGCGAATGATTGCGCGCCCCGACGGACAATTCATTGCGACGAACGCATTGCGCTGGCTGAGAGCAGACATGATGAGCCTCTATCCCATTCGATCCGTTGGGCACACCGGTCGTCTTGACACACGTCAATCTCTCATGGCGAACGAGCCCTATGCTCAATCCATAGCGACACAAATCAGGCGCTGAAGTGAATATGTCGAGGAATACCGTACTCGTTGGCCTTTTAATCGGTCGATGAATGAGCGTGTCCCACTGCCGCATTTGAGCCGCCTCGGGGACCAAGAAAGGCCCTCAAGAAGAATACAGACCGCTCTCTGGGGTTTTGTTGCCCCTTCATCGAAGGAGATAGCGATGGAATTTCATTTGCACGGGGACCAGTTCAAGCTTCGAACTCCAGATTGGCGGGCAGCAATAATTTCGGGCACGATCTCGGCAACTGTTCTGATATGTTTCGCCGTGAGTGTGATCGGCGCAAAAGGTGGGAGCTTGTGGGGCGCGATCCGCATGGTCGCTGCCATTGCGCTTGGGGACGGTGTGTTCGTAGAGTCGGCTTCACACGATATCGCCGTGCTGGTGGTGGCGCTCAGCGTTCATTTGGCTCTAGCAATCGGATTTTCACTTGTTCTTGCAGCACTCGTCGAAGTGTGTAACGTTGACTCCGACTTGTTAATGACGTTGCTCGTTGGGACAATGTTCGGTGCGCTTCTCTATCTTGTGAATTTCTACGTCATGACAGCGGTATTTGCGTGGTTCATCGACGGCCGAACATGGATCAATTTTAGTCTGCACATTCTCTATGGTCTCGTGACCGGGATATCTTACGTGCGGATCGCGAGGTTTCGAAAGACGCGATACGCGTCACCCGTGGTCTAGCGCCTCATCGACACGGTGTGCGGTATCGTAAAAGTGCGACGAACGGAACGTATCTGAAAGTGAAGCAAGGATGGAGCCGAGCGATCCTGTCACGCGTCTTTCAGACATGCTCACATGACGGATTGCGAGACACATGCGTATCCAACGCACGCACGTGGCTATCTTGTGGTCCGTCAGCCCTCCCACTTGCATCACAAAGCCTGACGTGTGTCAAATAGCAACGAAAGCAGGTTGAGAAAATCAGCTATCAACGCTAGCAAGACTTCTGGTGTCGCCCGGAGATCAGATTGTGACTACCTCAAGCGCAAACAGGGCTGCCGCATCCGGAATCAAACGGATACTCATCGCAGTTGACTCGTCATCCGTCGCCGCACGTGCGGCGGCGTACATACGCTACATGGCGGTACCCGGTGTGCAGGTACGTATCGTAAGCGTCGCAGAGAATCCTCGCGTTCTCGTGCCCCTTGGGTCGATGACGGATACCGAGCTCCAGACCGCACGCGCAGAACTGTTTCGCAACGCCAACGAAGCGGTTGCCCACGTGAAAGAGATTTTCGCGCCGGTCAATGTCGACGTCGACGTTGGGGTACTTGAGCTTTCAAAGCAAGGCGGCTATACCGCAAACGCATTGATTGATGCCGCAACCGAATGGCAAGCGGACCTGCTCGTAGTGGGTGCGCGTCAACATCATGGCCTGCTACGTTGGGTTGAAGGAACGGTGTCCGAATTCGTTACAACTCAAGCCCCGTGCTCAATCCTCATTGTGCCCGCCAGCTATGTAGCCGAGATACATGAGTCTCCGCGCCGAATCCTGTTTGCGCTTGATGGGAGCGGAGCCTCTCTGGATGCACTGCGCTTTGGCTTGCTTTTTGCCGCGCCGGAGTCGAGCCTTCGAGCAGTTTATGTCATCGACCGCGCTGTCCGGTTGACTGACTTCGTGCCGATCCACGTCCTTGAGGACGCATTCAAAGAAGAAGGAAGAAGCATACTTGCCGCGGCTGCAGGCGTCTTCGCCAATCTGTCAAATCGCGTCGAAACGGGCCTCGTCAAAACGGAGCTGACTGGCGATGACGTACCCCACACCATTGTCCGCGAGGCCCAACGGTGGCATGCAGACCTAGTGGTCGTCGGCACACATGGCCGGCGCGGTCTGGCTCGGTGGTTTCTCGGAAGCGTCGCTGCCCGAACCGCGCGCATCACTCAGAACCCGCTGCTGCTGGCGCGTCCAAGGCCGAACTCTTGATCCTGAATGAACGGAATCGGATTCTCATGCGCCTGCTCGTTTTTTTGTAGCTCAGGACTATGGCGCATGCCGTTTTTCGAGCCGCTCCAGATCCGAGAATCCTCTCCCTGTATGGAGCGGCCATCTACGCGAAATGGGCCCAGAGTGCATAGCTTGCGAGACGAAAAAAAGAAAGACTCCGCTATGAGCCGCAGATGCAACGGGGTCAACAATGGCGACTCCGCAAGTTGGCTTTGTGCGTGCTAGACGCCCGCATCAGGGTTAAGCAGGGCGACGAGTCCGAACAGCCGCGCCAAGGCAGGAACGGTCATGAGAAGCAGAAGCCCCGCGCTGGTGACACCTAGAACAATCCAGAGGTAGCGATTCTGCTGACGTGCGCCGGCACGGGCCCCTGACTGGGGAAATAGTCGGATCACAAAGATCAACGCAACATTGCACGTCACGAGCGCGACGAATGGCAATGTGCGCGCGAAGGCAAGGTCGCAGCCGCGCGTCAGCAGGCCTGCATACAGACCCAGCACCAGTATGGCCGCCAGTGCGCCCGCCGCAGCCCCCTCGCCCAACGCGCGGTTCGACAGCAGACGCGCACCGGCACGGCGCGGAGGCAAACGCATCAGGTTCGCGCGTTCAGGCTCGTTTTCGAACACGACCGAGCAGACTGGATCAATAACCAGCTGCAAAAAGACGATGTGAACCGGCGCGAGCATCGGCGGCCAGCCAGCGAGAACCGGAATCATGGTGGCGGCGATCATCGGAATGTGAACGGCAACCGTGTAGCTGATCGCCTGCACGAGATTGGCGTAGATGCGCCTACCCAGCCGGATAGCCGACACGATCGGCGCGAAGTCGTCTCGTAGCAGGACCAGCGAGGCGACCTCGCGCGCAACTTCGGCGCCGCGCAGCCCCATCGCAATGCCGATGTGCGCCGCCTTGAGCGCGGGCGCGTCATTGACGCCGTCACCGGTCATCGCGACCACCTCGCCGCTTTCCCTGAACGCGTTGACAAGCCGTAATTTTTGCTCTGGCTTGACACGGGCAAATACGTCGACCTTCTTGATGACCTCGCGAAGTCGTGCGTCATTCATCGCTGCCACTTCCTGGCCGCCCACGATCCGCGCGCCGTCGATGCCGACTTCGGCCGCGATAGCCCGCGCCGTCGACGGATAGTCGCCGGTGATCATCACCACGCGGATGCCAGCTGCGTGGCATTCCGCGATAGCGCCCGCGACCTCCGGGCGGACCGGGTCCAAGAGTCCGACCAGCCCCACGAAAGAGAACTCGAAGTCATGCTGCTTTTCCGGCCACTCGGGATGTGAGTGCCGTGCCTTGGCCACTCCCAGCACCCGCAGCCCGCCCGACGCCATCTGCGCGGCCTGATCAAGGACAGTCTGCGTTTCCCGCTCGCCCAGGTGACACAAAGCACAGACCGCCTCCCGCGCGCCCTTGCAGGCGACTGCATGATCGTCGAGTTCCGGCGTGTGCCATGCGTGGGACATGGCCGACAACTCCGGTGTCAGCGCATACTCATGAACCAGCGACCAGTCCTTGTGAAGACGTCCAGTGCCGGCGAGTCCAACCCGGCCTGTTTCGTGAAACGCGCGTTCCATGGGATCGACTGGCTCGATTTCGCTGGCGAGCACCAGATATTCGATGAGTTCGTGATACGCCTCGTCAATGTGCTGAGTGGTCTGATCGATCACTTGCCGCTTTCCTTGCGCGGAGAGCACACGCACCGACATACGGTTCTGGGTCAGCGTACCCGTCTTGTCGACGCAAAGTACAGATGTCTGGCCAAGGGTTTCAATAGCACTCGTGCGACGCGTCAGCATGCCTTCGTTAGCGATGCGGCGAGCCCCCAGCGCCATGAAGACGGTCAGTATCACAGGAATCTCTTCGGGCAGGATCCCCATGGCCAGCGTGATACCGGCGAGCACGCCCGGGAGCCATTCCCCGGAGCGCCAGCGATAGGCCAACACGAGCAGCAGACATAGCGCGATCGCGGCCAACGCAAAGCGATTGACGAATGTTCTCGTCTCCAGCTGCAACGGCGAGCGGACCTCCGTGATGCCCGTCAACGACTGCCAATCCGACCGAGCGTGGTATTCGGCCCCGTCGCAGTCACGACCATTCGCCCCTGACCCTGCACCACCATCGACCCAAAAAAAAGCTGCCCGCCGGGATCTTCCTCCGGGTGTGGTTTGGGTCGCGCTGCGGACTTGTTTACCGAAACGGACTCGCCTGTCAGTAGCGACTCGTCTACGCTCAGTTCGTGAGCCTCCATCACGGAGCCGTCAACGGGCACACGTGCGCCTTCGTCGACGAATACGACGTCGCCTGGCACCAGGTCGGCAGCTGAAACAAGTTGCCGTTGCCCGTCCCGAAGCACCTGCGCGCGGGGCGCGGACAGTTCGCGAAGAGAGTCGAGAACCTGTGCGGTGCGGTGGCTTTGAAAAACCGTCAGAAAGACGATCCCTATCACAAACGCAAGGAGCGTCAGCGCCTCCGAAACGTCGCCAAGCAGAAGATAGATACCGCTTGCCGCCATATATGCGAACTTTCTGGCGACGCGGGCGACCGAAACCGTGTTTTGTTGGCGTTTGCACAAGGAGTGTTCAATTTGCTGCCGACAGGCAACCCTATGCAAACCACAGATCCATTTTCAGAATGATGCCAGGCGAACACGCAGGCGTTGACCTGCGTCAAGCAGCGGACTTCCAGGTGAAATAGCCTGAGGTCAGCGATCCGCTGCCGCGGCGTTGCGCGGCCGAAGATCTGACTGTCGGATACCCGGAGGTGGATGATGATCAAGCTGATTCCAGGGCGGTGGCGCATCCTGGGTGCACTGCTGATATTTTCGTCTTCCGTTGTCGTAGCCAAGGAGCTGGCGACGATCGAAACGCATACCCAGCGATATGGTTCTCACATCGCCATTTCGGCTTACGACGATCCTCTCGTGAAAGGCGTGACCTGCTATGTGTCAGAGTCGCATTCCGATGGCGCACTGGGAAGTGGACGCATCACCCATGGGACGGACCTGACGGCTTCCTGCCATCAGACAGGCAGCATCCGCATTGCCGGAACTGTTCCCAGGCAGGCGCAGGTATTCACGGCCGAGTCAGATCCAACTTTCGACTTGCTCCATATAATCCGGGTACTGGACACTGAACGTCACTCGCTTGTCTACTTCACGTACGACGAAGACGAGGTTGCGGGTGACTTGCCGGGTCGCATCTATGTGATACGG
>NZ_JARESO010000081.1:0-31682 GCF_046030175.1 Paraburkholderia sp. RL17-373-BIF-A
GCTTGGCGAACGCTCTGGCTGCCTCGCTGATGGCGGCAGTGGGAAAGAAGACATCGAACACCACGGAGAGCTCGGCCTCGACTCCCAAGGTCATGAGCTTTGCCCGAGCTTTGAGGGTGTCAACACCCGACACGATAGCCCGCGCATCCGCAAGAATGAGCACGCCTTCAGGCGTCAGTTTTGGAAAACGCCCTGACCTGTCGAATAGTGTGATGCCGATCTGCTCCTCCAAAGCACTCACCCAGCCACTGACTGCGGACTGCACGCGGTTCAAGCGTCGAGCGGCCGCGGAGAAGCTTCCTTCGTCCACCGCAGCGATGAATGTTCTGAGCTGGTCGAGGGATACGCCGTCGAGCATATAAGCCTTTATCTATCTCTGAGAGCGATGTCTCGCATCGCAATATACCGGATTCTCAGAGTGGGTGGCCTGCGGCATTGAACTTGAGCGTTGCATGATGAACAGAGTCGAGAGAATACGTGCCGTCGGCGTTCAGCACTAGCTTCTCAGATCGGCCTGGAGGTGGGTTGTAGGTCCCAATCTGGCAGTTTAACGAAGGCCTCGCCATTCAGTCCCTGCGTCACGATGACAGTGTTATTGATGAGCTGGTCGCCGAACCAGCGCTGCCCGAGCGTTGCCGTCACCATTTTTTCGATGAGCGTCGAGCTATCGAGCAGAAGGTCGAGTGACGCCTTCATTTCAACCAGAGTGCACACCGCGTCAAGCGCTGAGTCTTCTCCCATTCCCTGATAGCCATCAGAGTTCACCAACGCTGTTGTATTGAAGTTATGCGTCCAGCCTTTCCCTAACGGACCACTCTGGTTCTTTCGGCCTGAACTGTACTGGCGCTGAAAATTCAGGCTCTGTGGGAAGGCGCCTGTGCCCACAACGACGTCGTTGTGGTCATAGTTGAAGTTTCCAGAAGCTCTGTCGATGGGGTCGTTGTAGGTAAAAGCAGACGCGCTGGTCAGTGAGCCATTGCTTGGCTGGGAAATTAGCACCAACGCTTCATAGAAGCGTGAGGGCTTGAGGTTGGCTGCCAAAGCCACCGCCGAGTCCGCCGTTTATCATCGAGCCCACGGTCGATGAACCAATGACAAAATAGCCAGCGCCCGTCCACTGGTTTTCAGTGAGGTCGCAGTGCTGCGGCAGAAGGAGCCGGTTTCCTGCTCCGAGGTAAGCGGCGAAAGTTGAAGCATAGGCGCCGCAATTGACCAGGGTTGGCCGAACGGCGGTCGAGTAGTTTGAAGAGTTTGCGTTATAGATTGGCTGGCCGGCTGCGGCCGCAATGTCGACAAGATTCACGGTCGATGTCGCCGGCACATTGCTTGTCTGCTGTACAGCTGTTGACACCAGCGAACTGAAATGCATCGCCACGTTAAACAGGGCCGCCTGTTCTTTGGTCGCGTTTGCGTCGAGCGTCGCGATGGAGATCGCGCTGCCTTGAAGGTCGACGTACGAGCTGGACGCATACCCAGCAATACCGATATGGTGCTGATGCAGGATTGTCGTGTTCGAAAGAAGCTGCTCCGTCAGATACACGGCCTGGGCACCCTGTCCCAGCCATTGGCGTGCTAGCACCTTGAGGGCAGATCCTGTGACGGGTTCCGTACCACTAGCAGCACCACTCGCGCGCAGATCGCCAAGCGTTTTCTGATACGAATCGGCGAGGCCGCGGGACGTTGTCCCCCAACCATTAGCGACAACGTAGGTGTTTCCGGGTCCGGCTTTGAGCGTCTGGTTGTAGGTCAGATTAGCAAAGGGTAGTGCGTACGCATTGTGCGTGACGGTGAACGTGATCGGCGTCGACGTGCCCGGGGTTGCCGCCGTATCTGGACTGCCGACCATGGAACCGTCCAGCTGGAGGACCGGTTGGTTTGAGCCGTTGTAGGCGATGGCCAGCCGACGACCGTAAATTGCGTCCGACGTAAAGGTCCGGTCGATACCCTGATACTGAACCCGAACTGTCGGTTTCAGCGAGTTCGGAACATCCGCCAGACCCTGGAGCGGAAAGGCCGTGTCCTGGAGAGGCGGCGATGTGTAGTGCGGAATCGCGCCGTACACCTGTCGTCACTCGATGCTGGCCGACGCAGCGTGAACAAGGTGGCAGAGGAACTGGTGCGCAGCATCGTATCCCGAAAAGCGCCGAGGCCCCGAAGCACGGGAATGATGAACTTGTCCGGATCGGCGTGGATGTGGTTTTCCGGGATTCGATCGTGACTTGAATGGTCAAAGTCACATCACAAATTGGACCGCTGACCCGTCTGCCCCGACAGGCAGCGCAGAGGAACGTGGCGGTGATGCTACATTTCATCCGGCCGCATTGATAACATCTGGACATCAATGCTTCGAAAAAATGCACTTATCGCTTAACTCAATTTGCGTGAGTATCTGTACTCAAGATTCCAGCGAGATTGGCACGAAAATAAAACGCATCGGAGACAAGGCTATGTACAACGCAAGGCGCACCTTGAGCGCCTAACGATCGCCCCTTGGGCGGGTAGTCTCGAGCCCCAGGCGGTTCGAGCACCGGACAACTCAACAACACATCAGCCACGCATTCCGAACGCCACCGGCGTCACGGCCGCTTGTCACGCCTCGCGCTTTCGCCTAACTACCAATCCGAACACCCGTTTCTTTTTATATCGCTATGCCCTTCAGGAGACAACTTCATGCAAATCACCGGTATGTTGCACGGCGCGCGCCTGTTGCAATTCGTTGGATTCCCGGCGAGTGAGATCCTCGGCCCGAGCGCCAGCGAGGAGGAGATCAAGACTTTGATCGATCGTCATCGCCAGATATTCATCAAACCCGTTTTCAAAGGCGGAGTGGGAAAGAAGGGGAAGGCGGGTTTACTCGGCCGCGCGACCGATCTCAAGACGGCGTTGATCGAAAAAGAGCGGTTGTACTTCGCCGAGCATTCCGTCGGCCACCTGAAAGCAAAGTCGAATGGCGCGACGTTCGAAGCCGGCGTTCCGGCCCAGCATGAGGTCTATTTCTCGATCACCGACTCCACCCGTTTTCGTGCGCCGACCATGACGCTCTCGCATAAGGGCGGCATGGATATCGAAGAGGTCGACCCGAAGCATGTGGCGATGGTGCCCTTCGACGCGTTGACGGGTTTAAAGGCGTTCGTCGTGGCGAACGCGCTGAGCGAAATCGGTGCGCCTAAGGAGATCATCTCGCCGCTCGTGCAGCAGTTGCCGAAACTCTGGGAGCTCTTTCACGATTTCGGCATGACGACGCTGGAGTTGAATCCGATCCGCATGCGCGAGGACAAGCACGGACGACTCACGCCGGTTGCCTGCGACTTCAAATGCGGCTTCGATCGCGATGATCCGCGATGGACGCGCCTCGGGCTGCCGCCACATCTGTTCGCAGCGGACTACTCCGACTTCGAGCAGGAGATCAATCAGTTGCGCACGCACCAGGGCCAGAGCGACGTGTATGTGATCAACGAGAAAGGCACGATTCTCGCGCCGACGTTCGGCGGCGGCGCCAACTCGCTCGTCACCGAAATGCTGGGCGACGCCGCGATCATCTCGTCGGATTTCGGCGGCAATCCGCCTTACGCGAAGATGAAAGAAGTGGCCCGCATCTGCTTCAGGCATTGGCTCAAGCAGTCGAATGTGCTTTTCATCATCGGCGGCAAGTCGAATAACACCGACATCTTCGAGACGCTGCGAGCGATGGCCGATGCTCTTCGCGAACACTTCAGCGAGCATGGGCCGACGCCCCTTTACGTGGTGCTCGGCCGCGGAGGGCCGAACCTCGTGCGAGGGATGGCCGCGCTGAGAGATACATGCGATTCGCTCGGCCTGCCGTACCGGCTGTTCGGATTTGAATCCGACATCAGCGAAGTCATCCAGTACGCACGGCAGGCGGATGCGTGGATGCGCGCCGGTGGCCGGGCCGAGATCGCAGCACGGATCGGCGCGCCCACGACCGAAGCCGAAACGGCTCAAGCCTGAGGAGAGCGACATGTACAAGCAAACCAGCAACCAGTTCAAGTATTTCGTTGGCGTCAACTCGCTCGCGCAGATCGCCACGCGGGACGATCGCGTGTGCGTACTTAACATCCTGGGCGGTGAGTCCTCAGAGGTAACGCCCGTCAGTCATGCGTTTTCGGGCGGCAATATTGTCTTCGGCACGGCGCCGGGCAAGGGCGGCCAGGTGCTCGCCACATCTATCGGCGATGTCCCGGTTTACAACAACGTTCGCGAGGGTCTGGAGGCAGGGCATCGCTTCAACTGCGGCGTGGTCTATCTACCGCCATCGGCGGCTCGCGACGGCGTCGCCGAACTGATCCGCGTCAATCCCGATCTGAAGAAGATTTTCATCATCACCGAGAAGATCGCCGTGCACGACGCTCGCGAAATTCGCGCGATGGGGCAGCAGGCGGGCATCGACATCTTCGGGGCGAACGGGCTGGGCGTCGCCGACTCGTGGAATCGTGTGAGAATCGGCGGAGCACTCGGTGGTGATAGTCCAGACGATTCATTGCGCAAGGGATCGATCGCCATCTTCTCGAACTCCGGCGGCTTCAGCACGACGATCGCGCAGTACCTGCGCATGAGCGGCTGGGGCACGTCGACGGTCATCTCCAGCGGCAAGGACGTCTACATCCACTATGCCGCACCGGAATTTGCCTTTGCGCTCGCCAATGATGCGCGCAGCAAGGCCGCCGTGCTCTATTGCGAACCGGGCGGCTACTACGAGGCCGATGCGGCCTTCACGAAGCCGGTGGTCGCCTGCGTGGTGGGCCGATGGAAGAGTCGCCTCACGCGTGCGGTCGGCCATGCGGGCGCGATGTCCGGCGGCTCCGATGACGCACAAGCCAAAGAACGCTGGTTTATGGAGAAGTTCGGCGTGGACCGGCTTTTCACGCCCGACGATCCGTGCTGCTCCGCCAAGGGCGCGGTCGTCAGGAACATCGCGCATATCCCGGCGGCGCTGACCGCCGTGATGCGCGCCAACGCGACGATGCCCGACTTCGAGCCCGAAGGCAGTCTCGTGCTCAAGCCGTGGTTCGGCTCCGACCAGGGCATCCAGCTTCCGTCCGGCCTTGCGATTCCCGTGGTCGGTGCCGTCGCCCCCTATGACGAGCAGGTCTTGCAGGTCAATCGGCAAGTCGGGGCGATTGCGCCGCGTCAGGCGCTCAAGGACGCATCGGGCGCTTCGCAGATGGATGCGAAAACGCAGGTCAGCAGCCTGCATGGCGCATCAATGCTCGACGCAGCGACGCATTCGCTCGAAGCGAACGTCAGCCTTGCCCTGCTTCACGAGTTCGGCGGCGAGAACGACGAGAAGCTCATCGATGTCGCGATCACCGCGTTCGTCAATCTGCACGGAACGCCGGAACTCGCGGCGGCGCAAGCCGCTCGCGAGGCCGGAAACGCGCCCAATGCGATCCTGGCGGCCGCGGCTTCGATCATCGGGCCGAATCGCCAGCGAGCGGCTCGGGATGCCGCGAAATGGATGATCGATCGCTTCTCGGCAGCTGGCCTTACGAGCCCGCTCGATGAGAACTTCGACATCGCCCGGATCGACGCGAGCGGCAGCGAGCCGTTTTTCGCCGACTCAAGCGATCCGCGCGCTGAGGCGATGCTCGCGGGACTCGCCGAGCGTGGGGCCCAGTCGGTCCTCGTCCGCTGGCTCGCGTCTCAGCCTGATCACCCGACGGCCGACGCGGTGCTGGCCGCGATCACCACGACGCTCGCGTGGGGACCGCTGATGCGCAAGCGCATCTCGCGCGCCACGGCCGAGAGCCTGCCCTGGTGGACAATGCTGTTCGGGACACTGATCGGCGCATCGGCGGACGCCTCGCGGCACCGCCTAGACGGCTTCTGCGGCTTTACCACGCAAGCTTTGCTGAACGAACACAGCCTCACGGAAATCTGCTTTGCTGCGCTGCTCAACCTCGAGCCCGGGCCCGACGATCTGTTCGCCTTCAAGACGCTCGTCGGTCTGCTGCTCACCAACGGTCCAGGAGCCATCTCGGCGCAGGGTGCGAAAGGCGCGGTATCGGCCGACGGTCCGGAAAGTCCAGAGCGAGTGCAACTCAACAAGGCTCTGGTCGGCTTTCTCACGCATACCGGCTATACGCATGGTGGCAACGGCTATGAGGGCATCGCGTTCCTGATCGAAGCGTTCCGGGACAGCGGCCTCGCCGATCCGTCCGACCCTGCACATGGCGTTGACCTGCGCTCGCTGGCCGAGCGCTCGGTCGAGCGGTATGCGCAATACAAGGCCCGGCAGAAGCATGCCGGCAGCCTCGATATCGCGAAGCTGCCGGGCGTGAACCATCCGGTCTTCAAGGACAGGCCGGTCAACCACGATCCGCGCGAAGTGTTCATCGCGGACCTGTGCGAGAAGCGCGGGGAATACAACGTGTTCCATGCGTTCTATCGCGAACTTGTGCAGGCGTTGTTCGATGCCGGCGTGTCCCGCAACGTGTATTGCGTCAACGTCGATGCGGTGATCGCAGCGCTGCTGCTGAAGATGCTGTGGCAGCCGCTGCAACGTGGTGAATTGACCGAGACCGATCTGGAAACCGCCGCATTCACGATCTTCCTATACCCCCGCATGCTCGGATGTGCGGCGGAAATCGACGATCACCTGAACCGGGGACGCAATATGGACACCCGAACGCCCGCGTCGCAGTGCCGATTTGTAGCTTGAGTGCTTTCCCGACACTGATAACCAACGGACATCAATCGTTTCGAAAATAGCACTTATCGTTTCATGTGGTTCGGGCGAATATTCGACAAACAACAAATCGCCCGAATACCGCAAGTTCAAAATTTCTGGAGACAACTCGATGCATCCCTCCTCACACCCACTGGCCCCCGGGCAATCGAAGGCATCCGCCGTGCTACGCGTGACGGCAGGCAACTTCCTGGAGCAGTTCGACTTCTTCCTGTTCGGCTTCTATGCAACGCAGATCGCCGCTGTTTTTTTCCCGGCAGCGAGCGAGTTCGCATCGCTGATGATGACCTTCGCCGTCTTCGGCGCAGGCTTCCTGATGCGGCCGCTCGGTGCGATCATCCTCGGCGCGTACATCGACGATGTCGGTCGCCGCAAGGGCCTGATCGTCACGCTGTCGATCATGGCGAGCGGCACCATCCTGATCGCATTCGTGCCCGGCTATGCGACGATCGGACTCTTCGCCCCGGGCCTGGTTCTCATTGGCCGTCTGCTGCAGGGCTTCTCGGCGGGCGCTGAACTCGGTGGGGTATCGGTGTATCTCGCCGAAATGGCGACGCCGGGCCGCAAGGGCTTCTTCACCAGTTGGCAGTCAGCGAGCCAGCAAGTAGCGATCGTCATCGCCGCCGCGCTCGGCTTCGCGCTCAATCAGTGGCTCGACACGGCGGCGATCGCTGCGTGGGGATGGCGCGTGCCGTTCTTCGTCGGCTGCATGATCGTGCCTTTCATCTTCCTCCTGCGGCGCAATCTCGAGGAAACGCAGGAATTCAAACAGCGCCAGCATCGCCCGAGCATGAAAGAGGTCTTTGCTACGCTCGTGCAGAACTGGAATGTCGTGATCGCTGGCGTGCTGCTGGTGGCAATGACCACCACGAGCTTCTATCTGATCACGGTGTATGCGCCGACCTTCGGCAAGACGGTCCTGCATCTGAGCACTGCCGACAGCCTGCTCGTCACGCTGTGCGTGGGTGTCTCCAATTTCATCTGGCTGCCGATTGGTGGTGCGCTGTCGGATAGGATCGGACGCCGTCCGCTCCTTCTTGCGATGACGATCCTGGCAATTGCGACCGCCTACCCGGCGCTGTCGCTGCTGGCCCACGCACCGAGCTTCGTCAACATGCTGCTTGTGCTGCTCTGGCTCTCGTTCATGTACGGCATTTACAACGGCGCGATGGTCGTCGCGCTTACTGAGGTGATGCCAGTGGAGGTACGCGTTGCGGGATTCTCACTCGCCTACAGCCTCGCGACAGCGGTCTTCGGAGGTTTTACGCCCGTCATCTCGACCGCGCTCATTCATATGACGGGTGATAAAGCCGCGCCAGGCTACTGGATGAGCTTCGCCGCGGTGTGCGGGCTCGGAGCAACACTCGCACTGTACCGGCGCCGTCGCGTTCCGCTGCATGCGGCTCCCTGAAGCATCGCACGCCTCCTCGAACACCAGACTGACATTTATCGCCCAATGAAATCCTTCCTTCTGAAAATCTGCACCGCGGCGCTGCTCGGCACCTGCGCCGCTGCGGCGAATGTGCAGGCCGCCGATCTGCATGTAATGAGTTCGGGTGGCTTTACCGCCGCCTACACGCTGCTCGGCCCGAAGTTCGCGGCGTCCACCGGCGATACGCTCGATACCGCGCTCGGCCCGTCAATGGGCAAGTCGCCGGAGGCCATTCCGAACCGGCTTCAGCGCGGCGAACCTGCCGACGTGGTGATCATGGTCGGCTATGCACTCGATGATCTGATCAAGCAGGGCAAGGTGATTCCCGGTTCGCGCGTCGAGCTTGCGGATTCGCGGATCGGCATGGTGGTGCGCGACGGCGCGCCGAGGCCCGACATCGGGTCCGAGGCGGCGCTCAAGGCAACCTTGCTGCATGCCCGGTCGATCGCTTACTCGGATAGCGCGAGCGGCGTCTATATCGAGCGCGAGTTGTTCAAGCGGCTCGGCATCGAGGAGCAGGTCAAGATCAAGGCGAAGATGATCCCCAAAATTCCGGTGGCGTCCGTTGTTGCGACGGGCGACTACGAAGTGGGATTCCAGCAGGTGAGTGAGCTGCTTCCGGTGAAGGGCGCGGCGTATGTCGGCAAGATTCCGGAGTCGATGCAGTCCGTCACGCGCTTTGCGGCCGGCATTCCCGTCGGCGCGCAACACCCCAAGGAAGCCAAAGCGCTGCTCGACTATCTCGCGTCGCCCGCCGTGCAGCCGGAGGTGACATCGACCGGGCTCGATTCCGTCACCACGCATTGAGACGAAGGCAACGATTCAGCCCGTCAGGTCGGCGGGCTGATCGAATGCATCCTCAGGCTCATGCGCCAGGCTCAATGCGTTCTTCAGGCGCACCCGGTCGCAGGAACGCTCCCACATCGATACGAAGATCACCGCGCAGGCATTGCTGATCACACTCGTCAGGGCGCGCGCTTCGGACATGAAACGATCGATGCCGACCAGCAGCGCGACACCTGCAACCGGCAGATCGGGAATGACGGCCAGCGTCGCGACGAGCGCAACCAGTCCGCTGCCCGTTACGCCCGCCGCGCCTTTCGACGTGAGCAGCATGACCGCGAGCATGGTCGCGATCTGGCCGCCCGAGAGGTGAACATCGCACGCTTGAGCGATGAACATGGAGGCGAGCGTCAGGTAGATCGCCGTGCCGTCGAGGTTGAACGAATAGCCGGCGGGCAGCACGAGTCCCACGATTCCCTTGTCGCAGCCAAGCGCTTCGAGCTTGACGATGAGGCGCGGCAGCACCGGTTCGGTCGACGAAGTCGCGAGTACGATGACGAGTTCTTCGCGAATGCAGCGCAGTAGTCGCCAGAGCGAGAAGCCATGCAGCCGTGCGAGTGGACCGAGCACGCAAACGATGAACAGCAGGCACGCCGCGTAGAACGCCACCATCAGCATGCCGAGCGAGCCAATCGAACGAATG
The DNA here is from genome assembly GCF_046030175.1 of Paraburkholderia sp. RL17-373-BIF-A. Taxonomy (NCBI): domain Bacteria; kingdom Pseudomonadati; phylum Pseudomonadota; class Betaproteobacteria; order Burkholderiales; family Burkholderiaceae; genus Paraburkholderia; species Paraburkholderia sp. RL17-373-BIF-A. Next base: position 9,625 of record NZ_JARESO010000081.1, read on the forward strand.
CCGAAGCGGCCCACCGTGAATGCCATCGCGCCGAATGCGCCGACGGGCGCAAGCCGCATGATCATCGCAAGGATGCGAAACAGCACGTGAGCGAAGCCGTCGATGAATTCCTGTACCCGCCGCCCGGCGCTTTGGTTGGCATTCAATGCGAAGCCGAACAGAAGGGCAAGCAGCAGCACCGGCAGCACCTCGCCTTTCTCGAAAGCGCCGACGAGCGTCTCAGGGATCACATGCAGCGCGAATTCGACGAATCCGTGCGACTGCGAGCGCGTCGAATACTGCGCGAGGATGGCGGTGTCCAGATGATGTGCGTCGATATGCAGTCCCGCGCCCGGGTGCAGCGCAAACGCGGTCGCCAGCCCCAGAACGAGCGCAACAATGGTGAGAAAGTAGAACAACGCCAGCGCCTTCAGAATCGTCCGCCCGATCTTCGAGCCGCTCGCAAGCGACGTGATGCCGGTGACGATCGTGCAAAAGACGATCGGCGCGATCATCATGCGCACCAGCGCGACGAACGCATCGCTGAGTGGTTTGAGCGACGCGCTGGCCTGCGGCCAGAAGTGGCCAACGGTCATGCCAAGCCCCATTCCAAGCAGGACCTGGACGTAAAGCAGCCTGAAGGGCCGTGGTAGTGTCATTTCGGGGTCTTCTTCGCCGCACCGACCATGCCGCTTCGCTTCGTGTCGAGGATCGTCTGGTAGAACTGCTGCGCGGCCGGCGCGAGGGGGCGTCCCCGGCGTCTGACAATACCGACTCGCCTCGTCACGACCGGATCGACGAGCGGCACGCTGGTCAAAATCGGATGGTCGCGCATGGGCATTGCCATTGAAGGCACCGCTGCCACACCGAGTCCCGCTTCGATCAGGCCGAGCATGGTGGTGACATGGCGTGTCTCGCAGACGCTCGGCGCTGTCGGCGCCACATTGGTCAACGCCTGATCGAGCAGCAGGCGGTTGCCGGAAGTCCTGTCGACGGAAACGTATTCGTGTTCATAAAGCTCGCTCCAGGTCACTTGCTTTTTCCGGGCAAGGGGATGATCGCGACGACACGCGGCGACGAACCGTTCCTGCAGCAGGACCTTGAACTCGACCTCGGTTTCCTGGCTGCCCATGAAGCTGACGCCGAAATCGGCTTCACCGCTGATGACCGAGCCGAGCACTTCGTTGGCGCTCGAGTCCAGCAGCTTGACCCGGATCCGCGGATAGCGGCTGTGATAGGCGGCAACGACGCTCGGCAGGAAATAGTAGGCGACCGACGGCACACATGCGATGGTCACATGACCGAGGCGGCTGCTGGAGACGTCGCGGATGCCGAGCAACGCGACATCGAGATCGTCGAGCAGTTGTTCCGCGCTTGGGGCGAACACGCGACCTATGGTGGTGAGCGTCACGCTGCGGGTGGTCCGCTCGAAGAGCCGCACACCGAGCGCCGCTTCGAGCTTCTCGATGCGCCGGCTCAGCGCTGGCTGCGAAATATTGACCGCCTCTGCTGCTTTGCGGAAGCTACCCAACTCCGCGACGGCTCGAAACGCCTGCAAATCGTTCAGATCGAAGTTGACGCCCACGGGCCACCCTCCGCATTTTAGATGCGACTACTCTGCATGATACGGGCGCGCCCTTCGAGGCAACACTCGGTGAATAGCCCGCCAGGGGTCACCGAAGTCGGGATCGAGGGGCCGGTTTCGTCGTGTCAGCGGTCATTCATGGCCGAGAGGTGGGCATCTCTTTATGGCCGGTTCGCGCCTTAGCTGCGGAGCGCCCTCTTGGCGCTCTCGCTTCCATCAGCGATGCAGCCTCACGATTGTTTGGCAATATCGGAAGATTGGTCAACTGGATTCGTATCGCCGACGGCCAAAGGTCAATCAGCGCGCCCGCAGCTTGTTCGCCTCGATCCGCAGCAGCTTGACACGCAAATCATCCCAGTGTTCGAGGAAGGCGTCGCGCGCAGCCGCGAAGTCGCGCGTCTTCAGGCAGGCGATCAAGTGCTCGTGCTCTCGCACGATTTCCTTCTGATTTTGGTAGAAATGCTGGCGTTGCTGTACTAGCAACAATTCGATCTCGCTTTCGATCGCTTCGTAGCTGCGTTGCAGCCGCTCGCTGCCGCTGGCCGACACAATCGCACGATGGAAGTCGCGATCCGCCGCCACCACGAACGAGACCGGCGCGTCGCCGGGGGCATGGCGCAGCCGCTCGACAGCGTTGATCGCTTCGACCGGGATTTGCCCCGTATGCACGATCATCTTCACCGCTTCGGCTTCGAGCACGCCCCTAAAGCGCGTCACGTCAACGATGTCGTCGGCCGAGAACTCCGGTACGAAGAACCCGCGATTGGCCACTTGACGCAGGATGCGGCGCCCGACCAGCAACTGTGCGGCCGTGCGGAAGGTATTGCGGGAAACCTCGTACTCCTCGGCCATCCTGATGTCACGCAGGTACTCGCCCGGCGCGAAGTCGCCGTTCAGGATGCGGGTTCTGAGCTTCTCAGCCAGCGCTTCGACGGCGGTGGGCCTGGCCGCCTCGGCGACGCTTGCTGGTTTGGAAATTGATGCGCTCATATCGTGATAGTTCGTGGGTACCACGATTATATGCGGCGGATGTACCTGAATATGCCGGCTGTCGATGACCGGCTGGTTGGCGCGCCGGGCCATCGGTGATCACAGCTCGGCGAGTACGGCGTCTAGCTCCGTCAGCAGGCGGTCGGCGTCTTTGGCTGCGAACACCAGCGGCGGTCGGATCTTCAGCACGCTCGCGTCCGGCCCGGTCGCCGAAATCAGCACGCGCCGCTGGCGCAGGCCATTGACCACTTTGAGCGCCGTCGCGATGTCGGTGTCCTTTTTCGCGCGATCACGCACCATCTCGACGCCGAAATACAGACCCGTGCCGCGCACGTCGCCGATGCATTCGTATTTCCTTGCCAGTTCGTTCAACCCTTCGAGCATGACCGCGCCGACCCGTTGTGCGTTGTCCAGCACGTGCTCATCGCGCAGCACGTCGAGCGTGGCCTGCGCGGCAGCGACCGCCACTGAATTACCACCGAAGGTATTGAAGTAGCGCATGTCCTGGCCGAAGCCGGCGACGACATCTGGGCGCACGACCAGACCCGCCACTGGATAGCCGTTGCCCATCGGCTTGCCTAGCGTGACAATGTCGGGCACGACTCCGTGGCGCTCATGTCCCCACATGTGCGTACCACTGCGCCCGAATCCCGACTGCACCTCGTCCGCGATGAACAGGCCGCCAGCGCGGCGCACCACCTCGGCGACCGGCGCGAGCACATCGGTCGGGTGGGCAAATACGCCATCCGACGAGAAGAAAGAATCGGCGATGAACGCCGCCAGCCCGCCGCCGTGACGACGGATCTCCTCGATCTGCAGCGAGACCTGCTCTGCCATGCGCTGGCCGATCTCGGACGGCGTCATCCGGTACGAGTCGGGGGCTGGGACCGTGCGCACGTAGGGGCCGAGCAAGGCCCTGCGGCCTAGCGACGGCGAAAAGCTCGAGGTCAGGTGCGAGTTGCCGTGATAGGCCTCGCTGGTCACGATCACGCCTGTCTTGCCGGTGTAGTGCATCGCGATGCGCATGGCCAGGTCGTTGGCCTCGGAACCGGTGCAGGTGAACATCATCTGGCCTTCGCGGATCGACGTGTTGAACCTCGAGAGCAGGTCCTCGGCGTAGTCAAGGATCGGCTCCTGCATGTAGCGGGTATGCGTGCAGAGCGTCGAGAGCTGGCGGGTAACAGCGTCGACGATGCGCGGATTGGCATGCCCGACGCAGACCACATTGTTGTAGGCGTCGAGATAGTCGTTGCCCTGGTCGTCGTACAGATAGACCTTCTCGCCGCGCACGATTTTTACCGGCTCGGCGTAGAACAGGCGATACGACGGACTGAGCAGCCGTACGCGCCGCGCGACGTGTTGTTGCGTGGCGGCGTCAAGGTGCGAGATTGCCGACGGATTGAAACCGTTCGGCATGTCGCCGCGCAGGCTGTCGTCGGCTTTGCTGATATTCGCAGCTTCGTTGAGAACTGGCGGCTGCGACGTGGGGGCGGCGTTCATAGAGGCATCAGGAGAAGTGGGGTGAGTGGGTCGGCGGACGAATTCAAGGAAGGCATTGGAAACAGTGTCATGGTCGTGTTGCATGAACCAGCGCAGATGCTCCCATCCAGGGCGGGTGAAGCGCAGGATGTAGGCTTCGTTCTCCCGGAACAGTTTCGCGCGCCATGAAGTCAGCAAGGCCCGCGCCGCGACGCGCGCCATGGCCAGGTGCGGAATCAGGAGCAGTTCGTCGTCGCTGAGCTGGGCATGCGCGAGATAACCGCGCAGCAGGTCGCGCGCCTCAACGAACAGGTCGTGCGGGCCGTCAGCGTCGAAATCGAGTGGGAACTGGTTCATGACCGCCGTGGCGACGTCGATGGCTACCGCCGTGTGCACGGTGTCGCCAAAGTCGATGATGCCGCTGACGAAGTGCGGGCCGCCCAGATTGGCGATGATGTTCGAGCGGTTAAAGTCGTTGTGCACGACTTGCGTCGGACAACTCTGCAGGGCCGGCTCGATCGCCGCAAAGCGCGCGAATGCCTGCTCGATCAGCGAGCGGTGCGACGGGTCGGCGATATATGCCTGCAACCCTGTCAGACTCAACAGATGCTTCACGTCCCAAGCCAGTACCCGGTGCTCGTGCGGATGGCGAAAGCCGGCCATGGCCAGTCGCAGCTGTGCCAGCACCTCACCGATCTCGTAACGGTTGCGCGCGCTTGGGTGCAGCGCGTCGAGCGGCGTGCCTTCGAGGTAGCTGTAGAGCCTCGCCGCACGATGCGGCTGCCGCAATGATCCGAGCGGCACGACAAATTGTCCATCAATACCTGGCAGTACGCGCGGCACCGGCAACCCCGGCGCGACGACGGCAACGTGCCGCATCGCGGCGACCTGCAGGTCGAGTTCTTCAGCCGTCTCGCCAGGGTTCGAGATCTTCAGTACGTACCGCGAGCCGTCGCCCGCGTCGATGCGAAAGGTGTCGTCCTTCTCGGTCGAAAACCTTGTGGCTTTGCCATCTATGCCATAAACGCGGCGCGTGATCTCAATCGCATTCACTGTGTCCAGACGGGGGAAGCTGACCGACAGGCTGCTGGCCAGCAGGGCATCGAGAGCCGATGAGGGCATAGAGGATACATCGCTGAAAGTAATGGGCGCGGACATCGGCGAGCCGGGTGAGCAAAAGTTGGCCAATTATTGTTGGACAATTGTTGGTTGTAAACCCCAAATATCGCTTTTTTTCCGTACCGATTCTCTGTTATTGTTCTACAAACTACTCTGGAGTTGCGTCATGCCTGCACCGTTGCTGAAAATCGATACGACCCCGACAGTGTCGGGGGAGGTCGATGTTGTCGTCATCGGTGGCGGGATCGTAGGCGTGTGTTCCGCGTACTACCTCGCGCGACGTGGCGTGCGGGTCGCGCTGGTCGAGAAAGGCTTTATCGGCGCGGAGCAGTCGAGCCGAAACTGGGGCTGGTGCCGTCAGCAGAATCGCGACGCACGCGAATTACCGATGTCCACCAGAAGCCTGGCGCTGTGGGAGAGGTTCGCCGTCGAGATCGGCCGCGACACTGGGTTTCGTCGCTGCGGGCTGCTGTACCTGAGCCATAGCGAGGAGGAGATTGCAGGTTGGGCGCGGTGGCGCGATTTTGCCGCAGGTGTCGGCGTCACGACGCATATGCTGAGCGCGCGCCAGGCGAGCGAGCGTGGCGTCGCGACCGGACAGGCATGGAGGGGCGGGGTGTTCTCCCCAACGGACGGCACGGCCGATCCTGCCGTCTCCGCTCCGGTCATCGCAATGGGGGTCATGCAGGCGGGCGGTACGGTGCATCAGCAATGCGCTGCGCGCGGGCTCGAGACCGAAGCCGGCCGCGTAAGCGGTGTCGTCACCGAGGCCGGCACCATTCGCGCCAGGACCGTTGTGCTCGCCGGCGGCGCATGGGCGTCGTCGTTCTGCCGGCAACTTGGAATCCGCTTTCCACAGGCGTCCGTCAGGGCGTCGATCCTGTCGGTCCTGCCGGGGGCGCAAGGGATTCCCGATGCGTTGCATACGGCCGAGGTGTCGATTACGCGCCGAGGCGATGGCGGCCACACCTTGGCGATCAGCGGGCGCGCCAAGGTCGATCCCACATTGCAACAATTGCGCTATGCCCCGCATTTCCTGCCGATGTTCGCCAAGCGTCGGCGCAGCCTCAAGCTGGGAGACCTGACCGGCTGGCGTTCGGGCCACGAGACGATAACGAAATGGCGGCTCGACATGCCAACGCCGATGGAAAGCAATCGCGTGCTCGATCCGGCGCCCGATCGCGAAGCCGTCGAGGAGACATTGCGGCGCGCGCGCCGGCTGTTGCCGTCACTATCGTCGGCTGCTATTGCGCATGCCTGGGCTGGCTATATCGATAGCACACCCGACGGCGTGCCGGCGATCGGTGAGCTTGACGATATCCCCGGGCTCTTCCTTGCGGCCGGCTTCAGCGGCCACGGCTTCGGAATCGGACCGGGTGCCGGGCATCTGGTGGCCGATCTGGTGACGAACGCGCAGCCGATTGTCGATCCCTTACCGTATCGACCGCAGCGCCTGGCCAAATCGGTACTCGGCAAGGTAGCGGAGTTCTGATCGACAGGGCCACGCCGCGCCATCGGCCTCAAGGCAGGCGTCAGCGGCATGGCGTGATCCTGGCGCCTGGCCGACGTCGAACACGGCGGCCAGGATGACGCGGATGGATTACAGGCCGAGCTGTTCCGCTAGTTCGATGATGCTCCTGACCGCCGTATAACCGTATTCGGGCGCTTCCGGTTCGTGGCCGCGCAGCACATGGGCCTTGTGGACAATGCCGAGGTCGTGCGCGGTCATCAGGTCGTAACGCGGGCTTGACGAGACATGCAGGATTTCGTGAGGCTGCACCTCAAGCTTCCTGAACATGTATTCGAAGCCTTGCATGCGCGGCTTGTAGGCACCGGCTTCTTCGGCTGTGATGACGGCGTGGAACGGCGCGCCGAGCTTCTCGATATTGCTCATGATCTGTTCGTTGGCCGCGTTGCTCAGGCCGACCAGCCTGTATTTTTTTGCAAGGCGCGAGAGACCTTCCGGTACGTCGGGATGCGGCCCCCAGGTCGGCACGGCCAGGTAGAACTGTTCGGCCTCGGCTTCGATGAAGGGCACGCCAGTGCGCTCGCAGGTGCGGCGCACGGCATTGATAACGACGTCCCGGTAGGGCTTCCACGCGCCAAGCACTTCGTCACGACGGTAGGCGGCGAACAGCTTGACGAAGCTTTCCAGCGCGTCGCCGGGGAGTCGGTTGCCGTAGATTTCCCGCGCCATGTCGGCCATGCGGAATTTGACGAGGGTGCCGTAGCAATCGAAGGTGATGAATTTCGGCTCGAAGTCGATCATGTCTTCAGTCTCGATGAGTTAAGAATCCCGAGGGATTCGTGAATGAGGGAACTTGCCGGAAACTACTTGGAGCAAGCACCGATAGCGATGTCGGTAGTTGGAAGTTTAATCAGGGAAAATTTTGCGTCGACGCCGAATTGATCGGTCAAAAAGAGGAATTCGAAGCGTTTCGCAGGGGATTCGCGGCAGGTCCTGCCGCCTAATATCCCCGGTGCCGAACACCGCGTACGAACAGCAACATCGTCGTATTCAGGAGTGGGGTTGCTATCCATATTGACGAGGAGGCGAAGGCGCTCAGATGGATCCAATCTGAACGGACGGAGGGAAGGGAAGATGAAAACGGATTGCACGCTTGACCGACTGGACTTGCGCATTCTCACCGAGTTGCAGAAGCGCGGGCGCATTACCAATGTGGAACTGGCCGATGCGGTTGGACTCTCGGCGAGCCCGTGCCTGACGCGCGTCAGGCGGCTCCAGAAGACCGGGTTCATTGCGGGCTACGGCGCGCTGGTCGGGATCGAGAAGCTCGGCGACTTCCAGGTAGTGTTTACCAAGATCACGCTCGCAGACCATCGTCGCGGTGATTTCGTACGCTTCGTCGGAGCCATTCGCGGCGTCGACGAGATCATGGAGTGCCACCACGCGACGGGCGGCTACGACTATCTGCTCAAGTTCGTTACGCGCAACGTCAGCCACTACCAGAGCGTGATGGAGGGGCTGCTGGAGCGCGACATTGGGATCGAGAAATACTTCAGCTACGTAATCATCAATTCGCCAATCGCCAGGACGCACTATCCTCTCGAGACGCTCTTTGCGGTAGGGTGAGGCTTGCAGCAAGCGACGATCGTCGATGAGGCGGCAACTTCGCAGTTCATTGTCGGGAGCGCCGACATGCTGTCTAAAAGCGGTAACCTGGACGATGACCCATGGGCCACAGAGCCGATGACGCGTAACAAGGGCGTACCGCCGCATGGCAAGCACCGTGTCAGATTCCGCTAGCCATGATTTCCGTGAGACGTGATTGCGCGAATTGCGTGCCTGTTTGCCGTGCGAGGGAGGCCGTCAATGCCAGCAGGGGAGCAATCCGGCGTTGCTTCTTCTGCGCGTGATTCTGTGCGATATCGGCAAGGCGGTGCGCCAGAAAGGGATTCAGCAAGCGTTCGCGGACCTGTGCCACGTAGGCCAACGCATCATCCCGTTCACCTAGGAGATCGAAAACCGGCAAGACCTCCTGTTGCCAGACCGCCTCCAGTTCCGCTCGCAGCGCAGCGTCGTTCATCGCAGCGCAGACTGTCTCGTCAGCTGCGCGAGCGTCGCGTAACCAGCGCTCGGCGAGAAAGGTATGCCCGAGATTCAGCAGGAACAGCTTGCGCCGCTCAAAATGGAGGAGATTCTCAGTGAGCACGATCGAAGGATGGACGCATGGCACCTGCAGTCGCGGCTGCTGTTCTATCGCCCACAATGCATACGGTTCCGCGATCGCGCCCACCGGCCGGATCGGCTCCGACACGATACGATCGACCAGCGAATTGGCCCACACGCAATGGTCACCCAGATAGCGGATAAAGTCGTCGGGCATGTGCCATTGCAACGCCAATTCCACGGCGATGCCTCTCAACACTTCCCCGTTTTTCTCGATCAGTTCGCAAGGAAACAGCGATAGCGGTGCGTCGGGCTGGTTTTGCCACCGCGTGTGCAACAGGGACAGCAGTCTGGCGGGGAAGCTGTGCGGTACACGGGCCGGGTCGGCGAAAACCCGTGCGTTATCGCGTTCATCGAGCTGATAACCCTGGTCACCCGTGTTCGAAACAATGATCCGCACGGGACCGGAGATCGCCTCGCGCAGCCGAGCCCAATCCTTGCGCACGTGCACGGCTTGGCGAATTGCCCGTCCGGTCACTGTTACGTCAATCAACCGGCCCGAATGCAGTCCAAGTATATGGACCGGATAGCCGTCGCCGTTCGCGAGCGCGGCGATGCGCGCGGCGCTGTCAGCGCTTTCTGTGGTCTGAACCACAGTAATGCCGCCTGGCGCCGCGCCTGGTTGGCCGGATTCGAGCGCCTCCGAGACGAACAGGTCGACATGCGCCTGCAGGAAACGGCTCGTGCCGAATTGCAGAATGGGTTGCGTGAGCGGTGCGGCCGGTGACTGGGCATCCACATGCGAAGGGTGCATCGCTAACATTCCACGATAGCCTTCACGACACCGCCGGCAGGATCGAGCAGTGTTGCAAAGCGAGCAGGGACATCGGCTAGCGCGAGTCTGTGCGTGTTCAGCGCGCGGTCCGGGATATGGCCGGCCCGCATGGCCTTGATGACGGTGTCGAAGTCCTCGAGCGTCGCGTTGCGGCTGCCGAGCAGGGTGGCTTCGCGCTTGTGGAATTCGGGGTCCGAAAAAGTGATCGTGTCAGCCACGATGGAAACAAGCACATACCGGCCGCCATGGGCGATGAACTGGAAGCCGCGTTCCATTGCTTTGGGGTTGCCGGTTGCGTCGAACACCACATCGAAGAAGTCACCGTCCGTCAGTTCCGACAATTGCGCGTGATCGCCGTCGCCAATCTGCACCGCTGCGGCGGCGCCCAGATGTTTGACGCAGAAATCGAGCCGGTCCGCACGCGTGTCGAGGACGGTCACCGTCGCGCCGCGCAGTCTGCAGAAGGTCAGGACCGCCATGCCGATCGGCCCCGCACCGACTACGAGCACGCGTTCACCCTGCTTCACGTCGCCGCGCCTGACTGCATGCGCGCCGATCGCAAGGAATTCGACCATGGCCGCCTGATCGAGCGTGATGCCTTCGGCCTTGTGGACGAACTGCGCGGGAACGCTCAGGTACTCGGTGAATGCGCCATCTCGATGCACGCCTAACACCTGGATATTCACACAGCAATTGGTCTTGCCGCGGCGGCACGCAATGCATTGGCCGCACGACAGGTACGGCATCACGTAGACCTGGTCGCCCGCAACGAGTCCGCTGTGGGGAGGCGCCTGTTCGACGATGCCGGACAACTCATGGCCCATCACGCGCGGATAGGCCAGATAAGGCTGATTTCCCGTAAAAATATGCAAGTCCGTACCGCATACGCCAACACGCTTGACGCGCAACAGCACGTCGTTTTCTCCCGTTTCGGGTTTAGGCCTTTCCTGTGCGCTCAGCGTTCCTGGCGTCTCGCATATCACCGTAAGCATAGCAATCCTTATTTCGTCGCCGTTTCGACCAGCGTTAGTTCGAGTACGTCTTGCGGCGGCAGCCGGGCGCGATTTCGATCGAGTCGCCCGGATCCGCCAGGATGATCAATACAGCACGTTCTTCGCTTCAGGCTTGTCGATGTTGTCTTTGGTCACTATCACCACGCCGGTATCGAGGTTCTTTGACACCGGCTTCTTTTCGATCAGATTGACCACCGTTTTCACGCCTAGCTCTCCCATGTGGTACGAACCCTGCACGGCGGTGGCGGCAAGCGTGCCGTCCTTGACGAACCCCTGGAGATCCCGATTGCCGTCGAAGCCGATCGCTACCACTTTGCCGGCTTTGCCGGACTGTTCTAGCGCGCGGCCCATGCCGACCGCGGTTGGCTCATTCGCGCCGAAAATGCCTTTGAGGTCGGGATTGGCGGTCAATGTGTCGGTGGTCTGGTTGAGCGCAGTCGCCATCTGCGAGTTCGAATAGAAAGGTCCCACCACCTGCAGTTGCGAATGTGCCTTCAGATAGTCGCGGAACCCGCCGACCCGGCCGATTTCCGAGCCCGCGCCGGCCACGTAGGACATGATCGCGACCTTGCCGGTTTGGCCCACGCGACCGATCAGCGCTTCGGCGCACAGTTCGCCCGCCTTCCTGTTGTCGGTCGAGAGGAATGACTGGTAGTACTGCTTGCCGGAATCGGAGAGCGCGGAATCGATGATGACGACCGGGATATGGGCTTCCCACGCCTTCTTGACGGCCGGCACGAGCGCGTCGGGATCGGACGGAGCAAGCACGATACCGGCCACCTTGCGATTCACCGCGTTCTCCACCATGTTGACCTCGTCGGCAATGGCGGTTTCCGCCGCCGGGCCCTGGAAAGTCATCGTGTAGCCCTTGAGTTGACCCATTGCCGCATTCGCGCCCTTCTGGACGTTCTGCCAGTAGTTGGAACTCGATGTCTTCACGATAACCGCGATCTCGCCGCCGGCGGCGCGAGCAAGTCCGGTGGCCAGCATCAGGGTGGCGGCCAGCAGGCTTAGTTGGAATGTGCGCATGTCTCTACTCCTGTGAGGATTTGTTGTCGTACATGGACTTCTCGGCGCTGCGGACCAGCCGGTCCGAACCGCCGATGGATTTCACCGGCGATTGCGGAGCTGGTCGATCCAGACAGTGCCCAGAATCACCAGGCCGATGATGATTTGCTGAATGAAGCTGGACACTCCATTCATGTTCAACCCATTACGCAGAATGCCGATCACGAAAGCACCGATCGCCGTGCCGGAGATCGTGCCGACGCCGCCCACCAGCGAGGTGCCGCCGATCACCGCGCTGGCAATCGCGTCGAGTTCGTACATCACGCCTTCATTCGGCTGCGCAGTGAGCAGTCGCGACATCAGCACGCAGCCGGTGACGCCTGCGAGCGCACCGGAGAGCACATACGTGAACATCGTCACGCGCGCGACATTGACACCGGACAGCCGGGCCGCTTCGGCGTTCGAGCCGACCGCGTAAATATGCCTGCCGAGCGTGGTGCGGCTCAGCATGATCGACACGGCGATCGCGATGACAATCATCAGCAGCACGGGGTAGGGGATGCCTGGAAACTTCACGTCCGGAAAGCCGTCCGCCCCAATCGTCTCGATCCTGAACAGCGCGCCGTTGCCGAGCACGCCGAAGGCTTCACCCAGCCCCGACACGGGGCGTGCGCCGGTGATTTGCAGTGCCACGCCACGCGCCACGAGCATCATGCCGAGCGTGGCGATAAACGGTGGCAGGCGCATGCGCGTGACGCACAGACCGTTCACGGCGCCGCACAGCGCGCCGATCACGATGCCAAGCAGCATGCCGACGGTGACAGGCATGCCGGCCTTCACCGCGAGGGCCGCCACGACACCGGACAGCGCGAGTACCGAGCCGACCGAGAGGTCGATGCCGCCCGTGATGATGACGCAGGTCGCGGCGACGCCAAGGTAGGCAATCGAGGTCACCTGCAGGGCGATGGTCATCGCGTTGTCGACGGTATGGAAGGCCTCGCTCGTGGACGAGAACACCAGGATCATCACAATCAGGCTGGCGAAGGCGGCAAACTTCTGAACCAGATCCTTGCGCCGTTCGCTGGCAAGCGAAGGGCTGGGACGTGTAAGCGTGCTCATTGCGAAGCTCCCGAGGTGTCCGAAGCGCCTCTGCGTCCCGAGGCGTAATGCATGATTTCTTCCTGACTCGTTTGGCGGGTCTCGAGGATCGTCACGAGGTCGCCCTCATGAAAAACGGCCACGCGATCCGTCATGCCGAGAATCTCGGGCAGTTCGGAGCTGATCATGACCACGCCGATGCCTTGCGCCGCGAGCTTGTCGAGTAGTTCGTAGATCGCGAATTTGGCGCCGACGTCGATGCCGCGGGTGGGCTCGTCGAAGAACAGCACCCGTGAGTCGCGAAACAGCCACTTGCTGATGACAACCTTCTGCTGATTGCCGCCTGACAGGTTGCGTGCGATCTGCCTGACGCTCGGCGTGCGTATGCCCAGCGCGTCCACGTAGCGTTTCGCAACGGCGGCCTCCGTTGCGAAGCGTATAAAACCCAGGCGGTTCGAGACCGCATCCATGTTGGCCAGCGTGATATTGCTGGCGACGGGCATGTTGAGCGACAGGCCGTTGGCCTTGCGGTCTTCCGACAGGTATGCAATGCCGCGCCGGATCGCGTCGATCGGCGAGCGGATCGCAAGGGTCTCGTTACCTAGCCTGATCGTGCCGCTGTCGGGTAGATCGGCGCCAAAGATCGCGCGCGCCACTTCCGTTCGGCCCGCGCCCATCAAGCCGGCGAAACCCAGGATTTCGCCGCGCCGCAATTCGAAACTCACGGGTCCGAAGACATTGGCGCGCGTCAATTGATCGACCGACAGCAAAACCTCTCCGGTCGGAATGGACGTGCGCGGCGGAAATTTATCTTCGAGCGAACGACCGACCATGCGTGCGACGACCTTATCGATGGTGGTTTCGCGGAACACATCCGTCGACACATAACGTCCGTCGCGCATGACGGTGACGCGGTCGACGATCTCAGTCATTTCATCGAGCCGGTGCGAGATATAAATGATTCCGACGCCGACGCGCTTCAGCTCGTGAATGATCCTGAAGAGCTGGCGGGTTTCCGTCTCCGTGAGGGACGACGTCGGCTCGTCCATGATCAGCACTTCGGCATCCAGCGAGAGCGCCTTGGCGATTTCCACCATTTGCCGTTGCGCGACCGGGAGCGTGCGCACGAGTGTTCCCGGTGCAATGTCGACACCGACCCGGTCGAGGCAGCGCTGCGCATCGGCGCGCAGACGCGCCCGGTCGACGAATACCCCACGGCGCGGTTCACGGGCGAGAAAGATGTTCTCCGCCACCGACAGGTGCGGCACCAGGTTCAGCTCCTGGTGAATGATGGCGATACCTGCGGCTTGGGCTTCGAGCGACGAAGCGAAGCGGCATTCGCTGCCCTTATAGATGATGGAGCCATCGTCGGGTGGGTACTGGCCGCTGATGATTTTCATCAGCGTCGATTTGCCCGCGCCGTTCTCTCCGCAAACGGCATGAACCTCGGCACGCCGCAAGTCGAAACTGACGCTGTCTAGGGCGACGACGCCCGGGAAGCGCTTGGTCACGCCCGTGAGTCGCAACAACTCGCCGTTCTCGTCGGGCCGTGAGGTGCGAGCGGGCGCATCGGCAGCCGGGGCGTTTACCGGTTCGGACGCCGATGCACGGGTGGACAGGGCAGACGTACGATGTTCGCCCGGAGCAGCTGCGAGGCGGGCATGACCGGAATGCGGGCGCGCCGATAGAGCGCGGCGCGGCGCGGGCCGTGTAGAGAATTCCAGCAAGGCTGTCTCCAATTCGTGACGCCGCCGGTGGGCGGGTACGTGGTTTTGTTCTTGGCGAATCGAACCCGTATCCGGTGCGACAGCGAACGGTGGGGGCAAATCGATCATAGATACATCGCAATAATTGGTCAAGCCACTTTTGGTTTCGATGTGAAAACACCGTTGTCTTCGCCGCGACCGACGGATGCGGGAAGGCGATGGCTGCAGCCTGTATTGCAAAGGCGACGGGCCTATTGGCCGCGCTGTGGAGCGGTGGCCTATAATCTGTATCGAGCTGACATCTCGGTAAATTGGCCTGGCCAAAAAAGGTCTAGTCTTTCGCGCGACGGGCGACACACGGGTTCCAGGGAGGACACTTGACAAGCACCCAACTCAAACAGGTCGAGACGAAACGTCTCTACCAGCACATCGCCGACCAGATACGGGCGCTCATTCAGTCGGGTGGCTTCGCCCAGGGTGCGCGCTTGCCTCCCGAGCGCGATCTCGCCCAGCAACTGGGTGTTTCGCGGCCCTCATTGCGAGAAGCGTTGATCGCGCTGGAGATCGCCGGCTCCGTCGAGATCCGCCAGGGGTCCGGTGTCTACGTGTGCCGGAGCGCCGAGCGTTCGCCGAATGCAACCGCCGCCTTGGGCGAAAGTCCTTCGGAGTTGATGCAGGCACGCGCGGTATTGGAAGGCTCGCTGATCGTGCTGGCCGCCGCGCTGATTACACCCGAGCGGTTGACCCGCCTGCGCGAGACGCTCGATGGGATGCGCGCGAATATCAAGGCAGGGCAGTCCCCGCTCGATCATGATCGAGCGTTCCATGTGGGTATCGCGGAGATGACCGGCAATCTCGTGCTGGTCCGGATGGTGACCGAATTGTTCGACGAGCGTCACAGTCCGATTTCAGCGCGTCTGAGCGGCCACGCGGAAACTGGGCAAACCTGGGCGGCAGCGCTCGCGGAACACGAAGCGATTTATCGCGCGCTCGAGGAGCGCGACCCGCTCGCTGCCGAGTCGGCGATGCGCAGCCATTTGCGGGCGTCGGAGATGCGCTGGACCGAGGCGGGGTAATGCGGGGTAATGCGCTCCATGCGTCGCATCCCACGCTCACAGAACTTTATACGCGGAACTCGCGAGACTCCTTAAGCCGTCAAACTGATTGACGAGTTCGAGGCAGAGAACGAACGCCGGCATTGCAGACGGTTTCGGGTGCCCTTCGATCCATCGCAAGAAAGGCGGAGCGTAGCGCGATCTAAGCGTGTCTCTTGTCATGACGTAGGTAATGACAACGCCAATTGCGGCCCCTGCGAGCAGGTCGGTCGGGTAGTGAAAGCCGAGGTACGCGAGAGTGTGTGGAAACTCCATTTTTGCCGCCAAGCTGGCGATTGCCGATCAGGTCGATCGAGTTTGATATGGCGAGTTTGCACTAATCGAACATCGCAAGCACAACAAAGCCCCACGGGGGCTTTAGCTTCCAGCCATCTTCATACAATCGTGGGCGTAGACATCGCAAAAAGCGTAATGCAGATTCACTTGGTGGATCCCGACACCGGCGAGATCGTGAACCGGCCGGTCAAGAGGTCGGCGTTTCTCGAGTACTTCGCCAATCGCAAGCCCTGCCTCGTTGGCATGGAGTCCTGTGGCGGATCACAGCATTGGGCGTGACGGCTGATTGAGATGGGGCATCAGGTTAAGTTGATGCCGGCGAAGTTCGTCAAGGCGTTCAATATTCGCAATAAAAACGATGCGGCCGACGCCCGGGCGATCTGGATGGGTACGCAGATAGATTGCAAGCCGGTCGCGGTGAAGACCGAGGCTGGGCAAGCTGTTCTTGCGCTGCATCGTATGCGTCAGCAACTGGTTAAGTTTCGCACGATGCAGATCAACAGCCTTCGCGGATTGCTGACCGAGTACGGCGAGGTAATGGGAGTGGGTAGGGCGGCGCTGGACCGGGCGGTGCCAAGCATACTGGAAAGATCATCAGGGCGTTTGCCTACCATACTAATCGATACGCTGCGAGAGCAATGGAAAGGCCTCGACGCCGTGAACCGGCAGATTTGCCAGATCGAGCGTCGACTACGTGAATGGATGAAAGATGATCAAGCTGCTCAAGCGATCGCAGCCATCCCGGGGTAATCGTCCGAATCGTGCCAAATCTGGCGGTAGTCGCGTGAAGCGCCGCTTGCAGTATGGCTCCGCGGTTTCGACTTTCTCGCATTCGGCGATTTTGCAAGTAATTGATCCACATGGACTTTTAGGATCAAACCGCCATATTTCGCACGGAAAGTACGATAACCCCGAGTTGACGGCATTACTTCGTTCGGCAGCGAAGTAATGTCGTCAACTCGCGTCAATGCGAAGTAAACTTGTCAATTCGCCTTCTGCCGCGACCAAGAAATCATCGAGCAGGGGGCGCCACACTGTTAGCGGTTTGCGAAGCTTCGAGCCGGTCAGGATGCTGCGTTCTGAATGAAGTCCCCCATGGCAGTCGATGGGACGATGCACTATTAATTTCTGAAGAACGTTGGGCTATCTCAAATAAGAAGCACTACTATGTAATACAAAATCACAACAATAATTCTCAAATCGTGCAGGTTTGCAACCAGAACGCATCGACGTGCGGTGCACGGGTGCAGGCGAAAGAGCAGGTGCGTGTGTCTGAATCGGAGACTGAAATCGCGTGATGCCCGTGATTGGCGTCGCATCATTACTATTTCGGAGTTTGCAGTTTGACGGGATGAGAATATCTGCTTGCCGCTTGAATATCTGACAGAAATGAAGCGTGACTGCGATTTGAGCATGGCAGAACATCTCGCGCTTTATACGCCCTGTATGGCGATCATAGTGCGATGCTGCGCCGAAGCAACGGGTGGGAAGGGCACCTGATGCTCGATGAGCGGCGCCGACGACCCTTCCGCGGATTGCTGGCAGCATGACGCAAAACTGGGTATTGACGACATTACTTCGTTTTTGGTGACAACATTACTTCGCTCTACGAAAGGCGCAACGATGCTCGCCACCCTTCAGGCGCTGGGTGTCATGCCGTCGTTCAGTCGCCCGGGCGTGAGCAACGACAATCCTTTTTCCGAGTCGCTGTTCAAGACCCTGAAGTACCGGCCCGCTTACCCGCTCAAGGCGTTCGACACCCTGTTTGCCGCGCGTACCTGGGTGAGCGAGCTGGTGCGTTGGTACAACCACGAACATCGTCACAGTGCGATCCGGTTCGTGACGCCGGCGCAGCGCCATGCGAATCTCGATCAGGACATCCTGAACCGACGCGCGGCGTTCTACGAGAGCGCCCGGCAGCGCAATCCGCTTCGATGGAAAGGCCACATGCGTGACTGGCAGCGCCTCGATGCTGTGCATCTGAACCCGGATCGCATTGACAATCAGGGTGTCGCCCCACAACGCCCTAACCAGGAGAAAAAGGCCGCCTGAAATTCATTCGTTGAGGCGACAACTAACTTGAAACTTTCCGAGACCAGCGCTGCAACCAGGCGAGCGAAAAGCCGGATGCGTGCTCGCGGTCGAGGGCAGTTAGCTGGCTCGAGGCCGGATCCTCGACTGGTTTCACATCGCGATGAAGTTCCAGGCGGCGCAGCGTTCCGTGTTCGGCGGCAAGATGGTCGACTCGATGGAACGGGAGTCGGTAGAGACCGGAATCATCCACGCGAAATGGTTGGTCTGGCATGGCAAGGGCAGCAAGGCGTTGGAGCGGATCAAGGCGCTGGACAGTCGGCTCCTGGCGAAGGAGGAATACGAGTTCAAAACGCTGCGGTGGAATCTGAACGAGAAGGGTTATCAAGCCATAAAGGGGGCCCCGCTCGACATCACACTTTCCCTGCGCCGATCGACGTTGGAGCCGAACCGGCGCAGTCCAGTAGGGTCGATAGGCGCTGGTCCGCGGGGCGTAGCTCGATGCGTCAGGGTAGCAAGATCCGAGCATTCACTCTGCGGATGTCCGTATGGCCGCAAAACGCCATAGTGGTATCCAGCTCGTTGTGGATTATCTCCAGGCACTTTGTCACACCTGCTTCGCCCAACGCACCCAAGCCGTAGAGAAAGCTGCGGCCGATCAGGATGCCTTTGGCACCGAGCGCGACCGCTTTTAGGACGTCCTGTCCGCTCCGAATACCGCCGTCCATCCACACCTCAATTTTCGAACCGACCTCCTTTGAGATTTCGGGGAGCGCAGATATCGACGACGGCGCGCCGTCAAGCTGTCGTCCCCCGTGGTTGGAGACGATGAGCGCATCGGCACCGCTTTCGGCGGCCAACCGAGCGTCCTCTGGATCCATGATGCCTTTGAGGATAAGCTTGCCTCCCCAAAGCTTCTTGACCCACTCGACGTCTGACCAGTTCAATTCTGGATCGAACTGCTCGGCAGTCCACGAGCTGAGAGATGTCAAATCGCCAACGCCCTTCGCATGTCCTACGATGTTGCCGAAGCTTCGCCGCTTGGTCCCGAGCATCTCGAGGCACCAGCGCGGCTTGGTCGCGAGGTTGATGAGATTTGGAAGGGTCAGCTTGGGAGGAGCCGACAGCCCGTTCTTGATGTCCTTGTGGCGCTGGCCGATGATTTGCAGATCCAGTGTGAGCATCAAAGCGCTGCATCGTGCCACCCGCGCACGCTCAATGAGCCTCGCGATGAAATCCCGGTCACGCATCATATACAGCTGGAACCAGAAGGGCTTGGTTGTATTTGCGGCAACCTCCTCAATTGAGCAAATACTCATCGTGGACAAAGTGAATGGAACTCCGAATTTTTCGGCTGCGCGTGCGGCAAGGATCTCGCCGTCGGCATGTTGCATTCCGGTCAGGCCGGTCGGCGCGATGGCTACCGGCATCGCGACCTCGTGCCCGATCATTTCGGTGCGCGTGCTACGGCCTGCCATGTTGACGGCCACGCGCTGACGCAGTTTGATACGCTGAAAGTCGCTTTCATTGGCACGATAAGTACTCTCGGTCCAAGAGCCGCTGTCTGCGTAGTCGTAGAACATGCGGGGCACACGCCGTTTTGCAAGAACGCGCAAATCTTCGATGCAGGTGATGGTAGGCATGGTCTCTCTCTCGAGGAATCTTCCGCGATGACTAAGTTAGCCTGGAGAAACGGCTGGCCGTCGCTCCCCGACTTATTTTGAGGGCGCGCTGCATTTGCTCCTCACACAAACCAGCGATCGGGTCTCGGCAGCGAGGTCCGCCATGCCTCCAGGCCTGCCGACCGGCTCAACCGTATAGTTCAACCGGTTCAGCTCTGCTATTTCTCGTGTGAACCACCATTCCATCGCTCATGCCGCTGGCACATAATGCCTTTCGATGCCGTCGGCCAACTGCGTTACGAGCCGGGTCATCGCAACCTGGGTGCGCCAAGCCACATGCGGCGTCACGATCAGATCGGCCCTATTGGTGCGCAGCAGAGGGTGATCGGGCGCAGGCGGCTCCTGTTCCAGCACATCAAGCGCAGCATTTGCGATAAGTTTTCGATCAAGCGCCTCGATGAGCGCCGCTTCATCGACGATCCCACCGCGTGCCGTGTTCACGAGCGACGCCGTACGCTTCATCCGCTCGAATTCGTCGATGCCGAAAAGATGGTGTGTCTCGTCCGAAAGCGGGCAGTGCAGGCTGATCACATCTGACTCTCGCAGCACGTCGTCAAACGCCGTGTAGCCGGGACGCAATGAAGTCGCGCCTTTGCGGTCGGCCAAAAGCACGCGCATGCCGAACGCATCGGCGAGTTGCGCGATGCGCTTCCCGCCATGCCCCGCCCCGACGATGCCAAGGGTTGAGCCATAGAGATCCTCAACCGGATGCAGTTCCGCATAAAACGTCGGCGAACCGCTCCACCCCCCTGCATAGACGTCGCGCCAATACGGCACGAGATTTCGGCGCAGGGCCATCATCAGCGCGAAGGCGTGCTCAGGCACGGAAATAGTCGAATAGCCTGCGCACGTGACAATGTCTATCCCACGGCTGCGACACGATTCCAGATCGAGGTGATTGACACCAGCGGCGGGCACACCGATCAGTTCGAGTTCGGGCAATTGGTCGAGCGCTTCTCGCGATAGAGGCACCTTGTTGGTGACTACGATCTGCGCGCGTTTACAGCGTTCGACAACCTGTTCAGGTTTAGTCGACGGATATTCAATCCAGCGATACGCGAAAGAGAACTTTGGCATTTCGACGGAGAGCGTCGCACGGTCAAGAAAGGCGATGGTTTTCAATTACTGCCTCCAGTTTCAATCGGATGCGGTCGGGAATTCCTTTTAACGCTCGATCTGTCTGGCAATTTTTAGTTATCCATACCCCAGCGTCGACCTGAACGGGGGTCATCGGAGGAAACGGAATTCATCGGCTGCGGCTCCGTCGCGCCGGCCGAACCGCCTTTCGTTGCCAATGCCTCCGAGCAGCACCCTGAAGAACGAACGGCTCAACTCGCCGCACTTGACGTAGGACTGGATCGCACCTGAGGAGCCGCCGAACCCCCCGGCGATGACCAGCATCTCAGACTCGTTCGTCGGCGCAGAAGCTCTCGGCAGGTACGAATTCCGCGTGCTCGCGCGCGCCGGTCGCTCCACGCAATCCTGGCAGGAAGGGCTGCTTCAGCTTTCCTTTGACTCCAGTGAGCGTCGATGTGCGAGCAAAGCCATCAGGCGTCGATCACGCCACCGGCTCCGAGCTTCGATTTCATCTTCCGAGAGGACCGCTCGCCGCTCGTCATGGAGCTTCTGAATCGTCTCAGGCTCCCACGCGAATGGCACGCGTTCGGAAGCGATCGTGCGATAGGTGCCGCCGTAGCGATCCGCGTAGTCGGCGAGGCCGCCAGGTGCATTCAGGTCAATCGTTTCAAACGGCCCCATGAATGACCAGCGCATAGCAAGTCCATCGGTCATCACCGTGTCAAGATCGGCCGCGCTGGCATATCCCTGCTCATAAAGGCTCATGGCCTCGTCGAGCACTGCCCCCTGGATGCGGTTCAGCAGAAATCCGGAGATCTCGTAGTTCACGGTCACCGGCTTCTGGCCTGCGCGGACGTATAGCTCGCGCGCCTTGGCGATAACTTCCGGCGAAGTCCACGGCGCGCCAGACAATTCGACAAGAGGAACGAGCGAGGGCGGATTCACCGGATGCCCGACGAGGCATCGTGCCCGGCCCTCGAGTTTTTCTGTGAAAGCGGATGTAGGCAAACCCGACGTGGAGCTAGCCAGCAGGGTGTCCGGTCCCGTCAAGCGATCGAGATCAGCGAACAGAGCGCGCTTTGCTTCGATGACTTCGCCGATATTCTCTTGCACAAGAGCGACGTCACGGACCGCGTCCGCGAGATCCGGGCACGCTTTGACCCGCGCGACAATCGTCTCGACCGGCTCGTCAATAAGACCGTAGCCGTTCAGGTCCTCGACGCTGTCGCGAATAGCCGAGATGGCTCCAGCGAGCATCTCGCTGTTTGCGTCGTGGACATTCACGTTGAACCCGGCGCGTGCGAACACAATGGCCCAGCCACGCCCAATGCGCCCAGAACCGATAATTGCAACGCTTTCAGTCGTCATGACAGTCTCCAAGTTTTCCTGATCCATCAAATGAGTCACCACGCTCCGCATCGCGAGGGATGCCGG
>NZ_JARESO010000082.1:0-30236 GCF_046030175.1 Paraburkholderia sp. RL17-373-BIF-A
GGCACTTACTTCTCTTTGCCGCCGCAAAGAGAAGTAAGCAAGAGAAAGCGGCTCAAACCGCTAGCTTATAAGTGGGTCCCCCGCGCCGTCGCGGTAGTGGTACATCTGGAATCTGTGCTCTCCCACATTCCGCTTTCGTGACAAGGCAGTCATTCTTCCGGCAGCGCTGCGCGCGCCGTCGCGGTCGTTCTGCAAACAATCGCTTCGTTTTTTTCTTCGCCGACATTTCCGCGGCGTTCTAATTTTGCGTGTCACGGACCCGCTTAAGAATTAGCGGTGTGAGCCGTTTTCTTTTGCCTACTTTTCTTTGCGGCAGGCAAAGAAAAGTAGGTGTCGCCCCGCACAGGGGCAACGCTAATAGACCACGATGAATTCAAGGAAAGGCCAACGCCCAAAGAGCACAAATTTAAAGCAATCAAACCTGCCGCAGACAATACTCCGCGACAGCGTCCAACACAGCGTCATCCTCACCCACAGCACCAGCACACTTAATAAGAGCAGAGGGATGCAATGCCTGGCATTGCTCGATAATTAAAGGCAAATCCTTCCTCACATGCCCCCCTTGCCCAAAAAACACAGGCACAACGGTAACCACATGACAGCCTTGAGCGACAAGGTCTCCCACAGCTGTAGGCAAATCCGGCTCCATCAATTCAAGAAACGCCAACGCCACAGGCCGAGCGCCGAAAGAAGCGTCCCGCAACTTGATAGCCAGCCTCTCAAATGGCTCCCGCCACCGCACATCCCTCGCGCCATGCCCAAACAAAACAATCCCATGCATAGCCATGACGCACGCCCCTAGTGACGATCAACCCACTTCAACCCAACCAACCCAAGCACAAGATAAACCAACCCTGGCGTAGCCGCGGTCAAAGGAGCGGGCCAGGTATTC
Organism: Paraburkholderia sp. RL17-373-BIF-A; assembly: GCF_046030175.1. Classification (NCBI taxonomy): domain Bacteria; kingdom Pseudomonadati; phylum Pseudomonadota; class Betaproteobacteria; order Burkholderiales; family Burkholderiaceae; genus Paraburkholderia; species Paraburkholderia sp. RL17-373-BIF-A. The sequence goes on from NZ_JARESO010000082.1 coordinate 893, forward strand.
AACGTCCCGATATGCGAGAACAAGGTGTTGAACAACTGAAAACTCATCCCCAGCATGATCCCGCCGAAAACCTTCATCCCAACAACACCAGCCCGCGTATGCAAATAGGCAAACGGCAACGACAAAACCAGCATCACAAACACCGCAAACGGATAAAGCAGCTTGCGCCACAACGCAATTTCATACCGCTGCGTATCCTGATGATTCTCGGTCAAATGCTGGATATACCGGAACAGATTGAACATCGACATCCGATCCGGCGACACCAGCAGCACCGACAGAATCTGCGGCGTCAATTCAGAGCGCAGCGAATACTCCGGCACAGTGACTTCCTTCGCCCGATACACCGGATCCAGCGCATCGGCGGGCGTACCCGGAGGAGGGGGCACATCGATCAATTGCGTATCGGTCACGCCGGTCAACTGCCAATGACCCGGCGGCTGATACTTGCCGCTCTTCGCGGTCCGCACATTCGAGAGCCGGAACTTCGAATCGAATTCGTAGATGCGCACGTTGCTGATCGTCGCATCCGGCTTCAACTCGCCGACGTTCACAAAGCGCGTCACTTGCTCGCCGTCCGCGCGTGCCGTGAGCGTATCTTTCACCCACACACCGGACTCGAAATTGCTCGACACAGAAGACCCCAGCGCCTCGAGCCGCACGCGCTCCGACAATTGATCCGTGTACGGCCCAACCACTTCGCCGATCAAATAAGTCAGCAAAACAAGCGGAATGCCGATCTTCAACAGTGAACGCAACGCCTGATTCGTAGCGAGCCCGGATACACGGAAGATCGTGTACTCGGAATTCGCCGCCATTTGCGCGAACACATAGATCGCGCTGATCAGCGCCGCGACCGGAATGATCTCGTAGAAGCGCGAAGGCGTTTGCAACGCAACCCGCAGCACGGCGTACTGGAACTTGTAATTACCGTGCCCGACCGAATTGAGTTCGTTGATCAGGTCGAAGAAGAAGAACAAACCCGAAAACGCAAACAGAATAAAGATGAACGTGAGGTAGACCTGACGCGCGAAATACTTTTCATAGATGCGCATCGGTCAGGCTCCCTGCGAACGGCTGAACATCGCGCGCGTGATGAGCGGCCGGTTGCGCACGCGCAGCCAGAAAATAAACGCGACGATTGCCGCGACGATCACGTGCAGACCCACCAGCCCGACCGGGAACGACATCTTGCCCTGCTCGATCCACGACTGCACCACGTTCAACAAATTCGAATACGTCAGATAGATGAGCACCGCCATCACCAGATTGATGGTGCGACTGCGCCGCGGGTTCTGATGCGCGAGCGGAATGGCCAGCAGCATCAGATTGATCGCGATGAGCGGCAGCCCGGCACGCCAGGCGAATTCGGCGAGATTGTCGTTGGTCGGATTGCGCAGCAGCGTGAGCGTGGGTGTGCCGGTGGTGGTCGGCGTATTGACGACCGGCTGACTCTGGATTTTCACGCCGTAGCGCTCGAACTCCATGATGCGGAAATCCGGCTGGCCCGGCTGCCCGTCGTAACGGCGACCGTTTTCCAGCACGACGAAACGATCACCGTTCTTACGCGTCTCGGTATGGCCGGTTTTCGACACGACCACGTTGACCTTGCCGTTTTCCGTGCTGGTCACGAACACGTTTTCGACGCGCGCCTGGTCGGGAGACATCTTCTCGATGAAGAACACGCGGTGGCTGGTGGCCGATTCGCGGAACTGACCCGGCGCGAGCAGCGAGACCTCGTCGCGCTGCTGGAAGCGCGCGCGGATCAGCTTGCTCTGCTGATTCGACCACGGCCAGCCAACAAACACGAAGAACATGATGAGGATGATGATCGGCGTGGCAAAAATGCCGATCGGCTTGATGAATTGGGTCAGACTGACACCCGAGGACAGCCACACGACCATCTCGGAGTCTTTGTACCATCGGGTCAGGACGAACAGGATCGACACGAACAGGGTCGCGACGAGCATGATCGCCAGGTAGCCGATCACGGTCAGGCCGATCAGGACCAGCACGTCGCGCGGGTCGATCTCGCCCGAGGCTGCGAAGCCGACGATGCGGATCATCATCGTCGTCAGCACGAGCGTGAGGAGAACCATGAACACGGCACCAGCCGTATACGCGAGTTCGCGCTGGAGGGAGCGTTCGAAGATCATTATTGATGATGAGAGGGGGCGCTCTCAGTGGCGCACGGGTTGCTTCCCGTCACACCTCCGGTGCAGCCGCCGCAGGAAAAATAGCGGATAATTGCGGCTTTCATCCTAAGCCCAGATTTTATCCGAGGACAAGCGCGATGGACTTTAGCATAAAAGCCTGTGATTGGACCAAAGGCTCGTCAAACGGTTTCCTGACTGGGAAATCCGATTGCATCGTAATCGGCGTGTTCGAGTCGCAAACCCTGTCGGGCGCGGCTCTCGAGATCGACGAGGCCACCCGCGGCCTGCTGAACCGCATCATCAAGGCCGGCGACATGGACGGCAAGGCCGGCACCACGCTGTTCCTGCACGAAGTGTCGGGCATCGGCGCCTCCCGCGTTCTGCTGGTCGGCCTCGGCAAGCAGGACGCTTTCAACCAGAAAGCCTACGGCGAAGCCGTGCGGGCCGCCTGGCGCGCGCTGCTCTCCACCAAGATCGTCCAGGTCACCTTCACGCTGGCGCAGCTGCCGATCCTCGAACGAACGGCCGATTGGGGCGTGCGCGCCGCAATCCTCGCGCTGCGCGAACTGACCTACAAGTTCACGCAGATGAAGAGCAAGCCGGACAATTCGGCGCGCGCCTTGAAGCGCATCGTCTTCAGCGTCAACACGGGCGACGAGAAGACCGCCAAGCTGGCCGCGAAGCAGGGCGCCGCGCTCGCCAACGGCATGGACCTGACGCGCGACCTCGGCAATCTGCCGAGCAATGTCTGCACGCCCACCTACCTGGCCAACACCGCCAAGAAGCTCGCCAAAGACTGGAAGCTGAAGGTCGAAGTGCTGGGCGAAAAGCAGTGCGAAGCGCTCAAAATGGGCTCGTTCCTGTCGGTCACGGCCGGCTCGGTCGAACCGGCGCAGTTCATTGTGCTGCAGTACCAGGGCGGTGCCGCGAAAGCCGCGCCGGTCGTGCTGGTCGGCAAGGGCGTGACCTTCGACACGGGCGGCATTTCGCTGAAGCCGGGCGAAGGCATGGACGAGATGAAGTACGACATGTGCGGCGCCGGTTCGGTGCTGGGCACGTTGCGCGCCGTCGCCGAAATGGGCTTGAAAATCAACGTGGTCGGCATCATTCCGGCGGTCGAGAACATGCCGTCGGCCACGGCCACCAAGCCGGGCGACATCGTCACCAGCATGAAGGGCCTGACGATCGAAGTGCTCAACACGGACGCGGAAGGCCGCCTGATCCTGTGCGACGCACTGACCTACGCCGAGCGCTTCAAGCCGGCGGCGGTGATCGATATCGCCACGCTCACGGGCGCTTGCATCATCGCGCTGGGCCACCATAACAGCGGCCTGTTCTCGAAAGACGACGCGCTGGCGGGCGAGCTTCTCGACGCATCGCGTGAAGCGTCCGACCCGGCCTGGCGTCTGCCGCTCGACGACGAGTATCAGGACCAGCTCAAGTCGAACTTCGCGGATATGGCCAACATCGGCGGCCGTCCGGCGGGCAGCGTGACGGCGGCGTGCTTCCTGTCGCGCTTCACCGACGCCTATCCGTGGGCGCATCTGGACATCGCGGGTACGGCATGGAAGAGCGGTGCGGCGAAGGGCGCCACCGGCCGTCCAGTGCCGTTGCTCGCGCAGTTCCTCATCGACAGGGCCGCGGACGGTCGCGCCGCACAATGACGCAATGCAGTAAAGACGCAGGCGCGGCTGCAATCGCAGACGCAAAGCGGAGCCGCCGATGACGAGAATCGACTTTCATTCGAACGTCGGCGATTCGCTGCTGTATGCGTGCCGTCTGATCCGCAAGGCGTATCAGGCGGGCCAGCCGACCATTGTGCTGGCCGAGCCGGCGCGCCTGAAGGCCTTCGACGAACAGTTGTGGACCTTCTCGCCGCTCGACTTCGTGCCGCACTGCATGGCGGGCACGCCGCTCGCCGCGCAAACACCGATCGTGCTGGCTTCCAGCCTCGACGATGTGCCGCATCATCAGGTGCTGCTCAATCTGGGCGCCACGGTGCCGGCGCAATTCGCGCGCTTCGAGAGATTGCTGGAAGTGGTCGGTAACGCACACGAGGAACTCGCCGCGGGCCGCGAACGCTATCGCTTCTATCGCGATCGCGGCTATGCTTTGAACAACTACAAGCAAGGCAGCTAGGTCCCATTCGGTCCGCGTCGCCTGTGTCTGATCTCAGGCATCCGGCGTGCACGCGGGCTGCTTCAGCTTCGACTCAAACACGGAGAGCGCACGTGTCCGATCCCAATGACGATTCCATCCCGGTTCTGCACGAGGTTCTCGTGCAGGGTCATTCTGTGCCGGCGCGGCATGCTTCGAGCGATGCGGCCGAACTCGATGGCCCGCGCGAACCCAGCTTCAAGGCCGAGCCCGTCCTTGCGCCGCAGCCGGTGCTGACGCCCGAGCAGGTGAGGTCGCCCGAGCCGGTGCTCGCGGCGGAGCCGTTGCGGGCACAGGAACCGACTCTCGCACCGCAGCCGCGTACGCCGCAAGATGCCGCACACGCGCCGCAGCCGGCGCATCCGGCCGACCATCATCATCATCATCCGAAAAAGCGCTCCCGGGCGCACCACGTCGCAGAGCCGCGGCATGCGCATGACGACGCGCACGCGCCGTCGGCGGGCGTATTCGATCGGGCGGAGCCGATCACGCCGCTCGAGGCGGGCTCGACCGTACCGCCGGATATCGCGCGCGAAGGCGCCGTCGAGGCGCCACTGGATCTGGATCTGGATGTCGACGTCATCGCCGAACGTCTGCGCAGACGCGTCGCCGGTTTCCTGGCGGGCGACGGGCGCAGCGTGATCGAGGAACGCTGCCGCGAGACCTTGCAGGCGCACACGGGCTGGCTCATCGACCAGATCACGCGCGAAGTGGCGCTGACGCTAGAGAATGAGATGACAAGCTGGGTGCGGGAAGCGGTGCTGGAAGAGATCGCGCGGCGCGCCTCGGGCAGCGCGTGATCGTGTGAGGTGAGGCGCGGGCGCGTTGAGTGGCGCCGCCTGCTGCGTGCCGTTCAGCTTAAGCACTGGCGCCGTGGTTCGACCATCTACTGGGGACTGCGTGCGCTGGGAGCGTAGCCTGCGCGCGGCGCCTTTCGCGAGGCGCTCGCTATCATTTGAGCGTCAACACCCAACTTGCCAGCGTAGCCGCCTGATCAGGCGTGAGCTGCGTGTTCGCAGGCATCGGCACCGGACCCCACACGCCCGTGCTGCCGTCCAGAATCTTGTGCTGCAGATAAGTGGCGGCGTCTTCACGGCCGGCATATTTCGCCGCGACATCATGCAGCGCCGGTCCCATGAAGGAACGCGTGACCGAGTGGCAACTCATGCAGTTCTGCTGCTGGGCGAGCGCGAGGCCAGCAGCCTCGGCATTCGCCGCCGGACTGCCGGCACTCAACGCGGCGCCCAGCGCGACGGCGGCTGCAAGCGCTGTGTGCGACTTTGATCTCATTCTGGTCTCCGTCGGTGCAAGTGCCCGACTCGTGGTGCCAGCATTATAAAAGGAAAGGGGCGCACGGTTTTCCGTGTACCCCTTTCGCTTTTACGTAGCTTTACGCGTGCTTGCACGGCTGTCGTCGCGCCGCCGGATCACGGACGTTCACCGGCGGCCAGCCGTCGCCGTTGCTTAGCCCGTTATCGCGCCCTTGTTGGCCGGCTGCGCCAGTGCGAAGTACTTTGCCATCACGCCGCGCGTGTAACGCGGCTTCGGCTGTTGCCATGCGGTGCGGCGGCGCTCCAGCTCGGCGTCGTCGATGTTCAGTTGCAACAGCAGCTTGTGCGCGTCGATGGTGATCGAGTCGCCTTCCTGCACGAACGCGATCGTGCCCCCCACGAAGGCTTCCGGCGCGACGTGGCCGACCACCATGCCCCACGTGCCGCCCGAGAAGCGCCCGTCGGTGATCAGGCCGACGCTCTCGCCGAGGCCCTTGCCGATGATCGCCGAGGTCGGCGCGAGCATCTCCGGCATGCCGGGGCCGCCTTTCGGGCCGAGGTAGCGCAGCACGACGACGTCGCCGGCCACGATCTTGTCGGCCAGAATCGCTTCCAGCGCGCTTTGCTCGTCGTCGAACACGCGGGCCGGGCCGGTGATGACCGGGTTCTTCAGACCGGTGATCTTGGCGACCGCGCCATCGACGGCCAGATTGCCCTTCAGGATTGCGAGGTGGCCTTCCTTGTAGAGCGCCTTGTCGATCGGGAAAATCACCTGCTGATCGGCGCGCGGCTTGCCCGGCACGTCCTTTAGCTCTTCCGCGATGGTCTTGCCGGTGATCGTGATGCAATCGCCGTGCAGCAGGCCCGCGTCGAGCAGGATCTTCATGACCTGGGGGATGCCGCCGGCCTTGTGCAGATCGGTCGCCACGAACTGACCTGAGGGCTTCAGGTTGCAGATCACCGGCACCTTCTTGCGCATGCGCTCGAAGTCCTCGATGCTCCATTCCACTTCGGCCGCGTGCGCGATCGCGAGGAAGTGCAGCACGGCGTTGGTGGACCCACCGGTGGCCATGATCACGGCCACGGCGTTTTCGATCGACTTCTTCGTGACGATGTCGCGCGGCTTCAGATCCTTCCTGACCGCTTCGACCAGCACACGCGCCGACTCAGCCGCCGAGTCGACCTTTTCCTGGTCCGGATTGGCCATCGTCGACGAATACATTAGCGACATGCCGAGTGCCTCGAACGACGAGCTCATGGTGTTGGCGGTGTACATGCCGCCGCACGAACCCGTTGACGGGCACGCGTTCTGTTCGATCCCTTCGAAATCTTCCTGCGACATCCGCCCCGCCGTGAATTCGCCGACGGCTTCGAACGACGACACGATGGTCAGGTCGGTGCCTTTCCAGTTACCCGGACGGATCGTGCCGCCGTACACATAGATGCTCGGCACGTTGGTGCGCAGCATGCCGATCATGCCGCCCGGCATGTTCTTGTCGCAGCCGCCGATCACGACCACGCCGTCCATCCACTGCCCTTGCACGCAGGTCTCGATGCAGTCGGAGATGACTTCGCGCGACACCAGCGAGTACTTCATGCCTTCGGTGCCCATCGACATGCCGTCCGAGATCGTCGGCGTGCCGAAGATCTGCGGATTCGCGTCGGAGCCCTTGATCGCGGCGACGGCGGCGTCGGCGAGACGCTGCAGGCCGGCGTTACACGGCGTGATCGTCGAGTGGCCGTTGGCGATGCCGATCATCGGTTTGTCGAAGTCGGCCTTCTGGTAGCCGAGCGCGTAGTACATCGAGCGATTCGGCGAACGCGCCACGCCTTGCGTGATGTTCTTCGAACGACGGTTGTATGCCATGGGAACTCCAGTCTGTTTTGTTTTGATCCGCGCTGCGGGTTCTTGCCTCGCCGGCGTGGGCGGCCGGCGGCATCCGTCCAGTGTAGTCCGACGTGTCGCGCAAGGATGCAGTTTTGCGATGTGCGTGTCCAATGTATTATTCGAGCTTCATTAGGTCGTAAAATGTATCAATCATGCTGCCTGCCATTCCCGATCTGCGCCAGTTGCGCTATTTCGCTACCGTCGCCGAAGAAAAGCATTTCGGGCGCGCGGCCGTGCGTCTGTCCATGACGCAGCCGCCGTTGTCGCAAGCCATCCGGGCGCTCGAAGAGACGCTCGGCGTCGAATTGTTCGCGCGCACCAAGCGTTCGGTCGAACTCACGTCGGTCGGCGCCGATCTGTTGCCCGAGGTGCAGCGTCTGTTGGCGAGCGCCGAGGGCCTGCGGCCGCTCGCGCAGAGCCTCGCGCGCGGCGAGGCGGGCGTGTTGTCGCTGGCTTTCGTTTCCACCGCGGACTACGGCCTGCTGCCGCTGTTGCTGCGCGATTTCGGCGCGCGCCATCCGCGTGTGCGGCTGGAATTGACCGAAGCCACCAGCGACGTGCAGGTGGACGAACTGGTGGCCGGGCGCATCGACGCGGGTCTCGTGATCGCGCCGCTGCCGCCCCGCCACGCCACCCAGCTCTCGTGGCTGCCGATCGCGCGCGAGCCGCTGGTGATCGCCATGTCGACGGACATGGCAGCGCGCGTGGCCAGCGTCAGCGGCGACGATGCCGACCCGCGCGCCGAATGGCTGGACACGCCGATCAGCCTGCGCGACGTCGCCGATGCACCGCTCGTGGTCTTCCCAAGACGTCTGGCGCCAGGCTTTTATGACATCATTATGGATTGCTACGGCGTGGCGGGCCTCGCGCCCCGGGTCGGCCAGGAAGCGATCCAGATGCAAACGATCGTAAGCCTCGTGTCGGCCGGCATGGGTGTCGCACTGGTGCCGCAATCGTTGCGTAATCTGCGCCGCACCGGCGTCGTGTACCGGCCGCTTTCCGAGTCGGTGCCCGCGATCGAGACGGGCCTCGTCTGGCGGACCGCGGAGGTGAGCCCGGTGCTGGCGGGCTTCATCGACATCGTGCGGGCGCATGCGTCGACCGTCGAGGCGCAGCCATCCACCGCGCCGCGCATTTAGACGCGTCCTCGCGAACGCATTGCCGGCCGGACCGTCCAATGCATGCACCGCAAGGTGCGGGCAGTGCCGCCCACCCAAACCTGCTTCTGAACCTGAACTGCCCATAACAACACGATGCTCATTCACCCCAATTTCGACCCCGTTGCCATTCATCTGGGGCCGCTCGCAGTGCGCTGGTATGGACTGATGTACCTCGTCGCGTTCATCGCGGCGATCGTCGTCGGCCGGCTGCGGTTGCGTTTGCCTTACGTCGCCGCGCAAGGCTGGACCGCCAAAGATATCGACGACATGCTGTTTTACGGCGTGCTGGGCACGATTCTCGGCGGCCGGCTCGGCTACGTGCTGTTCTACAAGGCGAGCTTTTATTTCGCGCATCCGCTCGACATCTTCAAGGTGTGGGAAGGCGGCATGTCGTTTCACGGCGGCTTTCTCGGCGTGACGTTTGCCATGGTGCTGTTCGCGTACCAGCGCAAACGCTCGTGGCTGCAAGTTACCGACTTCGTCGCGCCGATGGTGCCCACCGGCCTCGCGGCAGGGCGCCTCGGCAACTTCATCAATGGCGAGTTGTGGGGCCGCGTGACCGATCCGTCGGCGCCGTGGGCCATGCTGTTTCCGGGCGCCGCGCCCGACGACGCCGCGTGGCTCACCGCGCATCCGCAATTGGCCGCGCAATGGCATCTGAACGAAGTGTTCGCGCAATATCACATGCTGCCGCGCCATCCGTCGGAGCTGTATGAAATCGCGCTGGAAGGCGTCGCGCTGTTCTTCGTGCTGTTCTTCTTCTCGCGCAAACCGAAGCCGATGGGCGCGATTTCCGCCGTGTTTCTGATCGGCTACGGCCTCGCGCGCTTCACGGTCGAATTCGCGCGTGAGCCGGACGATTTCCTCGGTCTGCTGGCCATGGGGCTTTCCATGGGCCAATGGCTGTCGCTGCCGATGATCCTCGCCGGTATCGCCATGCTGGTGTGGTCTTATCGCCGCGCGCGTCGTGAACCGGCGCAGGCGGTCAGTGCGAGTTGATCTGACTGACCGCTACGTTTTATCGTAGCCAATGAGAAAAAGCCACGGCATGCCGTGGCTTTTTCTCTTACTGCGTCAAAGCACCGCTGCGACCAGTAAAGCGCGTTACTTCATCTGCACCGAGCCCGACACATTCACAGTCACCGTCGACGTGCCGCCTTCGATCGGCACCGGCGCCGAAGCCTTCGCGTCGGCGCCCATGGCGCGTGCGCTCATCATCATCATCGGACGCGGCATCACGCCGTTGTGGCCGAGGTTGACCTCGCGAATCGAATAACCGCTGTAGCCGAACGCCTGCGCGGATGAAGCGGCCTGCTCGCGGAACGACTTGATCGCTTCGCCGGTGAGCTTCTGCTCGGCCGCGCGCTGCGCTTCAGGCGAGAGCGAGAACTGCACGTTGCCGACCTGCATGATCGATGCCATTTGACCCGCGAGTTTCGACACCGCGGCGAAGTCGTGCGATTCGAGCACGATCTCCGTGCGGCCGCGCCATGCGGAAATGCGCCCGTCACGGTCGGTGGACGGATAGATCGCGAACGAACCCGTGCGTGCCGTTACGCCGTTCACACCCTTGGCCTTTTGCAGCGCCGAATCGGCGCGCTGGTTCAGCGTTGCCGTGAGCGCCGACGGATCGCTCGCTTCCTGCTCGTAGAACAGCGTGATATCGACGACGTCTTGCGGCACTTCCGCGCTGGCCTGCGCGTTGAGCGACAGCACGCCGGCCGGCTGATATTGCATGACGCCTTGCGCGCGTGCGACGGCCGGCGTCAGTGCGAGCGCGGCAGGCGCGGCGCAGACGAGAGCGAAAGCGAGTGCACGTGCGGTGTTTTTCGTCATTGTTGGACTCCTTGCTTGAACAGGTTGTGCACGATCGGGGCAAGCGCCGCGCAATGGCACGGCGTTTGCGAGTCCCGTTTTTGAGTCCGTTAGGCGCTTGTAACCTGAGCTTGGTTCCCCGGTTTGACGTTGCTTTAACGTTTGCGTGTGCATGAATACGCGTCGCGCATCCATCAGGCATGCAAGCTCAAGCGAGCCGCTTGGTAATGAAGCGCCATTCGGCTTCGGTCACCGGCGTGATCGACAGGCGGTTGCCTTTGGCGAGCACGCGCATGTCCTTGAGTTCGTCATGCTCGCGCAGCGCGGCGAGCGGAATCAGCGGGATCTTCTTCTTGAACACCACATCGACGAGCACCCAGCGCGGCGTTTCCTGCGACGACTTCGCGTCGTAATAGGGACTCTTCTTATCGAACTGCGTGGGGTCCGGATACGCGGTGGACGATACCTCGGCGATACCCGCGATGCCGGGCTCGGGACAGCTCGAGTGATAGAACAGCACACCGTCGCCGACCTGCATCATGTCGCGCATGAAATTGCGCGCCTGATAGTTGCGCACGCCGGTCCACGGCAACGTGCGATGCGGTGCGTTGGCGAGATGATCGATGCTTGCTTCGTCCGGTTCGGACTTCATTAGCCAGTAGCGCATGAATCGAATTGAACGTTAAGGGGTTGAAGATGCGGAGAAAATCGGCGTACAAAAAACAGCGCCCAAAGAAAAACGGCACCGAACCGAAGTCCGATGCCGTTCTAAATAAGGTCCCCGCCTTAGCCGCTAGGCCGGCATCCTGAACCGGGGGTTCAGAATTGGTCGCAGTTAGCAACACTTCGGGTACATCAGACAGAGTGACGCGCACACCCGTGCTACAAATTTCCGCAACCGTGCACATGGCATTGGTTCAAGGAATATATGACCTTGGCGAACCAGGCAGGGAAGCTAAACCGATGAAGCTGAACTACCGATTGAACTCAAACGTTTGCTGAATCTTGCACGTCTTGTGCTCACGCACTCCGTTTGAATCCGCCGCCGATCTCAGGACCGGCAGCACGATAACACACGACACTTACTGCATGCTGTACTGCTCAATCACAGTACCTAACTGTTCGTTCATTTGATGCATTGTACGCCGGATTTCTTCAGCGGGAAATGCTTCTCCGTGTCTCACGCTCGATTGCAGTCTAAGCAGTTCCGATGCCAGCGACAGCGCAGCCATGACAGCAATGCGGTCCGTGCCGCGCACGTTGCTGTTATTGCGGATCTTCGACATTTCGGCGTCGACGCGTGCGACCGCTTCGAGCAGCGCCGCTTCCGTTTCCGGCGAGCAGGCGAGGCGATAGGGCACGCCGAGAATCGATACTTCGATCTGCTTGGTGGTCATGCATTTTCTCCGTGGCGGGTCACGTCGCTCTCAGCTTCGACTTCATGCTGAGCCGGCTCGAGCAGATCGAGCTGGTTGTCCGGCTCGCTGTTCGCGCGGGCACGCGGCAGCTTCTCGAGAATCGCATTCAGGCGCACCTGTGCGTCGTCGATCTTCGCCGATAGCGCGTCGCGTTCCGCCTGCAGCGCGTTACGTTCCTCGCGCAGCATCGCAAGTTCCGTGCGCGTGGCTTCGACTTCGGCGCGCGATTGGGCGAGCTGCTCTTCGAGCGCGAGTCGCGCTTCATTGTGGCGTTGGCTGATCGCAATCAGCTTGCCGATATTCTGTGAAAGTGTTTCGAGTTCGGTGAGCATGTGCTGCGTCCTCTAAAGACATCGCATTTTAGCGCGGAATGTCGCAGGTTCCGACAATTGTCTCGTTTCGAGACGTAACAACATCGCTTTGTGCAGGCTTTTATCGACCATATGATGAAAAAGTACTCACGCGTCGGACAATAGCCTGCACTTAACAGAACAGACGGCCCACGGTCCCGGCATTATTGACGGACCCCGAGGCCGCTCCTAAACTTGCCGCACTCTGGTGCCCGCGTGCGCTTTTCAACGGCGCGCGCAGTTAAACGGGAAGCAGGGCGCGCCGTTCACGTGAACGCGTCAACCTGCGCTGCCCCCGCAACGGTAAGCGACCGCATTCGTCATGCAAGTCGATTCTGATCGCGTGTTGGAAGTTCAACTCGCGAGTGTGCCACTGCGCGTCACGCGTGGGAAGGCGGAATCGATGTGTCGCCAGCCCGGATACCGGCCAGAGGGAGAGGCACGTCACGCGCGAAAATGTTAAATACGCGGGCGCCTCGTTACGCATCGGCCTGCGGGGAAGCGGGCCGCGCACGCTATCCACAGGACTTTCATCCCATGCTGTCCCCCTTCGCCCGCGCGGCGTTGCTCGCCTTCGCGGGCCTGCCGATCGTCGTGCCTGCGCAAGCTGCTCCTTCATCTTCTTCTTCGTCCTCGGCGGCGGATTCATCGGCCGCCGTGCCGTCTTCGGCGGTGCTGTCGCCCGTGGTGGTGACCGCGGAGCGCGGGCCGCAAGCACTCGCCGATGCGATCCCGCAGACGTCGCTGTTCGATCAGCAGGATATCGCCGACACCACCGCGACCGATTTGCCCGGCCTCCTGCAACTCGCGCCCGGCGCGCAAATCTCGCGTACAGGTGGCCCTGGTTCGACGACCAGCCTCTATTTGCGCGGCGCGTCGTCGACGCAATCGCTGCTGCTGATCGACGGCGTGCGGGTCGATTCGGTGAGCCTGGGTGCGCCGCAACTCGCGCAGATTCCGCTCGACCAGATCGATCACGTCGAGGTGGTGAACGGCAACGTGTCGGCGTTGTACGGCTCGGGCGCGATTGGCGGCGTGGTGCAGGTATTCACGAAAGAGGGCGGTGACCACCCGCCGCGTTTCAATTTTTCGCTGGGCTACGGCAGCTATCACACGCAGACGCAGCAGGCAGGCGTGAACGGCGCATTGGATAAAGACGGCAAGACGACCTTCAGCATTTCGCTCGCGCGGTCGAAGGACGACGGCTTCTCGTCGCTCAATCCACGTGAGGCGCCCAACGCCAATCCGAATGCGAACGGCTATCTGAACGAGAGCATCTCGGCTTCGCTGCGCCACAAGTTCAACGACAAATGGGATGCCGGCGCCAGCTACTTCCAGTCGAACGGCAACAACAGCTACGACAATGCGTACGGCGTGCCGACCGATCTGAACAACCTGTACAGCAAAGTGCGCCAGGTCTCGGTGTTCGCGAACGGCAGGCTGACCGACTGGTGGACGACGCACTTCATCGTCGCCGAAGGTGACGACCGCAGCGTGTCGAATACCAACGGCGTGTACAACGGCCGCTTCGATACCGACAATCGCCAGTACACATGGCAGAACGATTTCGCGCTGGCCGCGCAGCAGAAGTTGCAGGTCGGCTATGAGCATCTCGATCAGAGCCTCGATTCGGATACGTTCGCGGCGCCCGACCGGCATGTGGATTCGGGTTTCGTCGGCTATACGGGGCGCTTCGGGCGCAACCAGATTCAGGCCAACGTGCGGCGCGACCAGTATTCCGATTTCGGCGGAGCGAACAGTTACTATCTCGGCTATGGCTTCGACATCACCGGCCATTGGAAGGTGACCGCAAGCTATTCGGATTCGTTTCGCGCGCCGAGCTTCGACGATCTGTACTATCCGTTCAGCGGCAATCCGTTGATCCAACCGGAGCGCAGCCATTCGATCGAAGCCGCGCTGCAGTACGCATCGAATGCGCTCGGCGTGATGCGCCTGACCGCATTCCAGACGCGCTACGCGAATCTGATTAACTATGAGCAGGTGACGCCCGGTATCTATCTGGCACAGAACGTCGGCCATGCAAAGGTGCAGGGGCTCGAAGGATCGTGGAGCGGCCATGTCGGCAAGACGGACGTGCGCGCGTCGGTGACGCTGCAAAATCCCGTCGACCTCGACAACGATGCCGACCTCGTGCGGCGTGCGCGGCGCTTCGGGGCGCTGACGGTGAACCGCAGCATCGCCGCGTGGCGCGTCGGCGGCGAGTGGATCGTGAGCGGCCCGAGCAATGACAGCAGCGGCAAGCTGGGCGGCTATGGCGTGGTGAATCTGTCGGCGCGCTACAACATCACGAAAGCATGGTACGTGGCCGCGCAAATCCAGAATCTGTTGGACAAGGACTATGAAACGGCCTACTCGTATAACTCGCCGCGGCGCGGTGCGTATCTCACGGTTGGTTGGCAGCAGCAGTGAGCGAGTCGCTTCGCTAAGGTCGTGCGGATGAGCCGACACATGAGCCGACACGCGAGTTCGATGCCCGCGACACTGCGCGTGATGAGCGCGAAGCGCGCGGCCGCGATCTGGCTTGCGCTCGCCGTGATCGCGCTGGCGGTGTTGATGGCGTCGCTTGCGTTGGGCAGCGTGTCGCTTGCGCCGATGCGCGTGCTGGCGGCGCTGATGCCGTCGCATGCGTCGTCTGTCGGTTCGTCTGACTTAGCCGCCGAGATCGTCCGCACGCTGCGCCTGCCGCGCGCAGTGGCCGGTTTCGCCTGCGGCGCGTTGCTCGCGCTGGCCGGCGCGTTGCTGCAAGTGCTGCTGCGCAATCCACTCGCCGAGCCCTACGTGTTGGGCGTATCGGGCGGCGCGGCGACCTTTGCGCTGGTCGCGATGATCGCCGGTTGCGCATGGTGGATCGTCGACGCGAGCGCGTTCGCCGGCGCATTCGTGTCGATCCTGCTGGTGCTCGGCCTCGCGCGCCGCGAGTTGTGGCGCGGCGAGCCGCAGGACACGTCGCCGCGCTTGCTGTTGACTGGCGCGGTGATCGCGGCCGGCTGGGGCGCGCTCATTACCTTGTTGCTCAACCTCGCACCCGACAATCGCTTGCGCGGCATGCTGTTCTGGCTGACCGGCGACCTCAACGGCGGCACGATGCCCTGGACGGCGCTCGCCGCCCTCGCTATCGTGCTGGTTGCGATCGTGCCTGTCGCGCCGCGTCTGAATGTGCTGCTGCGTGGCGACGCCGCCGCGCAGGCGTTGGGCGTTGCGGTGATGCCGCTGCGTTTGCGGGTGTACCTGGTGGCTTCGCTGGCGGCGGCCGCGGCGGTGACGACGGCGGGCACCATTGGCTTTGTCGGACTGGTCGTGCCGCACATGCTGCGGCTCGCGTTCGGCAACGATCAGCGCATGCTGCTGCCGGCCGCGGCGCTCGGCGGCGGCGTCGCGGTGATGGGCGCGGACCTGATCGCGCGTACCGTGATCGCGCCGGCGCAGCTGCCGGTCGGCGTGATCACGTCGGTGATCGGCGTACCGGTGTTTCTGTGGATGCTCCTGCACAGGCGCCGATGATGCAAGCTCACTCCATTTCCGAATCCGTCCTCGGCGCGCAACGTTTGACCTTGCGTGTGGGCGCGCGCACTTTGCTCGACGCCTTCACGCATACCTTCTACGCAGGCGAGATCTGGTGCATCGCCGGCCCGAACGGCGCGGGCAAGACAACCTTGCTCTCCACGCTCGCGGGCTTGTTGCAACCGTCGGCGGGACATGTCGAACTCGACGGCGTGCGCCTCGCCGACTGGCCGCCGCTGCCGCTCGCGCAACGCCGCGCGCTGATGCCGCAAAACGCGCCCGACGCATTCAGCGCGAGCGTGCTCGATATCGTGATGCTCAACCGCTTCCCGCATCTCACCGGCTGGGGCTGGGAGCGCGAAGCTGATCGTGAAGCGGCGCACGCGGCGTTGGACTTGTTGGGCCTCGCCGCGTTCGCCGCGCGTGATGTGCTGTCACTCTCCGGCGGCGAGCGGCAACGCGTGGCGCTGGCGGCGGTGCTATGCCTGGAAGCGCCGTTGCTGCTGCTCGACGAGCCGTTGTCGCATCTCGATCTGCATCATCAGATCGACTGCCTCGAGGCGTTGGCCACGTGGACGCGCGAGCCTCGGCGTACAGTGATGTTTTCATGTCACGACCTGAACCTCGCGCGCCGCTTCGCCACGCATGCGCTGCTGCTCGACGGCGCGGGCGGCGCGTATGCCGGACCGGTGCACGACGTGTTGACGCCCACGCTGGCGAGCCGCGCATTCGGCTATCCGTTGATTCTGATTCGCGACGGCGAACACGAGGCGCTGATTCCCGCGCCGCGCGCGCGTCACGGATCGCCTGCCGGACATGACACGCCGGCAAGCTGATCGCTTCATTCCCACATTCTCTTTCAGACACACGCTCATGACTTCTTTGCCACGCTTGCCCGGATTGCCCGAAGTCGAACCGCTCGATCAAACGCTGCGTGACGAGCTGCAGCACATCATCGATACCAAGACGAAGCCGCCCGGCAGTCTCGGCCGGCTCGAAACGCTCGCGTGTCAGATGGGCCTGATTCAGCGCACGACGCGTCCCACCGTGACGCGCCCGGCGATGATCGTCTTCGCCGGCGATCACGGTGTCGCCGAAGAGGGCGTGAGCCCTTATCCGCAGGCGGTGACCGCGCAGATGGTCGTCAACTTCCTCGCCGGCGGCGCGGCGATCAATGCGTTGAGCCGCGTCTCGGGCATCGAGCTCGAAGTCGTCAACGCGGGCATTGCGACGCCGTTGCCGTCGACGGCGGGTCTCGTCGACATTCCCGTCGCGGCCGGCACGCGCAATTTCGCGCGCGAGCCGGCCATGAGCCGCGACCAGGCACTCGCTGCGATGCAGGCGGGCGCGGCGCGCGTGCGGCATCACGCGGCGCTCGGCACCAATGTGATCGGTTTCGGGGAGATGGGGATTGCGAACACCTCGGCGGCCGCGTGTCTGATGAGCCGGCTGTGCCGCGTGCCGATCGACGAATGCGTCGGCCGCGGCACGGGTCTCGACAACGCGGGGCTCGCGAGGAAGCGCAACGTGCTGGCCTCGGCGCTCGCACGTCACCCCGTGTCCACCGATCCGCTCGACGTGCTTGCCACCTTCGGCGGCTTCGAGATCGCGATGATGGCGGGCGCCTATCTCGCGGCCGCCGAGGCACGTATGACGATTCTGGTCGATGGCTTCATCGCGACCTCGGCCTTGCTGATCGCCGACGCCTTCGCGCCGAGCATTCGCGAGTATTGCGTATTTGCGCATGCGTCGAACGAAGCGGGGCATCGGCGCATGCTCGATCATTTCGGCGCGCTGCCGTTGCTGTCGCTCGACATGCGTCTTGGCGAAGGCACTGGCGCGGCGCTCGCGGTGCCGCTGTTGCGCGCGGCAACGGCGTTCGTCAACGAAATGGCGAGCTTCGAATCGGCCGGCGTCGCGAATCGCGATGCGTGATCCGCTTGATCCTTCAGACAGAAACGCTCGACCGGCACACACATGAATCCGCTCGCGGAACTGCGCTATTTCTTCACGGCGCTCGGCTATTTCACGCGCGTGCCTGTGCCGCGCTGGGTTGGCTATGAGCCGCACTACCTGAACGCGGCGGCGCGTTATTTTCCGCTCGTCGGCGTATTGATCGGCGGACTGAGCGCGGTGGTCTATCTCGCCGCGCTGCGCGTATTTCCCGCGGGCGTGGCGGTGCTGCTGTCGATGGCCGCGTCGCTGCTCGTGACCGGCGCGTTCCACGAGGACGGTCTGGCTGATTGCGTCGATGCGTTCGGTGGCGCCTATACGCGCGAAGATGTATTGCGAATCATGCATGACTCGCGCATCGGCGCTTTCGGCGCTATCGCGCTCGTCATCGCGCTTGCATTGAAGTGGCAGACGCTCGTTGCATTGCCGCCGATGCGTGCCGCAAGTCTGATGATTGCCGCGCACGCGGCGAGCCGTAGCTGTGCGATCAGCTACCTGGCTACGCTCGATTACGTGCGTGCCGAAGGCAAGGCCAAACCGGTGGCGCAGCGCCTGAGCGCGGGTGCGTTCATGTGCGCCGCGATATTCGGCTTGCCGTGGCTGCTGTGGCCGAACGGGCTCGCTGCGCCGGACTGGCGCTTCGCGGGCTCGGTGGCCGTGGTTCTGCTCGTACTTCGCGTGGCAATGGGCCGTTATTTCGTCAGACGCATTGGCGGTTATACCGGCGATTGCCTCGGTTTCGCGCAGCAAGTTTTCGAATTGAGCATCTACCTGGTGGGGCTCGCATGGATATCGTCCTGATTCGTCATCCCGCGGTCGCGCTCGATGCGGGCGTGTGTTACGGCCACAGCGACGTGGCGCTCGCCGAAGATGCCGAGGTATCGTCCACCGCGCTCGCCCTGAAGCTCGCGACTTTGCAGGTGCCCGCGCCACGCGTGCTGATGTCGAGTCCGTTGAAACGCTGCTCGGCGCTCGCCGCCGAGTTGGCGAACGACTTCGGCTCCGTGATCAGTCACGACGACCGTCTGATGGAAATGAACTTCGGCGATTGGGAAGCGCAACGCTGGGACGCTATCGATCGCGAATTGCTCGACGACTGGGCGGCCAACTTCGAACACGCGCGCGCGCATGGTGGCGAGAGCGTCGCGCAATTCGTCGCGCGGGTACGTGCATGGCTCGACGCATTCGCGCTCACGCGCGAGTTGTCGCCGGCCTATGTGGTCACGCACGCGGGTGTAATGCGGGCGATCGCGTCGATCGTGCTGGACGTGCCGCTGGAACGCTGTCTGCGATGGTCGCTCGATATGAGCGGGATCGTCTGGTTGCGCAGAAACGATGCAACGCAGCAGTGGTCGTTGGTGCGCTGGAATGCGTGAGGCGGATCGCGGCTGATCGCCCGCGCGTTACTGCGCGCCAGGCTTTCTGCGTAAGCGCGCCACTTCGAGGTCTTCGCACATTTGCTTCGCGCCCTGCGCAATGCGCGGCGCCGGGCGGTTGATCAGATCCCCGTCGATAGCGAACAGATTGTTGTTTGCCACCGCTGTCAGGCTCGGCCATGCGCGCCATGTGCCGAGTTGCGGCAAGGTGGTGTCCGGTTTGGTCGCGCCCGGTCCCGCCGTGACGATCGCTTCCGGATTCGCCGCGAGCACTGCTTCGGTCGAGACGGTCGGCACCAGCGGTTCAAGTTTGGCGAACACGTTGCGGCCACCGCACAGCGCAATCACGTCGCTGACCATGTGCTCGCCGTTGAGCGTCATCAACGGTTGGTCCCACACCTGATAGAACACGCTGACGGGCGGACGGCTCGCATACTGGTTGCGCAGTTTCGCGATGTCCAGACGGTAGGCGGCCGCCGCCGCATCCGCCGCCGATGACGTGCCGAGCAGTTGTCCAAGCTTCGTCAACGACACGGCCACGTCGTCGAGATGATGCGGCTCGCTGAAGAACAGCGGAATGTGCATCTCGCGCAGTCGATCGAGCTGACGCTGCGCATTGCCATGCCGCCACACCACGATCAGATCGGGCTTGAGTGCGACGATGCGCTCAAGGTCGAGCGCCTTGTTATCGCCGACGCGCGGCAACTGTTTCGCCTCGGGCGGATAGTCGCTGTACGACACGGCGCCGACCACTTTCGCGCCGCCGCCCGCGGCATACAGCAATTCGGTGACGTGCGGCGCGAGGCTGATGACGCGTTGCGCGGGAGCGGGCAGGGTGACGGTTGCGCCGGTATCGTCGGTGACGGAGATGGCGGCATGCGCGTGCAGTGCGTTGACGAAGACCGCGGCGGCGAAGGTGAAGCGGGCGAGTCGGTTCATCGGGGGAGGCTGCGGGGCGCGTAGTTATTGTGGGGGCGAGGGCTTCGTATTCTTTGAATCAGCACGCTCGCGTTGCATCGATCTCTCGTACGGCTTCGCACAAGCTCTCTTCGAAGCGTGTCCATTCGGTTTCGCTCGCAGGTAAGCCGAATCGGACGCTGCCCGACGAAGTGAACAGACGCGTCCATACGCCGCGTCGTGCGAGGGCTTCATGCAAAGCGGCGGCGTGCGCGTCGTCGGTCCACGCGAAGAGCGGTGTGCCGCGTGTGTCGAAGCCTTGTGCATGCAGCAAGTCGACCAGTCGCGCGCTTTCGGCATCGAGCCGAATGCGCATATCCCGTTGCCAGGCTTCATCGGCGAAGGCGGCTTTGACGGCGTGGCGGGCCGGACCACTGACCGTCCAAGCGCCGAGCGTGACGCGCAAACTTTGGAGCAAAGCAGGCACGCCGAGTACGAATCCCGCGCGGACGCCGGCGAGGCCGAAGAATTTCCCCGGTGAGCGCAACACGATCAAGCCTTCGCGATGCGTGCTCGCGGCGAGCGACGCCGACGGCATCGTATCGGCGAAGGCCTCATCGACCAGCAGCGTGCCGCCGCGCGCGCTCAACTGCTCATGCCAGTGCAACAACCTTGCGGCGCTCAGATGCGCGGCGGTCGGATTGTTCGGATTCACGACGACTACATGCATGAGCGCTTCGGGCAATGTTTCCCAGCCGACATCGAGCGGCATCACTTCATGGCCGCTGCGTTTGAACGCAGGCGCGTATTCGCTATACGTAAGCGGCGCGATGCCGACGCACGCGCGCGGCAGCAGCGCGGGCAGCGCGCGAATCGCCGCCTGGCTGCCTGCGACGGGCAGCACATGTGCGGCATCGGGCGCGCGGTAGTAGCGCGCGGCGCAGGCGGCGAAATCGTCGCCGTCGTCGGGCAGGCGGCGCCAGGCATCGGCGGGAATCGGCGGGACCGGAAAGCCGTGCGGATTGATGCCCGTCGACAGGTCGAGCCATTGCTCGTATGGAATGCCATAGCGGCTGGCCGCTTCGTGCAGGTTGCCGCCATGCACGACCGCGTCGATCGCGGTGCCCGTTTCGTTCGCGCGACTGCTCATTCGCTCAACCATGAAAGGGCACGCTCAACAGCGCCAGCACGATCAGCACCGCAAGCCACAGAATGACCGTGCGCTCGACCAGAGCCAACGCGGCGGTCACGTGGCTGGCTTTCGCGGAATGCCCGAAGCCGAGCGTCGGCCGGTGTTCGAGCGCGCCGTGATACACCGCCGGCCCGCCGATCAACACGTTCAGACTGCCTGCGCCGGCGGCCATCACCGGTCCGGCGTTCGGGCTGTCCCAGCGCGGCGCCTGCTCGCGCCAGCAGCGCCACGCGGTGCGCGTGTCGCCGAGCAGCGCATAGCTGGCGGCGGTCAGACGCGCGGGAATCCAGTTGAGCACATCGTCGATGCGCGCGGCCGCCCAACCGTAGCGCAAATAGCGCGGCGTGCGATAACCCCACATCGCGTCGAGCGTGTTGGCGAGACGAAACGCGAGCGCGCCCGGACCGCCTGCAATGGCGAACCAGAACAGCGCGCCGAAGATCGCGTCGTTGCCGTTTTCGAGCGCCGATTCGACGGCGGCGCGCGACAACGCGCCTTCGTCGGCATCCGCGGTTTCGCGTGAGACGATGCGCGCGGTCAGCAAACGCGCTTGTGGGAGATCGCGCCGCGCCAACGCCTGAGCGATCGGCGCGATGTGATCGTGCAGACTGCGCGCGCCGAGCGCGAACCACAGCAACAGCACATGCACCACGCAGGCCGCAAAAAACGGCAGCAGAGCGACCAGACACCATGCGATCAGCACCGGCGGCATTACCGCCAGCGACCACGCCAGCAGACCTTTGAGCCTTAAGCGCCGGCCGGTGTTGTAGCGCGTTTCGAGACGCGTCGCCCATTTGCCGAAGCCCACCAGCGGATGCGCCGCGCGCGGCTCGCCGAACCAACGGTCGACGACGACGCCCGCGGTGGCCAGCGTCACGAGAAGCGGGAGCGAGAGCATCACGCGTGGCTCGCGGTTTTCAGCGCGAGCGGCAAACCGGCGACCATCATCGTGGCCTGGGTGCTCAACGCGGCGATGCGCTGATTGAGCCGGCCGAGTTCATCGACGTAAAGACGCGTGGCCGCGCCGAGCGGCACCACGCCGAGGCCGATTTCGTTGCTGACCACGATGAGCTTGCCTTTGGAATTGACGAGCGCCGCTTCGAACGCGGCGACCTGCGCGCGATATTGATCGAGCGGCAAGCCTTCGCCTTCGGGCGGGCAGAGCAGATTGGCGAGCCACAGCGTCAGGCAATCGATCAGGATGCAGTGGCCGGGCGCGTCGCTTTGCGTCACGGCGCCGGCGAGATCGACGCCCGCTTCGAACAACTGCCAATGCGCCGGACGCCGCTCGCGATGGTGGGCGATGCGCGCGCGGAATTCGGCGTCGTCCGTTACGCGCGCGGTGGCGATGTAGGTAACGGGCAGGGCGCTGTCGCTGGCAAGCTGTTCGGCGTGCACGCTCTTGCCTGAGCGGGCGCCGCCGAGAACGAAGGTGAGGTCACGGGGAGTCATCGCGTGATTGTACCGGCGTGCAGCGCGGGCCGGCGCGATGGGATAATGCCGCGTTCGAGGCGGTCCACGCGCTGCGCTGCTGCATGAAGGATGCGTTGCCGCTTGACTCAACGACTGTCCGATTTGCGTGGCCGACTGACCGGCACGGACTGCCTGACTGCCCGATCCATTGCCTGAATTGATGCCTGTTCACCGCCGAGCCCGAGAATCCGTGACCACCACTTCGACCCCGCCTGACGCCGTACCCGTGCCGCGCGGTACGCTGATGATCCAAGGCACCACGTCCGATGCGGGCAAGAGCACGCTGGTCGCCGGTCTGTGCCGGCTCGCGCGCCGCGCCGGGGTGCGGGTCGCGCCGTTCAAGCCGCAGAACATGGCGCTCAACAGCGCGGTGACGGTGGACGGCGGCGAGATCGGCCGCGCCCAGGCCTTGCAGGCGGTCGCCGCGGGCATTGCCGCGCACACCGATCTGAACCCGGTGCTGCTGAAACCGACGAGCGATCGCGGCGCGCAGGTGATCATCCACGGCAAGGCGCGCATGAATCTCGACGCGCGGGCGTATCACGACTACAAACCCGTCGCGTTCGAAGCGGTGCTGCAATCGTATGCGCGTCTGCAGGCGTCGTATGAGACGATTTTTGTCGAAGGCGCGGGCAGTCCGGCGGAAATCAATTTGCGCGATCGCGACATCGCCAACATGGGTTTCGCGGAGGCGGTCGATTGCCCGGTCGTGCTGGTGGCCGATATCGACCGCGGCGGCGTCTTCGCCCATCTCACGGGCACGCTCGCGTGTCTGTCGGCGAGCGAGCAGGCGCGGGTGCGCGGTTTCATCATCAACCGCTTTCGCGGCGACGTCAGTTTGCTGAAGCCCGGTTTGGACTGGCTCGAAGCGAAGACCGGCAAACCGGTGCTCGGCGTCGTTCCCTATCTGCACGGCCTGACGCTCGACGCCGAAGACATGCTGCCGCCCGAATTGCGCGCGGCGCACAGCGGCGGCGCGGCGCGCATGCTGCGAGTGGTCGTGCCGGTGCTGCCGCACATCAGCAATCACACGGATTTCGACGCGTTGCGCGCGCATCCGCAGGTCGATTTTCATTACGTGCGAAGCGGTACGCCGGTGCCGCCGGCCGATCTGATCATTTTGCCTGGCTCGAAGAACGTGCCCGGCGACCTGGCGTTTTTGCGCGCGCAAGGCTGGGACGCGGTGCTGCAAAAGCATTTGCGTTATGGCGGCCGTGTGATCGGCATTTGCGGCGGCATGCAGATGCTCGGGCGCGAGGTGGCCGATCCGCATGGTGTGGAGGGCGCGCCGGGGACGTCGGCGGGACTCGGCTGGCTCGACTACTCGACGGTGCTCACGCGTGAGAAGACGCTGAAGAACGTGACCGGACGCCTGGCGTTGCCCGGTTCGCCCGACGTGGCCGGCTACGAGATTCATATGGGCGAGACGCGCGGCCCGGCGCTCGACGCGCCCGCGCTGCGATTGGGCGACACGCAGGCGGCGTATCCCGACGGCGCGATTTCCGCCGATGGCCAGATTCTCGCGACTTACGTGCACGGTCTGTTCGACACGCCGGCCGCGTGCGCCGCCTTGCTCGCTTGGGCAGGTTTGACCGACGCCGAGGAAATCGATTACCCGGCGTTGCGCGAGGCGTCGTTGGAACGTCTCGCGGATACGCTCGCGCAGCATCTCGATCTGCCGAAATTGTTTGCGGCGATTGGGTGATGGGGCGTCGAGCGCGCAGTGCCGATTAAATCCTGTTGGGAAATAATCAAAGCCTGTAGAGCGGTTTTTCACCTCATATGGTTCGAATAGAGTTCTGACATCGACGGCCGCCTCGGGACCGTCTCTCTCGACAAGGATCTCGTCATGAACTCGAACCGCTCCGCCGATCTGGCCGCTTTACTCCTTCGCGTCGCCTTGGGCGTGCTGTATCTCGCTCACAGTCTGCAAAAGATTTTCGTCTTCACGCTGCCCGGCACGGCGCAGTTCTTCGTCTCGCTCGGTTTGCCCGGTTGGCTCGGCTACGTGACGGCGTTCGTCGAATTGTTCGGCGGCATTGCGCTGCTGCTCGGCGTGCAGGTCCGCTGGGTCGCGCTGGTGCTGCTGCCGTTCATGCTCGGCGCGATGTCGCAGCATCTGCATAACGGCTGGGGTTTCGCATCGCCGAACGGCGGCTGGGAATATCCGGCGTTCTGGGCGGTGACGTTGGTAGTGCAATCGCTGCTTGGTGGCGGAGCGCTGGCGTTTAGTGGGGTGAAGGCGCCGCGGGCGGTGGCTGCCTGATCGGTCCACACTTGTAATCAAAGGCACGCGCCCGGAAGGCCGCGTGCTTTTTTTTCATGGCGCGACGCCGCGCTGCGCCACGTTGATGCACTCAATACAACACCATCTGCGTACAGCGAAACAACGCCATCGTCTTGCCGTTCGGATCGGTGACCGTGGCGTCCCACACTTGCGTGTTGCGCCCGAGATGCACGCCTTTCGCGACCGCGCGAATCGTCCCTTCCGTCGCCGTGCCGAGAAAATTGCTTTTCAGCTCGATGGTCGTGAAATTGCGCGCCGTCTGCGGCAGATGCGCGATGCAGGCGTAGCCGCAGGCGGTATCGGCGAGACCGATCACGGTGGCGGCATGCAAAAACCCGTTCGGCGCGAGCAATTCCTTGCGCACGGTCAATTCCGCGGTTAGGACGCCTTCTTCCAGCGACAGCACATGCACGCCCAGCAAGGCGGGCAGCGAGCCTTCCTGGCGTTCGTGGAGGTGTTCGACGGTGCATTCCGGGCGGAGTTTGCTCATGAGATTCGGTTCCTCGATGGAAAAATCGGCGGGACACGGCGGCCAATTACCCGTTTGGGGGCTTCGGCCAACGTGCATTTGTCGATATTATCAACGGCTGGGTCGGCAAGTGGACCTGAACCCGGCACGAGTCCGGCACGAATGCGGGCACACTTGCGCAGGTCAGAGCAAATACGCGGCAAACCGGCTGGCGGCGTCCAGCCTTCTTTCCGGGAGAATTCATGACGGTGATCGTGGTGGCGAATCCGAAGGGCGGCGTGGGTAAAAGCACGCTGGCGACCAATCTGGCCGGCTATTTCGCCGCGGCCGGCGAATGGGTCGCGCTGGCGGACCTGGACAAGCAGCAGTCCGCGCACGCGTGGCTGTCGCTGCGGCCCGACACGCTGCCGGCCATCGAAAGCTGGGAAGTCAATCAGGACGCGCCGGCCAGACCGCCCAAAGGGCTGGAGCACGCTGTCATCGACACGCCGGCCGGGCTGCACGGCAATCGTCTGAGTATCGCGCTGGATCTGGCCGACAAGGTGATCGTGCCGCTCCAGCCGTCCATGTTCGATATTCTGGCCACCCAGGAATTCCTTGAGCGGCTTGCCAAGGAGAAAGCGGTCAGGAAAGGCGCGATCGAAATCGGCGTAGTCGGCATGCGCGTCGATGCGCGCACGCGCTCGGCGGAGCAACTGCACCGCTTTGTCGAGGGTTTGAAGCTGCCGGTGCTGGGCTTCTTGCGCGACACGCAGAATTACGTGCAACTGGCGGCCCACGGGCTGACCTTGTGGGACGTCGCGAAAAGCCGCGTGGAGAAGGATCTGGAACAGTGGCAGCCGATCGTCGAGTGGACTAACGGCACGGGCAAGAAGGGTTGAAGCGGCAGGGCAGGCGGCTTGGCCGCCCGCTGCATGATGATGCGGCCGACGTTGTTAATCCTGAGGGCTTCGCGCGAGGCGTGCGCCAGTGGACTACGAGTTGCTCTGGTCCAGATCTGCGTCTGACGCCCCTGCGCTGTGGCTCGCCCTAGACAACCCTCCGCGCGGCGAGCGTAACGAACGCTCAATTGAACAACAGCGCGCTCAGGTCCAGTTCTGCGTCGGTACGTGATCGCGGCTGCCCTTGATCTTGTTGTTGTCGTCCACGAATACCAGGTCCGGCTTCCAGCCGGCCTTCAGTTCCGCTTCATCCACCACCGCGAACGCCGCAATGATCACCAGATCGCCCAGCTGCGCGCGCCGCGCGGCCGAGCCGTTCAGCGAAATCATGCCGCTGCCGCGTTCGCCCTTGATCGCATAGGTCGAGAAACGCTCGCCGTTGTTGATGTTCCAGATGTCGATCCGCTCGTTTTCGACGATGTTCGCCGCTTCCAGCAGATCTTCATCGATCGCGCACGAGCCTTCGTAGTGCAGCTCGCAGTGCGTGACCGCGACGCGGTGGATCTTCGACTTCAGCATGTTGCGTTGCATGACCAATCCTGTGTGATTTCTTATGCGTGTCTACGCTATCTAAGACGGCTTCAGATTTCGAGGTTGTCGATAAGACGAGTGGCGCCAAGCTTGGCGGCGGCCAGCACGACCAGTTCCGCGTTCGCATCTTGCGGACCCGGCGGCAGCAGATCCGAGCGCTTGCGCACTGCGATGTAGTCGGGTTGCCAGCCGCGCGCGGCAAGAGCCGCCATCGCCGCCTGTTCGATTTTTGCGAAGTCGCGCTCGCCCGAAAGCACGGCATCGCGCACGCGATTCAGTTCAGCGGCCAGCATCGGCGCCTCGGCGCGCTCGGCGGCCTGCAGATAGCGATTGCGCGAGCTGAGCGCGAGGCCGTCGGTGTCACGCACGGTTTCGGCGGCGATGATGTCGGTGGGCAGCGCGAACTGGTGGCACATGCGGCGCACGATCATCAACTGCTGGTAATCCTTCTTGCCGAACACGGCGACGCGCGGCTGCACGCACGACATCAGCTTCATCACCACTGTGCACACGCCCTGGAAGAAACCGGGCCGGAATTCGCCTTCGAGGATGTCGCCCAGATCGTGCGGCGGATGCACGCGGTACTCCTGCGGCTCCGGATACAGATCCTTTTCCGTCGGCGCGAACAGCACGTAGACGTTTTCCTTCTGGAGCTTTTCGATGTCCGCTTCCATCGTGCGCGGGTATTTGTCGAAATCCTCATTCGGACCGAACTGCAGCCGGTTGACGAAGATGCTCGCCACGACCGGATCGCCGTGCTGGCGAGCGAGCCGCATCAGCGACAGATGGCCCTCGTGCAGGTTGCCCATGGTCGGCACAAAGGCCGTGCGATTCTGGCCGCGCAACTGGTCGCGCAATTCATGGATCGAGCTGATGACTTTCATGATCGGACAGGGATTTCCTCGCGCGGCGCAAGACTCGGTGGGCGCAAAACCCTTGGGATTGCGCGGCCCGCGGCCTCACTGGTAATGACAGGTTCGGAGCGCCGGATTGTAGTGGATTTGCGTGCCTGCCGCACCGAAAAGAGGCACCTTCTCCCGCCGGGCGGAATTGCGCCCGGTTCGAGGGCTTCAGGCGGGCAGATAGGCGAGGCGCACATAGATCGGTGCGAACGGCTCCGCCTGGGTGATTTCGACGAGCGATTCACGGCACAGCTCGAGCACGGCGATGAAATTCACCACCACCACCGGCACGCCCTTGCTCGTGTCGAACAGGTCGGAGAACTCGATGAAGCGCGCGTTCTGCAGTTGCCGCAGGATCGAGCTCATATGCTCGCGCACCGACAGCTCTTCGCGCGAAATCTTGTGATGCTGGACCAGCTTGGCGCGCTTGATCACGTCGGCCCACGCGGCGCGCAGGTCCTCGCTGTTCACGTCCGGAAAACGCGGCGTGATGCTTTGCTCGATGTAGACCTCGGCGCGCAGGAAATCGCGCCCGAGTTGGGGCAACTGGTCGATGCGCTGCGCGGCGAGCTTCATCTGCTCGTATTCGAGCAGGCGCCGCACGAGTTCCGCGCGCGGATCCTCGGCTTCTTCGCCGCTGTCGGCCTTCTTCACCGGCAGCAGCATGCGCGATTTGATCTCGATCAGCATCGCGGCCATGAGCAGATACTCGGACGCGAGTTCGAGATTGGTCTGACGCAACTGGTCGACGTAGCCGAGGTATTGCACCGTGACGTCTGCCATCGGGATGTCGAGCACGTTGAAGTTCTGCTTGCGGATCAGGTACAGCAACAGATCCAGCGGTCCTTCGAACGTTTCGAGAAACACCTCGAGCGCGTCCGGCGGGATGTACAGATCCGTCGGCAGCTTGAAGAGCGGCTCGCCGTACAGGCGTGCGAAAGCAATGCCGTCGACGATGTCCGGTGTCGAATCGGTGGCGGGCGCGGCGAGCGCGGCGTCGGCCGGCGCTGCGCCGTGTGCCTCGTCGGCGTGACTCACGCGCTTAGAAGTTTTGATAGTACGAGTAAGGCGTCTGTTCTACGCGCGAGGCTTTTTGCTCGGCGCGTTCTTCCAGATCGATCGGCTGTTTGTCCCACAGCAGCGCGCGGCCGCGGCGTTGTTCGGCTTCCAGATTGGGTTTCTGTTGCTTGAGCTGGTTCAGGAACTGGGTGATGTCCGATTGATACATGGCTCGACGTCCGTGGTGTAGGAATTGGCGGCTGCCCGGCGCTCATTGGCCCGTTGCCTCGCGCGGCGCCGCTGCTATTCCATAATTTTACCGCATGCGCGGCGCGCGGTCGAAAAACGGCGGCCAGGCCGGGCGGGCGGCGCGTGAAAATAGCCGGAACCCGCGTGGCAGGGCGTGCGTCAAAGGCGGGCGCGTCGGCGGGCGCGTCGGCGGGCGTGGCGGTGTTGCGGCTGTTGTGGGCGTTGCGGGCGTTGTGGGTGCTTGGCGTTAGCGCGACACGGTGGCATTGGTGTCCGCATCGGCTAAGCGGCACTGGCACTGGCACTGGCACTGGCACTGGCACTGGCACTGGCGCTGG
>NZ_JARESO010000083.1:0-29654 GCF_046030175.1 Paraburkholderia sp. RL17-373-BIF-A
GCCCGTAACCGAGGCGTCATTTTCGGCGGCGAGCGTCACCGCCATCTGGACTGCGACTTCCGAAAGTGCCGAGCCGTCGGTGGGCACCAGCAGATGCTTGAACATGACACCTCCCCTCGCTCGACGTGCGGGCTGTATCCGACGCGCACTTAACCACGCGCGACATCGACAATGATGTCCCGTCAAATTACACTTACCTTTCATTATAGGCACTAGCGTCATTTGCGGCGTATTTTCTGCTCGCAGCTTGTTCAAGTGCGGCGAGAGCACGAATTGCACGCTGGCTCATAACCCGGCTCGATGTCCCCCGACGATAGTCCCGGGTAGAGGTCTTCGACCAATGATGTTCGAAGACAATGAAGTGGCGGTCGCCATTTGGGAATGGTTTTGGCGCAAAGGTATTACGCATTTCGTCGGGTATGCGCCCGAGACTGTCGGCCTCAAGATTCAGGACAGCCGCTCCCGTTTCGTTGTAGCGGATCAAGATAGGCATTGGTCGCCAATTAACAGACGTTTGGACAATCGCTCGGGAGTCGTCGCGGTAACAGATCTGGCCATGCCCGTCTGAGTGACGCATCGCGTGCCTCACAGCGAGGAATCGCGCATTGCGGTGCCTCTGAGCTGGGTGTAGCCTGTTTTTCGGTGAAATAGGAAGCATGCCTGCTGCTCAGCGGGGAACACTGAAGCGCGCCGGTCCATAAAGTTGCGCGGAAGTCGTTGTGCCACGCGTTGTTCGAAAAAAGGAGACGTCATGAACAAGCTTGCGTCCATGCTCGTGTGGGGGGTGCTGGCCGCTGTCGGCGCTCTCGCTTTCGCCAGGCTCGCGCTCGGGCGCGGTGAAAGTGTGAATGCCGTGTGGCTCGTTTCCGCGGCCCTCATCGTTTATTTCATCGCATACCGCTTCTATAGCAAGTTCATTGCCGAGCGCGTGCTGCGACTCGACGAAACTCGCCAGACACCGGCCGAGCGCCACGACGACGGTATGGATTACGTACCGACTAACAGGTGGGTGCTGTTCGGCCATCATTTCGCCGCAATTGCCGGCGCGGGCCCGCTGGTCGGTCCGGTGCTGGCAGCGCAGATGGGCTACCTGCCCGGCACGCTGTGGATTCTTGTGGGTGTTGTGATGGCCGGTGCGGTACAGGATTTCATCGTGCTCTTCGCGTCGGTGCGTCGGGACGGCAAATCCCTTGGCGAGATGATCAAGATGGAACTGGGACCGGTTCCGGGCTCGCTGGCTCTCGTCGGCGTGCTCGCGATCATGATCATCATTCTTGCGGTTCTGAGCCTGGTGGTGGTCAAGGCGCTTACCTCCAGCCCCTGGGGACTCTTCACGATCGCGGCGACGATACCGATTGCGCTGCTGATGGGTGTCTACATGCGGTTTATCCGCCCAGGGCGCGTGGGAGAAGCCTCCGTGTTCGGTGTCGTACTTCTGCTTATTTCGATCGTCCTCGGTAAGACGGTCGCCAACGATCCCACCTGGGGACCGCTCTTTACCCTGACCGGCCCGCAACTGGCGTGGGCGCTCATCCTGTATGGCGCCATCGCCTCCAGCCTGCCGGTCTGGCTGATGCTCGCGCCGCGCGACTACTTGAGTACGTTCCTGAAGATCGGCACGATCATAGCGCTCGCGGTCGGCATCTATGTGGTTGCGCCCACGCTTTCGATGCCACGGACTACGCGCTTCATCGACGGCACCGGGCCCGTGTTCTCCGGCACGCTCTTTCCTTTTCTGTTCATTACGATTGCCTGCGGTGCGGTCTCCGGTTTTCATGCGCTGATTTCCTCGGGCACTACACCGAAAATGGTCGAGCGTGAGTCGCATATGCGATTGATCGGATTCGGCGGCATGCTCGCCGAATCGTTCGTCGCGGTCATGGCGCTCACGGCAGCCTGCGTACTGCATCCGGGCATCTACTTCGCCATGAACGCACCGGCTGCGATCATCGGCACGACCGCCGCGCAGGCGGCGCAAGTCGTGTCGAACTGGGGATTCGTCATCACGCCGGATCTGATCAACCAGACGGCCGTGAACATCGGAGAAACCAGCATCCTGTCGCGCGCCGGCGGTGCCCCGACGCTTGCCGTTGGCATGGCGCAGATTCTCGGCCAGGCCCTCGGCGGTCAGGCCATGGAAGCCTTCTGGTATCACTTCGCCATACTGTTCGAGGCGCTGTTCATCCTGACAGCCGTAGACGCCGGCACGCGGGTCGGCCGCTTCATGATCCAGGACATGCTAGGCCATGTCTACCGGCCGCTCGGCGACACCCAGTTCCTGCCCGCGAACCTGCTGGGCACCGGCCTCTGCGTGGCGGCGTGGGGCTACTTTCTCTATCAGGGCGTGGTCGATCCGCTCGGCGGCATCAACACACTCTGGCAGCTTTTCGGCGTGGGCAACCAGATGCTCGCCGGCATTGCCCTGCTGCTCTGTACGAGCGTCCTGGTGAAGATGAAGCGGGAGCGCTACGTCTGGGTGACGTTGGTGCCGACAGCGTGGCTCCTGATTACCACGCTCACTGCAGGCATCCAGAAGATCTTCCATAGCGACCCGCGTATCGGCTTCCTCGCGCTGGCGAACAAGTTCAGTGACGCCGCCGCGCAGGGGACTGTACTCGCTCCCGCCAGGTCGATTGCGGAAATGCAGCGGGTCGCCTTCAACAACTATCTGGATGCGGTGGTCTGCGGCTTCTTTGTCGTGCTGGTGCTGGCGATGTGCGTCTTCGCGGTCAAGATCTGCTTGCAGGCTCGGAGGCAGGCGCAGCCCACTGTCAACGAGACGCCTGCTGTTGTGCGCGCGCAAGGAACCTGATCATGAAAACGATCTTCAATGGCAAACGCCTGACGGTGCCGGGTCAGGCCACGAGTGGCCGCCCCGGCAGCAATACGCTGGCGACACAGCTATCGGATTTTGCGCGCACGATGCGTGGAGCATGCATGCTGATGTTCGGCATGCCGGACTATGAACGCTATGCGGAGCACATGGCCGCCCGTCATCCGTGCGATCCGCTAATGTCGCGCGGCGAGTTCTTCACCTGGGCCGTCGAGCGGAAATACTGTCGCAACGGGCCGAGATGCTGCTGAGTAGCCTGGCTAAGCATGGAGCACCCGCCGGATTCAGTTCGATATGCAAAATCAAGAGTCACAACGATCGCTGGCCATCAGAGCAAAGCTGGCGATTCCCGAACAGCGAGCGCACTTTTCGCTAATCAGCCATCGGGACGGTGACGAGCGACGAATTTGAAATTCAACTTGAGTCACAATTGGGAAACGATCGGGCACCGAAATGTAGCTGTGCAGGCCGTAAAGGTGAGCAGCAGCAAAATCAGTCGCAAGCGAACCGGTTGACTCAGGGCACGTGGTCCGCAGGCGGGAGGCCCTCGAACAACCGCCGACTCAGGCAAAGCCGCTCGCAGTCGAACTCCGGTTTGATATCAGGAAGGGCGAGAGCATGTGAGCGCGGCCAATCTTCTGGTCAACGGGCAGCCCTAGAACCTTCTATCGCAATTCCTCACGTGTTGAACATGGGAATCGGCCCGCCGAAATGATGGCCGATCCCCACGCAGCACGCGCCAATCCATACCAGAAAGCCACCAAAGCCGAAAGCGCCCGAGCAGGCGGCTGCATCGCAGGGCGCGGCGGAGCGCCAAGCATTGCGAAGTGTACCGCCGCGAGGGCTGCATTTCCGGACATGACGGCGCTTGCGGAAGCGTCCGTTGTCGATTTTGTCGACTGTAGAGGTGTCCCAGATTTCTGAGACAGAGTGGCCGGCTCGGACAATTGTGAGAAATGCGCGGGCAGTTTTCTCGTCGATGATGCCGCCTACCTTGCCTGCCAAAAGCGACGAATCAGCGACACACGGCACGTACCTCGCGGCGCTTCATTCATGTTGGTCAAGGGATCTGCGCGGCTTTGTGAGAGCACCCATTCTCCCGATTTGAGCTTCGCCAGCGGCGCGCCCCGCGCGAAGTCAGGAGGTGGCGAGTCTCGCGTTTATCGAGCGCGCCGAGAACGTCATATTGCTTCGGCGGTCCGGTGTCTGCAGGATGCATTCGCGAGCGCGCTGGCCAACGCGCTACAAGGCAGGCGAGCCTCTTGTCGCCGGCCGTTTCCCATACGCGAAGCGTGCAACCTAGTTCGTTCGCGCATTCTGCTTCACGAACGACGCGCTTTTCCTTACTGCTTTTGTCGCGTCTGGTTATCGGGAGGTCGATCGCATACACGGAGGAAAGCATCATGAACGAGGACCAGGCCAAACGCGTTGCTCAAAAGGACGCAACGCGCGGAGATATTCGATGGATGACCGAGTTGACAGACGAGAACTGCTGCTTCACCTCAGGGACATGCTCGAAGCTGTGAGCTGGCTTAGCCCCTGCCTGGCGGAAAACGGTCCGTTTTAACGCAACGCCTCGTCCCGGGGCATCTTATCCCGGCGCGTCTTCGTCGACCAATGCGTCATCGTCCTCTGTCTGCAAGACCGGGGCAGCGCTGTCAGGCACTGGCGAGCCGGAGAAGTTCGGGGCGTCGCATGGCCGCTCATCTTTATCATCGTCACGGTCCACGTCGCGCATCTGTCTCTTTCGATGATTCGTCACGATTTCCTCCGTAAGGAAGGCAGCAACCCGATGTACTGGTGCTGCGTGTGCGGCTATCCGGCCGGGCGGCGGCCGCTCCGTATGCCGCCTCGCGGGGACAGAACTCTCAGATGTCGGTCACGTCTCCTTCGCTAGCAGCGCGGGTAGCAGACCAGTACGGGTCCCGGTTGTAGTACTGGTGGACGGTGGTGGCGCCCCATTGCGGGTCCGCCATGGTTGGCCAGTGGTCCTTGTCGAAACCGGGCTCGCTTCTGATTTGTTCGGCCGTTATATCGACGAAGAAGCACTTTTCGTCAGTGTCCAATGTCAGCGCGCCCCACGGAATGGCGCGCAGCGTGCTGTCCATGCCGAGAAAGCCGCCCTCGGCGAGAACCGCGTAGGCGACGCGGCCTCTGCGCACGTCAAGCATGATGTCGGATATTTTGCCAACGTGTTCTCCGTCAGACGACATCACCTTGGTGCCATCCAGAGTCGATGCGGCCATCACATCAGGCCCTGGCCCATCGCCAACTCCGCTGCCGACAATGTTCGCGCCCATCTGCGACTGCATTTTGGGGGCAAGGGTTGTCATGGTCTTCTCCTATAGGTCGATGCCAGTGTGCGCGCAATGCGCATGCCACGACGACCGTTGTTCGCACTCGCATGCGGTGCCTGATGGCAGTGCCTGCGACGGCTGCTGGCTCGTGCCCGAAGCAATCGAAGTCCAACGTTCAGCAAAGGTTAACTCGGTCGGCAGATTTACACGCCATCCGCACACCCGCCAGCGAACAATTTCTGCCCACAAGTTGGCGTGCGTTATCGCCTTGGATATTCGCCAGCGCCCGTGCATTCTCCCGACGGTATGTTGACCGCCTTGAAAACGGACAGCAGCGCCCATCTCCTTCAACGCGGCACACCGCCTGGATAAACCATGCAATCAACTATTTAAAGTAATTGCTGGATGTTGTACTAGCCGGTGCCGGGGTAATCCAGCGTTAGGCGTTTCTGTAGTGCACGCGCCTGACGCAAGGCGCTGCGCAACCCGCGCCGCTCCTGCGCGCTCAGTTCGTTCGGATACACGTGATTGTGCATAGCCAGCCCGCGTTCGTAACACCGCTGCTGATTTTTCATGCGCAGCATCTGGATAAAATAGAATGCGCCGATCCACGCATGCACATCCCGCTGATTCAGGCGTAGCGCCGCTCCGGCCAGTCTGAGGCGACCAGCCGTATTGCTCGCGCGCGCACCGCAGGCGAGGCCGTAGATCCGGGCAGCGTCGACGAATAGCGTCGCGGCATGCAGTTTGAGGTCGATGGAGCCGGCAAACTTACCTTCCTTTTCGAGTATGAAATCGCGTATCACACCGAGCGGCGCCTTGCGTCGCAATGCGTTTTCCGTCATCTGGAAAAGAAAGCGGGGATTGTCCGACGCATTGTCCGCGAGCCAATCCGTCAGCGTTCGCGCCAGATCGACAGCGCCGTATAGCGGGCGCAGGTCGAAGAAGATGCTGGCGTTCAGGAGCGCCTGCGGATCGCCCTCGATGATCCAGCTTGCGAAACGCTGCCGCCATTCGTGAAGGTCGAGGCACCAATGCGGATTGCTCGCCATGATTTGCCCAGTGCACAAGGGAAATCCGCAGGCGTCGAGCGCTTCGTTCATGCGCAGGGCCATAGGCAACAGTCGTTTGCGCAGCGCCGCGGCACTGCCGCTGCCGCTTCCGGCGAAAATGATGCCATTGTCCTGGTCGCTCGACAGGGTCTGCTCCTGGCGGCCTTCGCTGCCGAGGGCGATCCAGCACCAACGCACTCCCTGGACATGCGTGTCGGCGCAGGTCAATTCGATCACGCGCCGCGTCAACTGATCATTCAGTGTGGAAATGAAGCGAGTGAGCGGTTCCGGCGCAACCTGATGGACCGCGCGATGCACGAGCGCTTGAATCTCCCCAGTTGCCAGTTGCAGCCCGGCCGCGTCCGTCGCACTGCGTATGCTGCGATGAGCGCGTCGAAGGTCACGCGAGAGGGTGCGCCCCGCGACGGTTTGCGGGTCGAACACGGCATCGGGCCTGAGCGTGGTCTGGTCGTCCATGGATTGTCCGCTCCTCAGTAGCGAATACGCGCGTACAGGGTCTGTCTTGCAGCATCGCGTGCGTCCTCGAGGGTGAAGAGGCCTTTCTCAGCCAGCAAGGGGATCATTTTGAGAAAGACCTCACCCGTGACGATCGCGTCACCGAGCGCAGTATGGCGCCCGACGATCGGCACGCCGAGGCGCGCGGCGATCGCCTCCAGCGTGTGCTTGTCCTGATTTGGGTGGATTACCTGTGACAGCAGCAACGTATCCAGGACCGGTTGTGCGAAAGCCACACCGGTTTTTGCTTCGAGCAGTTGCAGGAATCGCATGTCGAACGCGGCATTGTGCGCGACGAGCACGGTTTCTGCGGCGAAATCATGAAATTGTGGCAGCACTATTT
The DNA here is from genome assembly GCF_046030175.1 of Paraburkholderia sp. RL17-373-BIF-A. NCBI lineage: Bacteria > Pseudomonadati > Pseudomonadota > Betaproteobacteria > Burkholderiales > Burkholderiaceae > Paraburkholderia > Paraburkholderia sp. RL17-373-BIF-A. Next base: position 7,042 of record NZ_JARESO010000083.1, read on the forward strand.
CAATCTTCGGCTGGTCCTTGAGCATGGCGGGCGTGATGCCGTGAATATCAATCGACTCGGCACTCACCATGCCTCGCGGCTGGATCAGTCGGTCAAAGCTTTCGTGCTGCAGCAATCGGCCGTTGACAATGCGCAATGCGCCGATGGAGATGATTTCATCGCCTGCGGCAGGCTGAAGTCCGGTAGTCTCGGTATCGAACACCGTGTAACTGAGCTGCGAGAGCAGACATTGGTCCATTTCGGCATTCTGTCCCGGCTGATGGAACAGATCGAAATCGTAGTATTCCGGCCGCCCTGGGCGCATCGGCGGTATGTCGAGCGCCAATCGAGACTCTGATGCCCGCAGCATCAACCGGTAGCGCGCCGCACCGAGTGATGACTCAGGGCGATAAACCGATTCGCCCCCGTGATGGGAAACAACTGCGTTCAGCGTGAGTGCCTCGTCAGCCGGACTGGTATGCAGCGCAGCGCTCTCCCATACACGAAGCGTGTCGGCTGCTAACGGCATGCCGCTCCAGGTGACGTCGAGATTGGCCAGGCGGTCGGCTCGATGCAGGCTAAAGGTCAATTCCGTCACGCCGGCTTCGTTGGCTAGGCGCTGCGCCAGATAAGCAAGCGCCTGCGTCAACGTGTAGCTGTCAACCCTGAGCCACAGCGTTGGATCGATCGTATTGCCGGTGACGACACGTAGTGATGGGCTGCCGATTCGCCGCAGCAGAAGTGCGATCAAATCGGCACCGCGCATGTCTTCGAGATCCCGTTGACCGTCCAGATCGTTGTCGCGCTGGTACGCCGCGCGGTCGATCTGACAGACTAGACGCTTCGACTCATCATCGATGATCCCAGTGAACTGGTTCTGCTGTGCGGCGCTCATGTCCGGAAACGTTTGTATCGCCTCGACTGCCGCACGGATATTCGCCAGCGTGGCCCGCGCGTCCTGCGTGAGCGACTGTACCAATGCGTCTCGCCGGTTGTCCGCCTCGACGTTGCGGGTAATGTCTTCCAGCGTCAGCACAAAGCCGTTGAGCGTATGCGCGCTATCGAGCACGGGCGCCATGTGTGCGCGCACGATTCGGCCGCCAGCAAGCGTCGTGACGAAGGCACATACCGGTGGCGCCACGTCGCCCGCTTGATGCATCAGTCGTTGCTGGATTTGTTCAAGCGCATGCAGGATCAGACCGCGCTCGATCACGCCGAACACCGAGCGGCCCAGTCCAATCGTAGCGATGCCTGCCGCGAAATTCCCTTCCACGCCAGTCTCGATCAGTTGTCTGGAGCGCGTGTTGTATAGCAAAATGCGCCCCTCGACATTGCACACCAGAACACTTAGTGCGAGTTCCGTCATGAGTGCGGCGAGCCGATTCTTCTCTTCCGTCAGCGCCCGGTTCGCCGTCTCGATTTTTTCCTGCACGTCATCATGCAGCGTCTCGTATGCAGCAGCGAGCGCGTTGAGCTTCTCGATAAGCACGCGAACGTCCCGGGCACCCTGCGGGGTTATGCGCCGCCCGGGGTTGGTGGCCAACAGCACTGCGTCTTCAGCCAGTCGTGCTATCGGCGTGAGATAAGCGTTGAACAGTGCTTTCAAGCCAAAGCCCAACGCGAAGAGCAGCAACATCGCGAGGGCGACCCAAAGCCCGCTGCGTTGCAGCAGCATCTCTCGTAACCAGGCACGCTGCGCTTCCGTCGTGTCGAGCGCGAGCGACAGAAAAATCGCGACGACGAAAAGGATTTGCACTGCGAAGACCAGCGTCAATGTGATGCCAAAGCGGTGTCTGGCGATCGTTTTCCGATTCATCCGGGGTTTCAGTCAAAGCTTGTGAGCAAAGAGCGCACGCGCTCGACCAGTTCCCTGGTCGAAAACGGTTTGGTGATATACGAATCAGCACCGAGCGCGAGGCCCTTGCTCACATCGAGGTCGCGCCCCTTCGCCGATAGCATGACCACTTTGACCCGGTTCCATGCGCTATTTTCACGGATTTTCTGACAGACCTCGAAGCCGTTGCGCAACGGCAGCATGACGTCGAGCAGGACGAGGTCGGGCTGGAACGCGATCATCTGCGCAAGGGCTTCCTCCCCGTCGCGCGCAATACCCACTTCGTAGCCGCTTCGCTTCATCAGAAATTCCAGCGAGATGACGATGTTCGGCTCGTCGTCGACGATAAGGACTTTACAGGTCATGACGTTGTCTCCGGCGCGCTGGCGAGGGGCAGCGTGAACACGAACACGGCGCCTTCTCCCGGCGCACCTTCCAGCCACAGCGTACCACCGAAATGGCGGACGATTTCGCGGCTGATCGGCAATCCGAGGCCGGTGCCCTGCGGCTTGCCGCTGCGCGTGTCGCCGCCCTGGCGGAATTTCTCGAAGATGAGTTCCCTATCCTGCGGACGCACGCCGGGGCCGTTGTCGCGCACCTCGACGCACAACGTTCCGCCCGCCCGGAAGAGCCGCACCGCGACGCGCCCGCCGGCATGGTCACAGAACTTCGCCGCATTCGACAGCAGATTGAGCATCACCTGCATCAGACGGTCGTGATCGCCCAATACGTGCGGCACCGCGGCCGGCAGGTCCAGTTCGAGCCCGATGCGTCGTTCCGCGAACATCTGGCGCGTAGCGTTCACCGCGTCTTCGATCACCTGCTTCAGGTCGAGCGGCTCGGCGTACCATTGCGCGCTGCCCGACTCGATCTTTGCGAGGTCGAGCACATTGTTGATGAGCCGCGTAAGCCGCTCGCTCTCCTTGATCACGATATCGAGGTATTCGCCGCGCATCCCGGCCGGAAGTTCGGGATGCTCGCGCAGGATTTCCGAGAACGCGCGGATCGACGTGAGCGGTGTGCGCAACTCGTGGGTGACCGTCGAGATGAAATCGTCCTTCATGCGGTCGAGCTCGCTGAGCCGCGCGTTGGCTGCCTTGAGTTCCGCCGATGCGCTTTCCAGTTCGCGCGACTTCTGCTCGAGCTGGCGGCTGTAGGCGACGGCCTGAGAGGTCTCATCCAGTATCGCCATCACTTCGTTCAGCCCGAGCGGCTCCTCGTCGACGACCGTCGCGATCATCGCCCGCGCCGACGCGGCGCCGATCGCCCCGGCAAGCTGCATCTCCGCGAAGCGCACGAGGTCGGCGTCCGCGGTGGGCGAGTTCGTGCCACCACGTTCATGGTGGAAGCGCGCGTAGGTGTCGTCGGCAGAAGCTGAGCCGAGAAAGCGCCGCAACAGCTCAAACACCGCTTCGGCCGAGGCGCTTCCGCGCCACACGTGCGAGCCACGCGCGTCGCCGGTGTGCGCGTAGGCGTCGACGAACAAGGCAGCCTGCGTCTTTTCCACCACGCTTTGCCGGCTTGCGAGTGACACGCCGACAAAGCCGCCGACGTTCGCCAGCATGCTCCAGAAAAGCGCATGCGAGACTTCGTCCAGTCCCTGCAGACCGAACAGTTGCCGCGGCCTGAGCCACTCGATGCCGAGCGGTCCGTGCGCGAGAAAGCCACGCGACAACCAGCCGGACTCGGCGAACGAAGGCAGCAGGAGCGTATAGGCCCATAGCAGGAATCCCGCGCTCAAGCCGGTCAGCGCGCCGAGCCGGGTACCGTTTTTCCAGTAGATCGCCCCGAGCATCGCAGGCGCGAACTGCGCTACCGCCGCGAACGAAATCAAGCCGATCGAGACCAGTGCGTACGCTTCGCCGGCAAGCCGGAAATAGGCATATCCAAGCATCATCAATAGCACGATCGCGGCACGCCTGATCGTGAGCAGCGTTCCGGGGAGATTGGCGTGCCGGTCTGGTTGCAGTGATTGCAGGCGCAACAGCAAGGGCATCACGATGTCATTGCAGACCATCGTGCTGAGCGCGATGGTTTCTACGATCACCATGCCCGTCGCAGCCGACAACCCGCCGATGAACACGAAAAGCGTGAGCGCCAGTTGATGCTCACGCATGGGCAGGGTTAGCACGAACATGTCCGGGTCCACGCTACCGCCGGGCAGATTCATCAATCCGCCGAACGCGATCGGCAACACAAAGACGTTGATCGCGAGGAGATACAGCGGCAGCAGCCAGACGGCCTTCGCGACGTGGCTTTCGTCAACGTTCTCGACTACGGCAATCTGGAACTGGCGGGGCAGCAGCATGATCGACAGCATCGACAACACGATCAGTGACGCCCAACTGCCAAACGCTGCACCGCCGGCGCCCGCCTCGCTGCCATGCAGCGTCAGCAAGGCGTTCAATGCGGGGGCCGCCTGCGCCCGCGCAAACAGATCTCCAAAGCCATTGTAGATGCCGAACGTGACGAAAACCCCGACGGCGAGAAACGCGACGAGCTTCACGAGGGACTCGAAGGCGATCGCGGCGACCATGCCTTCGTGGCGTTCGGAAGCATCGAGGTGGCGGGTTCCGAACACAATGGTGAACGTCGCGAGAAGGAGCGCGATATACAGGGTCGGGTCCGACCACCAGGGCCCAGTTTCGGCACGCCCGCTGCCGATGCCGGGATCGTGCGTCAGGACGGCGACGCTGGCGGCGACGGCTTTCAGTTGCAGCGCGATATAAGGCACGAGCCCGACCACTGCGACCAGCGTGACGAGCCCGCCGAGCAGCGCGCTCTTGCCGTAGCGGGAAGCGATGAAATCGGCAATCGACGTGATGCGATTGTTTTTGCTGATGCGGATGACCTTGCGCAACACGGTCCACCACAATGCTGCCACCAGCGTGGGGCCGAGATAAATCGGCATGAAGCCGACGCCGGCCGCGGCCGCGCGACCGACGCTGCCGTAGTACGTCCAGGAACTCGCGTAGACCGCGAGAGACAACGCGTAGACGTAGGGGCTGTTGATGATGCTCTTGCCTGCATCTGCGCGCCTGTCGCCGTAAAACGCAATCGCAAACAGCACACCGAGATAGGCGAACGATGCCAGTGCAATGACCCAGCCGTCCAGCATCTCAGTCCTTCGATGCCGGTTCGGATCCGACGGCCCGCGTGGGTGTTTTGCGCGAAACCCCCTGTTCAACGATGACGGCAAGCAAAGCAATGAAAAGTGCCCAGGCGACAAACAGATACCCGTAAAGAAGAGGAAGGCCCAACCATGTGCGCGTGTCGTTGAACAAGGCCAGCAAGGGATAGTTGAACAGCAGCCAGCCCAGCACGAACAAAGCGATCAAGCGCTGGGCGACAAGGGTGCGATGCAACATGGGCATCTCCCGCAGGAGGAATTGCGAATCAACTTTCAGCAGTGGCAATACTGCAGGCGCCTGAAGAATAGCGTCACGGCTCCAGTGCGCTATGAACTCCCGGCTGGCCACGAGAAGCTCCGGATCGCTTCGAGGCTTCTCGTTTTGCGTGCGCACCGGTCAATGGCCGGAAGCGCCCGACGCACCGATACCGGTTTCCGAGCGAACTTTCTGGGCTGCGTACCCTGCACGGTCGATGCGCGCGCGCTCGCTGCTGTCCAGAATCGAGAACAGCCAGATCCCGACAAAACCCGCAGTCATAGAAAACAAGGCGGGCGATGTATAGGGAAAAATCGCATCCTTGTGACCGAGCACATCCACCCACACCGACTTGGAGACGAGCGTCAGCCCAACCGCGGTAATCAGGCCGAGAAAGCCGCCGATGGTGGCGCCGCGTGTCGTGCAATCCTTCCACAACACCGCCATGAACAGAACCGGAAACGTTGCCGAGGCCGCAATCGCAAAGGCCAGCGAGACCATGAAGGCGATGTTCTGCTTCTCGAACGCTATCCCAAGGATCACCGCCACGATGCCCAGCGCTACTGTCGTGATACGCGAAACGGCGAGTTCCTTATCGCTGGCCGCCTGGCCCTTCTTGAACACCGTCGCGTAGAGATCATGCGATACCGCGGAAGCGCCGGACAGCGTCAGGCCGGCGACAACGGCAAGGATCGTTGCGAAGGCCACGGCGGAGATGAAGCCGAGAAACACGTTGCCGCCGACTGCGTTCGCAAGGTGGATGGCTGCCATGTTGTTGCCGCCCAGCAGCCCGCCGAGCGCATCCTTATATACCGGATTGGTGCTGACGAGAACGATGGCGCCGAAGCCGATGATGAATGTCAGAAGGTAGAAGTAGGCAATCCATGTGGTTGCCCAGAACACGGACTTGCGCGCCTCCTTGGCGCTCGGCACGGTGAAAAAGCGCATCAGAATATGCGGCAGGCCTGCCGTGCCGAACATCAGCGCCATTCCGAAGGAGATCGCTGAAATCGGATCCTTGATAAAAGCGCCCGGACCCATGATAGCGTCCTTCTTCGCGTGAATCTCGACCGCTTTGGCGAACAGCGCTTCCGGATTGAAGCGGAACTGCGCCAGCACCATGAACGCCATGAAGCTCGCGCCCGCCAGCAGCAAGCCAGCTTTGATGATCTGAACCCATGTGGTCGCCGTCATGCCGCCAAACAGAACATAAACCATCATCAGACTGCCGACGATCACAACCGCGACCCAGTATTCCAGGCCGAACAGCAACTTGATCAACTGGCCAGCGCCGACCATCTGCGCGATCAGATAAAACGCCACCACAACCAGCGTACCGGATGCCGCGAACACGCGGATTGGCGTCTGTTGAAAACGATATGCGGCAACGTCGGCGAAGGTAAAGCGCCCGAGATTGCGCAGGCGCTCCGCCATCAGAAAGGTGATTACTGGCCATCCGACCAGAAAGCCTATCGAATAGATCAGTCCGTCGTAGCCATTCAAATAGACCGCCGCCGAAATTCCGAGAAACGACGCAGCCGACATATAGTCACCGGCGATCGCAAGCCCGTTCTGGAAGCCCGTAATCCCGCCGCCAGCCGTGTAGAATTCCGCAGCGGATTTTGTCTTGCTCGCAGCCCACTTCGTGATGAACAGCGTGAACACAACAAAAGCCGCGAACATCGATATCGCTGTCCAGTTGGTCGGTTGCTTTTGCATCTGGCCGAGGTCCCCCCCGGCAGCCCAGACAGTGCCGGCCACGGCACACAGCGTCAATGCGCACAGACCACGTTGGAATGTAGTCATCACAGCACCTCGCTGCGAATTTGAGCGGTGAGGTCATCGAATTCTCGGTTGGCCCGCCAAACGTAAATCCCCGTGATGGCCACAGTAAAAATGATCACGAACAGTCCGATCGGGATGCCCCAGGTCATCACACCCGAGCCAATCCTAGCGGAAAGCAGGCTCTTGCCAAATGCGACCAGGAGGATGTAGCCATAGTAGACGACCATCATCATTCCCGTAAGAAGCCAACCGTACGACGAACGTGCTGCCACCAGTTGTCGGTACTTGGGATTCGACTCTATCCTCTGAACGAGATCTTCTTCCATTTTTCGTGTCTCCGGTTCCAGGCGTAAACGTGGCAATTTCCGGGAACCTCGAATGTCTTGCAGGGGTTTTTACCGGCGTGGCTTAGCGAATGCAGGATCGATCATCACCAGTCTTGTTGAGAACGGCTCGAACGGCGTGGCAGCATCGCCTCCCTTCAGGGTTATATCGAACGGCGACAGCAATTATCCGAACCAGCATTCCGACGATCGGAACATCGACGCAACACGTTCAGCGCAGCTGGTCAAGAATCGCCGGATTCTCGAGTGTCGATATGTCTTGCGTGATCTCCTCGCCCTTTGCGAGCGAGCGTAACAGGCGCCGCATGATCTTGCCCGAACGGGTTTTCGGCAGATTCTCGCCGAAGCGTATTTCTTTCGGCTTCGCGATCGGACCGATCTGCTGGCCGACCCAGTTGCGCAATTCGTTGGCGATCCGGATCGCCACGTCGCCACTTGGACGCTCACCCTTCAACACCACGAACGCCACCACGACTTCGCCGGTCGTCTCGTCCGCGCGACCGACAACCGCGGCCTCCGCCACCAGCGGATTGGCGACGAGTGCCGACTCGATTTCCATCGTGCCGAGCCGGTGGCCCGATACGTTGAGTACGTCGTCGATACGGCCCGTAATCGTGAAGTAGCCGCTTTCCTTGTCGCGTATCGCACCGTCGCCTGCGAGATACAGCTTGCCGCCGAGCTCGTCGGGAAAGTAACTCTTCCTGTAGCGTTCCGGATCGCCCCACACGTTGCGCAGCATCGACGGCCACGGCCGTTTGATAACCAGAAGCCCACCCTGCCCGTTCGGCACGTCCCGGCCGGTCTCGTCGACCACCGCGGCCATGATCCCCGGCAGCGGCAGCGTGCACGAACCGGGCACCAACGGCGTCGCGCCCGGCATCGGCGCGATCATGTGGCCGCCCGTTTCAGTTTGCCACCAGGTATCGATAACAGGACAGCGGCTGTGACCGACGTGTTCGTAGAACCACGTCCACGCAGCCGGATTGATCGGCTCGCCGACCGTGCCGAGCAGTCGCAATGCCGACAGATCGAAGCGGTCCGGATGAACAGCGGGATCGGACGCGGCCAGTTTGATCAGCGAGCGGATCGCGGTCGGCGCGGTGTAGAACACCGTCACCCGGTGTTGGGCGATCATCTCCCAGAAGCGTCCCGCGTTCGGATACGTCGGCACGCCTTCGAAGACCACCTGAGTGGCGCCGATCGCCATCGGGCCATACGCGATGTAGCTGTGACCGGTAATCCAGCCGATGTCGGCGGTGCACCAGAACACGTCGCTGCGCTTCGCGTCGAAGGTCCACTTCATAGTCTGAGCGGCCCACATCAGGAAGCCGCCCGTGCTGTGCTGCACGCCCTTCGGCAGGCCGGTCGAGCCCGACGTATAGAGAATGAAGAGCGGATGTTCCGCGCTCACCCACTCCGGCTCGCACAGATCTCCCGCGGCTTGCGTGATCTCGTGCATCCACAGGTCGCGTCCTTGGTGCCACGCCACCTTGCCGCCCGTGCGCTGATAGACGATCACGCTCTTAACGGCATCGCAGCCGCCCATCGCGAGGGCTTCGTCGGCGATGTCTTTCAAGGGCAACGCTTTGCCGCCGCGCATCTGTTCGTCGCAGGTGACCAGCGCGATTGCGCCCACATTGACAATCCGCTCATTGAGCGACTTCGACGAAAAGCCGCCGAACACGACCGAATGGGTCGCGCCGATCCGGGCGCACGCCTGCATGGCCACGATGCCTTCAATCGACATCGGCATATAGATCACCACGCGATCGCCCTTCGCCACGCCGCGGGATCGCAATGCGTTGGCAAAGCGGCACACCCGTTCGAGCATTTGCCGGTAAGTCATACGCGTGACGGTGCCGTCGTCGGCTTCGAAGATCACGGCGACATCGTCACCGTTACCGGCTTCGACGTGGCGGTCCAGGCAGTTGTACGACGCATTGAGCATGCCGTCCTTGAACCATTCGTGGAACGGCGCGTGCGATTCGTCGAGAACCGACGAAAACGGTGTCTTCCAGTCCAGCATCTCACGTGCGCGACGAGCCCAGAATCCTTCGTAATCGCGCTCTGCCTCGGCGACCAACGCGCGGTAGGCATCCATGCCCGAGATCGCGGCATAAGCGACCACGCTCGCATGGGGAAGGAAAGCCTGCGGTTCCTCCAGAATCGAATCGCTGGTTGACACGGTGTCTCCCTCGCACGCTTTCACGCGTGCTTGATAGGTGCTTTCCGGCTAGTCGCCAACAGCCGCCTCTGCACGGCGGACTGCGCGAAAAGAGGAACTTGACTGCGGACTCGACTGCCAGTAAAAAAATTTTGCAGCGCGACCACGCGCGAGCCCTGCTGCGCCGGGCGTGTCAAAGCGCTCCGCCTGACCGGATCCATCTCGCGACGTCAACTCCTTGCGGAATGCGAATGGCGTACATGGGTAACGGAAGCCATGTCACGCGAACTGCTTTCGATCGCTTTGATTGAAAAATACAAATTGCTTACAATGACGATGCTCGCGCAGTGGCCAGAAGTCGGTACGGTGGCGTACGGGCGCGAGAAATCAGGAAGGCGTACCGACTCGCCCCGAATTCTGACGGAGGAGTTTCATCGGGTCGGCCCAGTGCTGCGGCTATTACTGCACTACCCGCAGGTGTTGATTACGCAGATGGCTCAGACGGCCGTTTGCAATCGTCACTGCTTGATCGACCAGCAACTGTGTCGAAGGCCTCCGCTCAGCATTGATTGCCGCAATGTCCGGCGAACTGAAGATGACACAGGAACCGACCGCCAACATGCTTAGCGTGTGCCGACCAGGGGTCACCGAAGCGGCATCGCAACTGCAAAATCCGGGGCTGATTCGTTACAGTCATGATCGTACCGAAGACCTGGATCGTCCCGCCCCCGAAAAGCGTGTGTGCGAATGCTGCGGCGTGGTAAGACGGGTTCGACCGGCGACCTCTGATTCGAAGGCACTGTAACGAGGCGGCGAGTGCCGCACGCTTGAGCTCAAGAGCCGGTTGCCCTGGAGAAAAGAATAAAAACCATCCGAGGGGAACGATCCCAGTCCAGAATTGTTAGTGCGAAAGAATTTAGAAGGCGTAAACGTGGTTGTCACTCACGTCACCGCGACCGATAAGCCGCTTTTCCGCGCCTACCACTTTGGCCACCTTGAGATCCACGTCGGGCAAAGCCTACTCACGAGGCCCTTCGTCCACACGACGGCTAACCGGTCTCCAACCGAGCACATCAAGGTCATTTTCTACTTGCCATGCCTATCAACTATCTTCGCGGATTCGCAAGTCCGGAGCGGACTGATGCAAACAATCGACGCCTGGGTCGCTGGCTGGCATTCGTCGCTGGTGCGGCGAATGCTGGTGGCTTTCTGGCTGTCGGGCAATATACCTCGCACATGACGGGCATCGTGTCCTCCATGGCCGATAACCTCGCGCTGGGCGAAATCGGACTGGTGGTGATGGGGCTGAGCGCGTTGGTAGCGTTTCTGTTCGGTGCAGCCACCTCCGCCATCCTGATCAACTGGGGCCGCCGCCGTCGCGCGCAAAGCGTATATGCGACGCCGTTGTTGCTGGAATCTGCCCTCCTTCTCTGCTTTGGCCTGATCGGCTCGACGCTTGGACATCATCGTCTCCTGTTCGTATCGGCCACAGTCGGCGTGCTTTGCTTCGTCATGGGCCTTCAAAATGCGATCATTACCAAGGTATCGAGGGCCGAGATCCGTACCACCCATGTGACAGGTCTCGTCACCGATATCGGCATCGAACTTGGAAAGCTGGTCTACTGGAACTTCGCCGGCATGGATATACCTGTCCGCGCTGACAGGCGAAAGCTCGCGCTGCTGGCATCATTGCTTGGCATGTTCTTCGTTGGCGGCCTGGTCGGCGCGGTGGGCTTCAGGCATTTCGGCTTTCTGTCGACATTGCCTCTCGCCGGAGTACTTCTAACTCTGGCGGTTGTCCCGGTACTGGACGACATTGTCGGTGAACGACGATAGCGCGTACGTGCGACGGGCTGCTGAATTGCAATCGTAAATCCTCCCGCCACGTCGCGGCTTCCGCTCGGGCGTCTGCCCGACGACCTCATCGAGGTCGGGGCACCACTCCATGAAGTCGGCGATATCGGGCCGAGACCTGTCGTCTCCGGCGGCATCGCGACGCAGCTTGCCTGGCTCCCTTCAGCCGTATCAACGGTCGGTGACGCCGTCAGGAATGGCGGTGAGGGTGCCGACTGCGCTGGTTTTCGCCGCAATCGTTCCTGATCGCTAAACCTTGCTTCGGCCAAGGACACTCTTCGCTCGCACGGACACTTTCGTTGACGGGCTGACTTTATCCAACTCGCGTTCACGGGCACCTGCGCCACATTAGAGTCTATCGACTTTTATGGCGTGGCGAACAGGGAGGTCGACCGGTTGCCGCTGGGCCTTGCAAGGCTACACGTCAGCCGTGCTTCGCGCCGGGCCGCTGCCCTTTTCTTCGGTCCAATAGCCGCTCTTTCGATAAAAGTCGTGAAGTTTGGCTTCATACGCACGGTCGATCAGGCTCGACTCATCGTATTCTGGACTGGCCTTGATGGCTTCCCGCGTTAGCGACGTCGAAACCGAAGATGCAAACCAGTCGATAACGTCGATCCACCGCGTCGCCAGCAACACTTCCTTGCCGCCCCGGCCACCAGTTGCGTGTGTCGACAATAAAATAGCGGACAACCCACGCTTCATCGTCGAAAATAAACCCGCAGACATGGCCGACGCTGCCATCGGCGGCCTCGATGACGTAGCGTTCAACATGACTCGCGCAGCGTAGATGAACATCTCCCGGCAGCTTGTCGCCGTACAGCGAAAGTTGCTGACGTACGTCCGCTGTAATGGGCGCTGTACCGATGAAGCCCGGCACGGGGTACTCCCCCATTCCCCACAGGTTGGGGCCGCCCCAATACAGCGGATAGCCGTAGTACCTCAAGTATTCGGCCTCGTGCTGGCGCGAAACCGGCTTGTGCGTATCGATGCCCGGGTTGTCCTTCACCTGTTGGCGCGTCAAATCCACGTGGACAACATCAGCAGCCAGATCTGTGTGGCCGACCGAGTATGGCGAAATCAGCACCTGCCTTTCGGTCGTCCAGCTTCCTGTATCGATCACGAGATAGCGGACACCCCACGCCTCGTCATCGAAATAGATGTCCTGCACACTCCCTATGTCGCCATCGCGTGCAACGACAGTGCGTCCGTGAAGGTGGTTCAGATCTCGCAACATGCTCATACCCGTTTCCAGAAGTCAGGCCGGCGTTGCAGCGCTCACGACGTAACGCTGCAGCAAAGGCAATCTGACGGAAAAATCAACTATGGACGGTACCGCTCAACAGCATTCAGATCGTCGGCAGGCAAATGCACAGTCACCGTGCTCAGCTCCCCCCATTGCTGTCGCTCCCGTTTGTCGCCACGGATCGAAAGAACGGACTACTCAGCTCGCCCGCACCTTGACGTAACGTCCTGGCGCCCGCTCGATCTCGACGTATTCCTTATTGCCGAGCTTGCGGCGCGCATCGACAGGCTTGCCCCTATATGGAGCGAGCCATTTGGCCCAATGGGTCCACCAACTACCGGGCGTCGCTTCGGCGCTGGCGAACCATTTCTCAGCGTCGTCGCTCAAGGCACCTCCGGTCCAGTAGCTGCGCTTGTTCTTCGACGCGGGGTTGATGACGCCCGCGATATGTCCACTGGCACCGAGCACGAACTGCGTCTTGCCGCCGACCAGCTGCGTCGTACGATAGGCGGCCTTCCAGGGCACGATGTGGTCTTCGTGGGCGGCCAGTACATAGCTGGGAACGTCGATGCGGCCGAGGTCCACCTGCGTGCCGCACATTGTCAGCCGGTTCGGAACGCACAGATTATTCTCGAGATACATGTTTCGCAGGTACCAGGCATACATGGGTCCGGGCAGGTTTGTACTGTCGGCGTTCCAATACAGCAGATCGAAGGCCTCAGGCGCCTTGCCCTTGAGATAGTTGTTGATGACGTTTGGCCAGATCAGGTCGTTGGCGCGCAGCGTCTGGAATACGAATCCAAGCTCCGCTCCCGGATAGATGCCGCCCTTGCCGATGCTCCGATCGCGCGCGCTGACACCCTGCTCATCAATGAATATGCCCAGTTCGCCGGGCTCGCTGAAATCGAGCATGGTGGTTAGCAAGGTCAGGCTGGCCACTGAAGTATTGCTGCGCCCACGTAACACCGCGAGCGCCGACGACAGGATCGTGCCGCCCACGCACCAGCCGAGCGCGTTCAGCTTATCCGCACCACTGATCGCGAGCGCTACCTCGATGGCACGGATTGCGCCCTGGCTCAGGTAGTCATCCCACGTAAAGTGACCGCACCCGGCGTCGGGGTTGCGCCAGGACACCAGAAAGACCGTATTCCCCTGTTCTGCGGCAAAGCGAACGAACGAATTTGCGGGCTGCAGGTCGAGGATGTAGAACTTGTTGATGCACGGCGGCACGATCAGCAGCGGTCGCTTCGCCACCTGATCGGTAAGCGGGGCGTACTGGATCAACTGGAACAGTTCGTTCTCAAATACGACAGCTCCTTCGGACACCGCGACATTCTTGCCGATCTCGAATGCGGTCTGGTCGGTGATTGAAAGGCCACCCTTGTCCATGTCCTTGAGCAGGTTCTCGAAGCCGGCCCTCAAGCTTTGGCCGCCGGTTTCGAAGGCGAGTTGCATCACCTCCGGATTGGTCGCGGCGAAATTGGCCGGGCTCATCGAGTCGATGAACTGGCGCGTATAGAAAGAAAGCCGCTGCCTGGTGGGTTCATCAAGATCAGCCGCTTCGACCATGCCACTGATCAGTCGGGAATTGAGCAGGTAACCCTGCTTTAACAGCCTGTAGGCGAAGACGTCTTGCCATGCAGTGGCCTTGAAACGCCGATCTCCCGTTTCGGATATACCCGTGGCGTCGTCCGGCCGGCCCGCAACACTCGTCATCATCCGCGTCCACAGCGCGAGTTGCTGCTGGAAATAATTCAGTTGCAGTTCGGCGAGCGCTCCAACACCGCCCGTTCCATCCGCGCCCACCGGCACGGCGTCCGCGCGAGGAAACATTCCGGCTGGATACACCATAGCCTGCCACAGGCTCTGCCCTGACTTGATGAACCCCTGGACGAATTCGTCCGGGACCTGGGAAGGCGATGTCATTGATTTCTCCAATGCGTCAGGATACGCAGCGACCTCTGCAGCCGAGGCGTATCCATACCCCCTGCCGCTATCTGGCCTGCATCAGCTTTTTCGTTTCTGCCAGACTGTCCGTCCCCCGCTTCGTGATGATGGCGATTGCGTCTACCTGCGACTTGCGCGCCATTTCCGCGAGCGCCTTCGTATCGGCCAGCGCTTTCTGGTAGGCATCCCGCACCAACTCGGTCTGCCTGGCAGGGTCAGTCGCGCCGGTGCCACCGGCGGCCAGGGCTTTGGCGGAGTCCTGAATCCCCTGCATGGCTTGCGTGAGGATCTCGGTTTGCTTGCGCGCCAGCGCCTGCATCGCGTCATAGGTGGCCTTGTTGGCCTCCACGAGAGCTTCCATGTCCTTGCGCCGCGACTCAATGATCGGCGCCATGTCGAGCCCCGGGACCTTGAACTGCTGGATCAGCCTGCTCACATCGGCGAACAGGTTGTTAGTTTCAGTTTCCATGTTTGTCTCCAAGACAATAGGTTTGTTTCAGGATCACCGGCAGGCGGATCTTGGTGGCCGCGCAGGCCAGCGCGGCAGAGGCGAGGTCCAGGATGCGGGCTCTCGCATCTGCTCAGGTCTCCCAGGTCTGCGTCGACGTGGGCATGACCAGCGCATCACCGTCGATTACCACCTTGTTGGCCACGCGACAGACAGTGGTCAGTGACACGCGCCGCTTCTCAGGCAGCATCTCGTTGACCGTCACAGTGGCGTGGACGGTATCGCCGGGCTTCACCGGCGCCTTGAAGCGCAGATTCTGGGCCAGGTACACGGTCCCCGGGCCCGGCAATCGACCGGCGATCGCCGCCGAGATCACGCTCGCGGTCAGCATGCCGTGGGCAATTCGGCCCTTGAACCGGGTGGTCTGCGCGAACTCCTCGTTGATGTGCACCGCGTTGTTGTCACCGGAGGCAGCGGCGAACAGCACGATGTCTGCCTCAGTGATGGTCTTCGCAAAGGTGGCGCTCATGCCCGGTTTCAGATCTTCGTAGTCGTAGCCGTTGAGTTCGTTCATGACTTCTCCGTGGAGGGCGTCGTGGGGGATTCGGAGTCCTGGTTGTGTGGCGTCGGCGCATCCGTATTGGGGGTAGACGGTCGCCGACCAGCCCGAGCCAGGCGGGCATCCGGACCGGGGTGGCTGTCGAGAAGCGTCATGCGATCTTTTTCAGGCCGGGGACTTCCGCCGCTTGCAACGCGCCCTTTCGTTGTCCCCCAGCGCCTTTCTCGATGAACCCGAAAGGTTTCCCCAGCGGCAGCAGCACCCTACCGAAGTAAGTGTTCAGGAACACGGCGCCCGCGCAGTACAAGCCCAGCAACGAAATGAGGAGTTCGGAATAGGCGGCCAACGCGGAGAAAAGCTCGCGGTTGATGCCCAATATCGACAGCCCCAACGATGGCAGCAGAATATTGATCAGCACCAGGATGGCCGCAAATACCTTGTTCGCCTCAAAGGCGGCGACCATGATGAATAGCGAGAAAATCGTAAAGCCGAAACAGGCAAAGGCAAGCTGCTTCGGATCTGCCTTGTCACCCACAGCCCCGAACCAGCCCAGGCTGATCGCCCAATGAATCCCGACTGCACCCCAGAACAACCCGTACGCGCCGAGTACAATCGCACCAAAATAGTTGTTCTTCTTGAAGTCGACAGACGATGCCCAGACCTGGGCGATTGATCCCAGAAACAGCGCCCAGGGTATGAGATAGGTGACTCCGGTAGTCCATCCCATTTTTTGGGACGCTGCCACAAAAGTAACCATGGCCAGTCCAAAGACACCCAGTGCGGTGGGGTCGGACATCAGAATTTTCGTTTCTGTGACGTTTTGCAAGGCTTGCATTTTCGATACTCCTGCGGCTAGTACGACCGACCTTTACCGGATGTGACAGTGACCAGCACCTCGTTGTCGATGACGACGGTGTCGCAAACGCGCACCTCTTCTCGAGGAGGTAAGAGGGTCCCCGGCTCCGGGAACTTGTTGGCAGTAACGGCCGGGATCACGCTGGCGGTCAGAAAGCCGTGTGCGATACGCCCGGCGAAGGACGAAGGGGCATCGAACTCTTCGTTGATGTGGACGGCATCGTTGTCGCCCGGGACACCGGCGAACAGCGCGATATCCGCTTCAGTGATCGTCCTGGCGATGGTCGCGGTCATGTCGACGGAGAGGCCTTCGATGTCATAGCCGTTGAACTCGTTCATGACTTCATTCCGGTGATTTGGGGTTCGCTTAGAACAGCGACTCGTCGAGAGCGAGAACCGAGCCCGCACCGTCGACGATGGCCTTGCGGAAAGCGTGCGCCTCGGGCAACACGTGTTCGGCATAAAAACGTGCAGTGACTGTCTTGGCTCGATAGAAGTCGCTCCCGGAAGTCGCCTGCTTCGCCGCTGCGACCAACGCCGCGCGAGCCATAAGCCAGCCCCCCGTCACGGTGCCGAAGAGCTTCAGATAAGGCACCGCGCCGGCCGCGGCACTCGCAGGATCACGCTCGTAGATCGACAGCAGCCATCCGGTTGCGGTCTCGAGGGCCACTGTGCCGCCTTGCAGCGACCCGGCGATGACGCGAAGGTCCTTGTCACCCGCAGCTTCGAGGGCGACCAGGGTGGCATTCATCTCGCCTAACAGGAGGTGGACTGCGACCCCCTGGTCGCGGGCTACCTTTCTCCCGATCAGATCGTTAGCCTGAATTCCGGTCGTACCCTCGTAGATCGTAGTGATGCGCGCATCGCGCATGTGCTGACAGGCTCCCGTTTCCTCAATAAATCCGACGCCACCGTGCACCTGAATTCCGGTGGAAGTGATGTCGACGGCATTTTCGGTACACCACCCTTTGACAACTGGCGTCAGAAGATCCGTCATGGCCTGGCATTTCTGGCGCTCGGCCGCGTCCGGATGCGATTGCGCCTTGTCCATCTGGGCAGCGGTGAAATATGCCAATGCGCGCATGGCTTCGATTCGCGCTTTCATATCCATCAGCATGCGCCGCACATCCGGGTGATGGATGATCGTCACGGGACCACCGCTCGTCGCGCCGATGGGGCGGCTTTGAATGCGCTCACGCGCATAGCCCAGCGCCTGCTGGTAGGCGCGCTCGGAAATCGCCACGCCTTCGAGCCCGACATTGAGACGGGCGTGGTTCATCATGGTGAACATGCATCCCAGACCGCGGTTCGCCTCTCCCACCAGGTAGCCAATGGCGCCCTCGTTCTCGCCGAACGCCATGACTGCAGTCGGACTGCCGTGAATACCCATCTTGTGCTCGATCGACGCGCAGATGAGATCGTTGCGCGGCCCCACGCTGCCGTCGTCGTTCACCAGAAACTTGGGGACTACGAAGAGCGAGATCCCTTTCGTTCCCTCAGGGGCGTCCGGCAGGCGTGCAAGTACCATGTGGATGATATTTTCCGCCATGTCGTGCTCACCCCAGGTGATGAAGATCTTTGTGCCGCTGATGCGGTAGTGATCACCCTCAGGTTCAGCCTTGGTGCGGACCGCGGAGAGGTCCGAGCCGGCCTGGGATTCAGTGAGGTTCATCGTGCCGGTCCATTCGCCCGACACCATCTTCGGCAGATAGCGCTGCCTGTCCTGCTCGGAGCCATGATGCGCGATGGCCGCCACTGCGCCGAGGGTCAGCATCTGGCAAAGTGAAAAGGCCATATTGGACGCTTTCCACATTTCGAGTACCGCCGTGGACACCAGGGACGGCAGACCCTGGCCGCCAAAGTCGGGGCTGCCCGGCATTGCGTTCCAACCGCTTTCGACGAACTTGCTATAGGCCGCCTTGAACCCGTCCGCGGTCGTGACGTGTCCATCCTTGCATGTGCAGCCCTGGCGGTCGCCTTGAGCGTTAATGGGTGCGAGAACCTCCGTCGCAAACCTGGCTGCCTCGTCCAGAATCGCTTCCACAAGGTCGGGCGTCACTTCTTCATTGCCGGGTAACGCTGCGATTTCGGCAAGGCCAGCCAGCTCGTTCATCGCGAACAGCATGTCGCGCGTCGGTGCCACGTAAGTTGTCATGTTTGTGTCCTTCGCAGCGAGCCCGTCCGGGTTCAGTCGAGCAAGCTGCAGAGTTCGGGCAACGCCTCGAACAAATCGGCCACCAGGCCGTAATCCGCCACCTGGAAGATCGGTGCATCTCCATCCTTGTTGATAGCGACGATCACCTTTGAGTCCTTCATGCCGGCAAGGTGCTGGATTGCACCAGAGATGCCAACTGCTATGTAAAGATCGGGTGCCACGATCTTGCCGGTTTGGCCCACCTGATAGTCGTTGGGCACGAACCCCGCGTCGACCGCGGCGCGTGACGCTCCAAGCGCCGCACCCAGCTTGTCGGCCAGCGGATCGAGCAGCCTGTGGTAGTTCTCGCCGTTGCCTAAGCCCCGGCCACCGGAGACGATGATTTTTGCATCACCGAGTTCGGGCCGCGCCGACTTCGTGAGTTCACGGCCTGTTACTTTCGACAGGCCAAGATCGGGACCTGCAGGCATCGATTCGACTGCCGCGACACCGCCCAGGCCAGCGGCGTCGAAGCCAGTAGTGCGCACCGTGATGACCTTCACCGCGTCGTGGGACTTGACAGTAGCGAGCGCATTGCCGGCGTAAATCGGTCGCACAAAGGTGTCGGCGGACTTCACTGCAACGATGTCGGAGATTTGCGCCACATCCAGCAGCGCGGCAACGCGTGGCAGCATGTTCTTGCCGAAGGTGGTGGCGGGCGCCAAGATGTGGCTGTAACCGTCGGCATTGGCGATGACCAGGGCGGCGACGTTCTCAGCGGTCTGGTCGACGTAGTACGTCGCGTCGGCCACGCGCACCTTCTTGACGCCATCGATCTTCGCGACTGCCTGTGCCGCGGCAGCGCAATCGCTGCCCGCTACCAGCACATGAACATCGTCGCCGATCTGCTTCGCCGCGGTGATAGCGTTTAGCGTCGCACCCTTGACCGACACGTGGTCGTGCTCCGCGATTACGAGGATAGCCATTTAGATCACCTTCGCTTCTTTCTTGAGCTTGTCGATCAACTGCCTGACGTCTGCTACGCGGATGCCGGCAACGCGCCTGGCCGGCTCCGTTACCGCGAGGGTCTCCAGCCGCGGAGTGACGTCTATCCCAAGCGATTTGGGCGTAAGCGTATCGAGCGTCTTCTTCTTCGCCTTCATGATGTTGGGCAAGGTCGCATAGCGCGGTTCGTTCAGCCGCAGATCGGTGGTGACGACAACAGGGAGCTTGAACTCCAGCGTCTCCAGGCCGCCATCTATCTCGCGCGTGACCGTGGCCGTGTTATCCGCGACGACGACCTTCGAAGCAAACGTGGCCTGAGCCCAGCCCATTAGCGCCGCCAGCATCTGGCCGGTCTGATTGGCATCATCGTCGATCGCCTGTTTGCCACAGAAGACCAGTTGCGGCTGTTCCTTTTCGACGAGCGCCTTCACCAGTTTGGCGACGGCCAGCGGTTGAAGTTCGACATCGGTTTCCACCAGAATGGCTCGATCCGCGCCAATCGCAAGAGCGGTACGCAGCGTTTCCTGGCATTTCGCAACGCCGCATGACACCGCGACCACCTCCGTCGCAATGCCCGCTTCCTTCAGCCGCACCGCCTCTTCGACGGCGATCTCGTCGAACGGGTTCATCGACATCTTCACGTTCGCCAGGTCCACGCCGCGCCCGTCTGGATTGACGTGAACCTTGACGTTGAAATCAAGGACGCGCTTAACGGTAACGAGTATCTTCATGATTCGCTCACTGTTGTGGCGGGTGTCAGTTCTTCAGAGCGCATTGGCCCGTTCGCGCAAAACGAACTTCTGGATCTTGCCTGACCCGGTCCTCACTAGCGGACCGAAGACGACCTTCTTCGGCACCTTGAAGCGCGCCATGCGTTCGCGGCAGAATTCGATAATTTCCCGTTCCGTGGTCTGCGCACCTTCCTTAAGTTCGACAAAGGCGCACGCAACCTCTCCCCATTTTTCGTCGGGACGCGCCACAACCGCTGCGCCGATTACCGCAGCATGGCGATACAGAACATCCTCCACCTCGAGCGAGGAAATGTTTTCACCGCCCGAAATGATCACGTCCTTGGAACGATCCTTGATCTTGACGTAGCCGGCGGAGTCGACCACCGCCAGATCGCCGCTATGGAACCAGCCGCCGGCAAACTCCTTCTCTGTCTCATTGGGATTCTTGAGATAACCCTTCATGATCGGATTGCCGCGGAACATGATTTCGCCCATCGTTTGCCCGTCCCAAGGCACGGGATGCATGTTCGCAGGGTCCAGCACCGTCATGCCTTCCTGCATGGGCGCCCTCACACCCTGGCGCCCATTGAGTTCGGCACGTTGTTCCAGGGGCAGTTTGTCCCAGCCTTCCTGTTTGGCGCACACTGCGGCGGGACCGTAGGTCTCTGTCAGACCGTACACGTGGGTAATGTCGAAACCAATCCGCTCCATCCCCTCGATGACTGACGCTGGCGGTGCGGCCCCGGCGATGCAGCCAGAAACCCGCTGCTCGATACCAGCGCGCATTTCTTCCGGCGCGTTGATCAGCATGCTGTGCACGATCGGGGCAGCACAGAAATGGGTCACCTTATGCTTCCTGATCGCGTCGAAAATCGCCTTGACTTCCACGCGACGCAAACACACGTTAGTGCCGGCATTCGCCGCCATGGTCCACGGATAGCACCAGCCATTGCAGTGAAACATGGGCAGCGTCCACAAATAGACCGCGTGGTGCGGCATGCCCAAAGAAAGGATGTTCGACACCGCGTTGAGGTACGCGCCACGATGGTGGTAAACCACGCCCTTCGGGTTGCCCGTAGTGCCGGAGGTATAGTTGAGCGCAATTGCATCCCATTCGTCTTCGGGCAACGACCACTCGAAGTTCGCATCCCCTTCGAGCAGGAATGCTTCGTACTCTTTTTCTCCGAGAAGCTTCCCGCCTTGATGCTCAGCGTCATCGATATCGATGACGAGCGGCCGCTCCTCGAGCATCGGCAGAGCGTGCTCCATGATTGCGGAATACTCCCGGTCGGTGATCACGACTTTGGCTTCGCCATGCTGTAACATGAAACCAATAGCTTCCGCGTCGAGCCGGGTATTCAGGGTATTCAACACGGCGCCAATCATCGGCACTGCGAAATGTGCCTCGTACATGGCCGGCACGTTAGGTGCCATCACTGCCACCGTGTCGCCAACCCCAATCCCGCGCTTCTTGAGTGCCGAGGCGAGACGCCGGCAACGGTCATAGCATTCCTTCCAAGTAATCTGCCATTCCCCGTGAATCACGGCAATCCGATTCGGGTAAACGAGCGCGGCACGTTCGATGAAGCTAAGTGGCGACAGCGGCACGTAGTTCGCGCCATTCTTGTCGAGCCCGAAGTTGTAGGCAGCGATGTGCGTCACGACAGTCTCCTTTCGCTTGCGATTGAGCCACTGAGTTGTATGTCAGTGTGTACGTCGGAGACGATCAACCCTCCTGTACTGCAACGCGCTTATTACTTCGTTAAACTTAGATTCGCCTTTGAGACAGGGGGCGAAACCCGCTGGGCCTAAGACGTGCGATGCATTATGTCGATATGATCAATCGAGACCCTCGTTCTGCGCTGCCGTCTTGAGGCACTTTGCGCCAGGCGTCTCTCGGCATGCAGGAAAATTGTGCACGCTCTAGCGCTGAAATTCGGTACGGTGCCGTACCGGAACAGTCCAGAATTTCGCGCGCCGCGGCAACGCAGGGGCAGATGCCGTTCTGCTCGACCAAGCGTCCGTAAGCAGGAACAACACTCTGGTCGAACGCCGGGCCAGCATGAGCCATGCTCCACCATTTTTCGAAGAAACTCGACACGAGATGATATGTGCGGAGCGAAAAACCTTGATAGGGCGCATAGTCGTTAAGTGTGGGGCGTCCACAAGACTTCGCGTCTGTTAAACTTCATAAGCAAATCATGTCCAATCTCAGCACTCAGCGGTGTAGTCCTCGTGAGTCGATGGAATACGACGTCGTGATCGTCGGCGGCGGCCCGGCTGGCCTGTCCGCGGCGATCCGCCTGAAGCAGCTGGTGCAGGAGAAAGGCGCCGAGATCGGCGTC
>NZ_JARESO010000084.1:0-28059 GCF_046030175.1 Paraburkholderia sp. RL17-373-BIF-A
GGAGATGCCGCCGGGCGCCGCCTTGAGTCATTGATCGCACGCGGCCTTGAGTGGCGTGCCCCCGCTTAAGGGACACGCCGCAAGCAAGGCACGCTGTGAACACCCTTCCCCCGCTTCACGCAGTCCGCTCTGTGTTCAGGAGCGGGCTTCCGTATGCACGAAAAAAGAGAGATCGCCAACCAGGCGACCTGAGATAGAGGTTCCAACCAGGCTATGACTACGATGAAAAAGCAATGGATCGCCGTACCCCTGTTGATGTCGTTTGCCGGCATTGCGTCCGCGCAGAGTTCGGTCGTGCTGTACGGCATCGTCGATGCGGGCCTTTCGTACCGCAGCAACGAGCGTACCGGCACCACCGGCAGCTATAGCGGCCACTCGAACGTCGCCGTGACGAGCGGCAACCTCTCCGGCAGCCGCTGGGGCATCAAGGGTCAGGAGGACCTGGGCAGCGGCTGGAACGCGCTGTTTCAACTCGAGGACGGCTTCGACATCACGAACGGCAAGACCGGCCAGAACGGTGGTTTGTTCGGCCGTCAGGCGTACGTGGGCATCGGCAGCAAGGAGTACGGCACGATCACGCTGGGTCGGCAGTACACCTCGCTGAACGACTTCGTCTCGCCCGTTGCGCCGGTGGCGATGGTCGGCGGCTACGGCGCGCATCCGGGCGACATCGACGATCTGGATCAGACCGCGCGCGTGAACAACTCGATCAAGTACACGAGCGCGAACTATGCGGGCTTCACGTTCGGTGCGCTGTACGGTTTCGGTGGCCAGCCCGGCAGCCTGAAGCAGCAGAACACGTGGAGCGTGGGCGCCGCTTACGGCAACGGTCCGCTGCATGTGGGCGTCGGCTACGAACGCTCCGACAACAGCAAGAGCGGCGCGAACGATGCGACGCTCGGCAAATGGAGTGGCACGGACGACGGCCTGTTCAACTCATCGATTAACGAAGGCTACGCGAGCGCGCAATCGCAACAGATCATCGCGACGGGCGCGACGTACGACTTCGGCCCCGCGATCGTCGGCGTGAATTACAGCAACGTGCAATACCGCTCCGGCGCCGACTCGCTGTTCAAGGGACACGCTACGTTCAACATCGCGGGCGTGTTCGGACAATGGACCATCCATCCGGCCGTGCAACTGTTCGCGGGCTACAGCTACACGCGCGGCGGCGAAGTGGATGGCGTGGATGGACGCGCGCAATATCACAACGTGACACTCGGCGCGCAGTATGCGTTGTCCAAACGTTCGACTGTGTATCTGATGGGCGGCTATCAGCACGCGTCGGGCGGCACGCTGAATGCGCTCGGCAATCCGGTCGCGGCGACTGCATCGGTCAGCGACAAGGGCAATGGCCACTCGTCGGCGACACAGTCGCAGGCGATTGTCAGCATCGGCGTGCGGCACAAGTTCTGATGCTTCCGTGCGACGCCGTGGTCCAGGAGCGACGGCGGCCAGCCGCCGATTGATCTAGCGGTGCGATTGCGGCGCCGCGTCGAGCATCTCCAGATGACGCGCTTCCGTTTCGTCGTCCGCGGGAAACATGCATTCCACGCGCAGTTCCTGCGCCGCGATCGTTTGCGGCGTGCCCACGCTCGCGACCATCGAAAAATACTTCATGACGTAGCCGTTCCTGACGAAGCCGATGGGGATCACCGGCATGGCCGCCGCCGATGCATCCGCAACCGACGGATGGCCCGGCTCGAAGCCCGTTTTCAGATCCGGGTACGCCCGCAACGCATCGAGCAACTCGCGCGTTCTGTCATCGATTACGCGCCCCACCGACTCGCGGTAGACGCGCTGGATAAGACTGTC
Source organism: Paraburkholderia sp. RL17-373-BIF-A (assembly GCF_046030175.1). NCBI lineage: Bacteria > Pseudomonadati > Pseudomonadota > Betaproteobacteria > Burkholderiales > Burkholderiaceae > Paraburkholderia > Paraburkholderia sp. RL17-373-BIF-A. Next base: position 1,816 of record NZ_JARESO010000084.1, read on the forward strand.
CGCCACGGTCTGCCAGTCGGCCACGAACGGGCGCATGCCATCCGGATCGAACACCAGATGCAGCATGTTGCGCGGCCTCTTGCGCGCCGCCATGTCGATGAAGCAATTGAAGAAGCGCGGCGCGGCGTCGTTGGTCATCAGCACATTCCAGTAGCGGTCCATCACGAGCGCCGGAAACGGCTCATGCTGACGCAGCATGCGTCCTAGTGCATTCGTGACACTTTGCATCTCTTGCGCATTCCACGCGGCGTCGGCATACGTCGGCGCGTAGCCCGCGGCCAGCAGCAGCGTGTTGCGTTCGCGCAGCGGGATATCGAGTGCCTGCGCGATATCCATCAGCATCTGACGGCTCGGCACGCTGCGCCCGCTTTCGATAAAGCTGATATGACGCTGCGAGACGCCGGCATTGAACGAGAGGTCCAATTGACTGATGCCGCGTACGTCTCGCCAATGACGCAGCAAGACGCCGAGATCGTTCGGTGGGGCTTTCTTGACTGGGTTCGCAGGATTCATTGTGCTCTTGTCCGCAAGTCGCTACAGATAAAAGGTTCGGTGAACGGCGAGCGCCGTTCAACCGAACCTCGCCGGTCAGCATACTCGCTTGTGCTGACCGAGCCCATCCCTCACGAAACTCAAGCCGTCCAGGCGTGAACCTGGAACTGTTCTTCCAGCGGCGGCTGCGTGATGCTGCCCACGTAGTTCGTGATCGTCGAAGCCGCCGCCACCGCGAGCACTTCGAGTACCTGATCGCGACGGAAACCGGCTTCGAGAAATGCGCCCACCTCACGCTCGTCGAGATGTCCGCGCTTCTGGATCGCGGTCTTCGTCAACGTGGAGAGCGCGGCGTGTTTACGGTCCGCAGGCGTGCGGCCTGCGCGAATCGCGTCCACATCGGCGGGCGTGAGTCCTTCGTTCAGCGCCAATGCGGTGTGAAACGCGACCGCCCAGGTACATGCATTGGTGACGGCATTCGTCAACAGCAGCGTCTGGATCTGCGCTTCCGTGAACGTGCCCGAGTGGACCTTCTGGAACAGTTGAATGAAGGCGCTGATCAGCACGGGCGATTCGGCCATGGTCCCCGCGATGTTGGGGATGAAGCCGAAAGTTTTCTGGAGCTGCCGCAAGACCGGTTTGGATTGTTCCGGCGCGGAGTCGATGGTGTAGACCTGAAACGTCGACATGTTGTGTCCTCGATAGTGAACGCGGTTCGGAGTGAATTGCGCGACAACCGAAGATTAGGCGTGAGCGTGAGGCTCGCCAATTACCTCGCATGTAATAGGAACGGCGCGCCGCGAGAGCGCACGTGCCAATAAAAAGGCCGGGGGCGATAGTCGCAACCCGGCCCGCGTCATCACCGAGGCTTCAAATCAGAACCGATGAATAATGCCCACCCCCACCGCCACCTGACTGCCTGACGAAGACGGCGTGGAGTTGTATCCATCGCCGAGCGTCGCCGTGGCGTCGATGATCTGCCCCGCGCCATTGGTGCCCAGCGTCTTGCCCTTCGCCTTCTGATACGCCTCAAGTGCATACAAGCCCGTGCGCTTGGACAACGAGTAGTACTGGGACAGGTTGAACTGGTGATACTGCGCGTTGTCGTCGATGCCGTTCGCGCGCGTCGCACGCGTGTAGCTGTAGCCCGCGCCGAAATCCCAGGCAACCGCCGGCTTCCAGTGCAGGACCAGACCGCCGGTGTTCCAGATCTCCGTGTCGTGGAACTTGGAACCCGTGCCCGGAATGTACTGGACGTTCGAATACGTGGCCGTGACATCCCACGCGCTATTGAACGTGTAACCACCGCCAACCGCAAAACGCTGCTGTGCCTGCGCTGTCTGATAGCCGTTCGTCAACGCGGACACGCCAATCTGCGTGCCGCCGTTGGTGGTGGTCGAATCCGCGCCCCACGCACCGCCGCCCGACGTCGAGTTGTTGATCCGCGAGAAGCCGACTGCGAGGCCCACCGGTCCCATTGCATACTGCACTGCCGTCGACCACGTCGAGCCACGGTTCGTGCTGCCCGCGACACCGCCCAGCGAATAAGAGCCGCTCGCCGTCAGACCATAGAACTTCGGCGACGTGTACTCCAGCGTGTTGTTCGCACGGTAAATCGTGTCGAGGCCGTCGATATCGCCCGGGTGCGCGCCGTAGTATCCGGTGATCCAGGTGGTCGGGCTGTAAGGAGAGAGCAACTGGTAGTACGACGCGTATTGGCGACCCGCCGTGAAGGTACCGTACACCGGGTTGGTCAAGCCGACCCACGCCTGGCGGCCGAACATCGCATTGGTGTATTGCTGGCCACCCGTCGCCGAATTGAAACCGGATTCGAGCTGGAAGATCGCCTTCGTGCCGCCGCCCAGGTCCTCGCCGCCCTTCAGGCCGAAGCGGCTGCCGGCCCATACGCCAGGCGTCATCTTGACGGCCGATTTGCCGCCACGGGTCGAGCCGAGGGTCGACTGATTGTTGGTATACGACAGGCCGTTATCGACGATACCGTACAAGGTCACGCTGCTTTGAGCAAAAGCCGGCATGGCGGCTGCGATCGCTGCGCCGCACAGCACGGCGTCGACACGTCTGATACTTTTTTTCATGCTCCAGATCTCCAATTGCTACATCTCTTGTTGAAATACTTTTTGCTAGTACCTGGGCGACGGTCATTCACGCGGCAGCACTATTGCCCCTCGTTTTGCAGCCGCCGTTTCACCGTCAGGGCCAACGGCACGGTGAAGAAGATGTGCGACATGAATCCGCCGATGATCACAGCGGGGTCGTAATAGTTCGGGTGGTTGTCGGACGCGATCATGATCGCCACATGCATGGCGATCCACGCCAGCACCGCGTAGAACAACGCCACCAGCGTCGCTTCATATCCGCGTCGGGAGAAGTACGGCCAGATCGCCGCAAACAGCACGCCCCAGGCGCTCGCGAACACGAAGTGGATCGCCGTGCCCACCACATACGCCCAGATCCCGAGCGACACCTGCACCTCTTTGCCGAACACGAGGCCGGTCGCGTTACGGGGAATGCCCGCGAGCGGCATCATGTGTTGCGCGCCCACCCACACGAGCGCCTCATAAATCCAGATGACCACCGCGCCGATCAATCCGCCGGTCACGCCGGCGCGAATCATCGCCGCGCGGTTCGGCCATGCTGGTTGCGATGCAGCCGAACCGCCCGCGAGTTCCGTTCCGCTCACGCTGAAATTGCCGCCCATGTCTCTCTCCTTGTAACGCGTCTCACATCGGTGATGTCATACGGGCAGCAACGCGCGAGGTCTCGCGCGACGCTGCCGCTCTTTCTCGTATCGAATTGAAAACCGCTGCAGAGACGGCGCAGGTCACGTGCGCTTACTCGGCTTCGGACTCGGGCAACCCGACATGTTTCATCGCGGCAAGACGCTGTGGTTCATGCACACACGGGACCTCCCGATGCCACCCATGATCCTTGCCATATCGTCGTCTTCCGTTGCTTGCTGCTGCGCGAGAGCCGCTTGCCGATCGGATATGCCGCCGCTTCCGGCGAGGTGGCCTTCGCAACCTGGTTGGGATACGAAGATAAGAATCGCGCAAGCTCACAGAAAGTGCGGGTAAACCTCATGCGAGCCGGAAAATATTGTTAAAACCAGCTTGGGCTAATGCTTTCAGGCGTTCGTGGGACTGCTGCAACCCACGCGGCGTATGGCTTTATCGGGATCCCGAGCAGGCACATCGGGCTTTAGCGAACACTCTCGCTCAACCGTTCTCGATAAACAAAACAGATGACCCTGAAACGAAGACGCAAGCCTCTCGAGAAGCGTGGTGTACCGCTGCGCGCATGGCTATACTGACGGCGTCCAACGAGTCGATATCCATGAACGAGACCACCCAACAGGCGATTGTCCAGACCTTACGCGGGAAGATTCTGGCGGGCGAACTGTCGCCCGGCCAGCGGCTCGTGGAAGCACAGCTCGCGCAATGGCTCGGCGTTTCGCGCACGCCGCTGCGCTATGCGCTGAGCGTGTTGTCCTCGGAGGGTCTGCTGGACCGTTCCGGCGGGCGCGGTTATGTCGTGCGCCGCTTCAGCGTCAGAGACGTGCTCAACGGCATCGACGTGCGCGGCGTGCTCGAAGGACTAGCCGCGCGTTCAGTCGCGGAGAGCGGCGTGGGCCCGGCGCTGGCTGCATCGCTCGACGAGTGCCTGCGCGAAGGCGACGAGATCTTCAGCAAGGGCCATCTGAACCACGGCGACGACGTGCGCTACGCCGCCATGAACGGGCGCTTTCATGCGCTCATCATCGAGGCTGCGCAAAATACGGCCGTGAGCGCGGCGTTGAGCCTGAACGACAAGATCCCGTTCGTCTCGCCCGCCACGGTCGCCTTCGACGAATCCGCCAGGGAGCGCCAGTTCTTGATGCTCATGTACGCGCATCGCCAGCATCATGCGATTGCGGATGCGCTGAACAAGGGCGAAGGCGCGCGTGTGGAAGCGTTGATGAAGGAACACACGCACATCTCGAAGGAAAGCCTGAACCTGTCGCTGCCCACGCTGCGTCTGATCGCGGGCGCGGCATGACGAGCGCCGTCACGCCCTCCGTCAGCAACCCGGCCTCGGCCAGGACGGCGTCGTCCGCAGGCGGCAAGGAATTGCTCAACCTCGCGCAGTTGCGCGCGTTTCGACTCGTCGCCGACATGGGCAGCGCGACGCGCGCCGCCGCCGCGCTGTTTCGCGCGCAGTCGGCCGTCACGCGTTCCGTGCAGGAACTGGAGTCCGCACTCGGCGAGCCGCTGTTCGATCGCGGCCCTTCCGGCATGCTGCCGACCGCTGTGGGACGTGCCGTGCTGCAGCGCTGCGAACGGATTTTCGCGGAACTGGAAGAGCTCGCGCAATGGTGCGGCGCGCGGCAGGCGCGTCGCCGGCCCGCGGCGGAAGGCGCACTGCCGGCGTATCTGCTCAACACGCGGCGATTGCAACTGTTCGTGGCGCTCGCGCGGCATCGGCACATGCCGAGTGCCGCGAAGACCTTCGGCATCAGTCAGCCCGCCGTGAGCACCGCGATTCGTGTGCTGGAAAGCGGTTCGGGCCTGAGTCTTTTTCATCGAAGCCCGCGCGGCATTCTGCTCACCACCGAAGGCGAAACGTTCCTGCTGCACGTACGTCGCGCATTGAACGAACTACGGCACGTACCCGACGACATCGCCGCATTGCACGGCAAGATTCAGGGCTCGGTGACGGTCGGCGCGCTACCGCTCGGCCGCACGCTGCTCCTGCCCAAAGCGATCGCACGCATGACCTCGCAAAATCCGGGCGTACGGGTCGTCACCGACGAAAGCAATTACGAGGCGCTCGTCGCGGGTCTGCGTGCCGGCGACATCGATTTCATTCTCGGCGCGCTGCGCGACAACGACGCCAGCAGCGGCCTGAAGAACGAGCGCTTGATGTCGGAAGACATGGTGGTGCTGGTGCGCCGCGATCATCCGCTCGCGCAGGCGCGCAACCTGACCATCATGGATCTGCGCGACGCGCAGTGGATCGTGCCGCGCAGCCATGCGCCGGCGCGCGCGCTGTTCGAAGCGCAATTCAGGCGCATGAAAGTGAAGCCGCCCATGCCCACGGTCGAAACCGCGGACCTCGCGGTAATTCGCGGCCTGCTGTTCGGCACCGACATGGCGGCCGCGCTATCGGCGCAGCAGTTGCATCACGAGGTGCAGTCCGGGCAGCTGGTGGTGCTCGACGTGCAGTTGCACAACACCCGCCGTGAGATCGGCCTGACGGTGCGCGCAACGGGCACGCCCTCGCCTGCCGCGCGCGCGTTGATCGACGCGATTCGCCTCTCGGTGGTCGATGTGACGCGTACGATCAGCATCGCCGCGAACTAGTCGCGGTGGAGGCGTGTGGCCGGAGAAACGCTATTCCGGTAGTCCGTCGAAGAAGGCACGCCAGTCGAATGGCGTGGCTAACGAGCCGTAGTCGATACCGCCTTCCTGCATCGCATCCACGATGTTGTCCTGCAAACGCGCACACGCGTCGCTCATGAACGGCACGATGCCGGCCTCTTCCAGCGTCTGCGAGACTTCGCGCATTTCCGCCGCGCGCCGCCGCCCATGCTCCGCGACGCGGCTGATCAGGTAGCCAGGCACGTCCGCGTCATCGCGCATCTTCGTGAACGTTTCGGCCAGCGAGGCCAGTACGATCGACTCGGCGTCGTAGTGCCGTGCGGCGCGCAGACACTCCACTGTCAACGCTTCGATGCCTTTGATCATGACGCTGCGGCACATCTTCGCGGCCGACGCCACGCCGATCTTCTCCGACACGGCACGCACGTTGAGGCCCAGCGGCGTGAGCAGAGCCGCGACGCGCGCGGCCTCGGCGCCGCCCAGCAGCATCGGCACCGCGAGACCATAAGGCGGCACCGGCGCCATGACGGCGGACTCCACGTACCGCGCACCGGCGTCTTCGATGCAAGCCTGCGCGTGCTGCTTGGTGTGCGGCGAAACCGAGTTGATGTCGAGGTAGACTTGATCCGGCGCGATGCAGCTTGCGACCGCTTGCGCAACTTCGAGGTCGGCTTGCGCGGTCACTGCGGAGACGATGATCTGCGCATGCTCGATGGCACTCGCCAGCGTATCGCCGACACGAACGCGCGCGGCCTGCGCCTTCTCACGCAGCGCGTCGCGCCGCAGGTCGAACATCGATACCTGCACACCTTTCGCGGCCAGCGCCGAACCGAGTATTCCGCCGGCCTCACCGAAGCCGACGAATGCAATGCGAGAAAGATCGCTCATGGCCGCGCTTCCTGCGCCGATACATGGCGCGAACTCATTGCAACGCACCCGACCTTCGCGCGATATGCATTGTGTTTGCGCGCAGCGATTGCGCTTCCCGCCCGCCGCAAGAAACCGGTGCGTTGCGTGGTCATCACCAGCATTGCCTTGTCCGCCATTTCCACCTCGCCAATGTTCGCCATGTGAAAGTGATCATTGTAGGATCCGATAGCGCGATGGGAAGCACCTAAAAGTGCGCACATTGCCATCCAATCTGTTTATCGACGCCGCAAATCCGCGTTGGGCCTCCAAATTCCTCATCAACCTGCGAAGAACCGTGCGAGTTTCAACGTCGTAACAGCGGCGCTCCCGCTTGCGACATGAACATATGAAATCAACGCGATATATAAAGCGTGGCCGTGACACAGTCGGCGGCAATTGCCCGACAATAGGGGCCGCGACGATCTGGCCGAGGCCGTCGCCCATCACATCGCCCAGAGACCACGCAATGAATAAACGCCACTTCCTGACCAGCGCCGCGCTACTGAGCGCGGCGGCTGCGCCTGCATTCGGGAGCCAGCGCGTCCAGAAAGAAACCTGTGCGGCATCGCCCGTCGTTCTGACGATCACCGGCGCGATCAAGCGGCACAATCGCGGCGCGCTCGATCCCGCATTCGACCAGTTGCTCGCCAAGCATCAGGTGAAGTTCTCCGAAGCGTATGGCGTCGATTTCGCTACGCTCGCCGGCATGCCGGCCGTGACGATCAAGCCCACCACCGAATACGATTCCCGTCAGCACACCTTGAGCGGCCCGCTGCTCACCCAGGTGCTCGAACACGTCGGCGCACCCAGCGCGGGCAGCACGCAAATCGTCATGCATGCGGTGGACGGCTACGCGGTCGCGACGACGCTCGACAAAGTGCGCGCCTACAAATTCATCGTGGCGACACAAATGGACGGCAAGCCACTGCCGCTCGGTGGCGTCGGTCCGCTGTGGGCCACCTACGACGCGGATAACATCCCCGAGTTGTCGAGCAAGCCGCTCAAGGACCGCTTCGAGCTGTCACCTTGGGGCCTGTATCACCTGCAGGTGACTGAGGCTTAAGGGTTAAGGGCACGTCGACGCAATCGCCCCACAAGCGCACCAGCCGAGTCAACTGAGCGTGCGCCCCGCCGCGCGAAACCGTTCGACGCACGCCTGCCGCACCCGCTCGACCGGCATCGACCAATCCTCGTCCGGCGCGCGGCGGAACAGGCGCAGCGTGTGCGGATACCACGGCGAATCGCTGCGATCGTGCAGCCAGCGCCAATCGATATCTATTTCCGGCAGCATCACCCAGCACGGCTTACCGAACGATGCGGTCAGATGCGCGATGGACGTGTCCACGCAAATCACCAGATCGAGTTGCGCGATGATCGCGGCGCTGTCCGCGAAATCCGTCACGCGCGAGCCGAGGTCGAGCAGCGGTTGATCGGCTGGCGGATGGCGCGCCTCGTCCTCGCCGCGCCCTTTTTGCAGACTCACGAAGCTCAGTCCGGGCACGCTCCAGAGCGGCGCCAACATGGCGAGCGAAGGTATCGACCGGTTCGCGTCGTTATGATGATTCGCGTTGCCCTTCCACACGAGGCCAATCTTGCGACCCGGCGGCAGCGCGTCCAACACCGGACGCCACCGCTCGACCAACTCCGGCTCGGTCGCTAGACGCACGGCGCGCGGAATCGTGTCCATGCTAGTGCGCAGATGCAGCGGCGCGCTCAGCAGGCTCGTCCAGCAGTCGTAGTCAGACGACTGGGCGCGCGCGGTGTCGTGATCGAACACGGCGTCGACACCGTCGACGCATGCCATCAGCCGGTGCAGCGACGGTGCGCACGCAAAAGCGATATGCGAGGCGCCCTGCGCTTTCAGCAAGGCGAAATAGCGGCTGAACTGGATCATGTCGCCGAGGCCGTCTTCCTGCCACACCAGCAGGGACTTGTCGGCGAGCGTGCCGCCTTGCCACTGCGGGCAACCCAACATCGACGTGGTCTTGTGATGGACGAAACCGGGCTGCTCGTAGCGGCACTCGTACAGACGCCAGCCCTCTTCGAAGCGTCCCATGCCGAGCAGCAGCACAGCCAGGCCGAATTTCGCGTCGCCGTAATCGGCACGTAAAGCGAGCGCCTGGCGATACGCGGTTTCTGCCTCGGGCAGTTGCATGAGTTGCGCCCGCGCCGCGCCCAGGTTGTAATGCGCCTCCGCCATCTCGGGACACACGCTCAATGCCTGCTCGAAAGCGTCGACGGCCGCCGGTAGACGGTCGAGCCGGCGGAGCACGCACCCCAGGTTGTTGTGCGCATGCACGAGATCGGGCCGCAGGCGAATCGCTTCACGGTAAGCCGATTCGGCCTCGAACAAATGCTCGAGTTTGCACAACGCCACGCCGAGGTTGTAGTGCGCTTCGGCGTAGTCAGGGCGTCGCGCGATGGCTTCGCGATAAGCCGCTTCGGCTTCGGGTAAACGTTCGAGATCGGCGAGCACGGTGCCGAGATTCAGGAGAGCTTCCGCGTAATCCGGACGAATGGCGAGGGCAAGGCGAAAAGCCAGTTCGGCTTCGGTGAGACGGGACGTGGCCTTCAGCACGCCACCGAGATTGTTGAGCGCCTCCGGATACTGCGGCCGGATGGTCAGCGCCTCGCGGTAGGCGGCGTCCGCTTCGGCGAGACGGCCGAGTTCCATCAGCACGTTGCCCAGATTGTTATGGGCCTCCGCATGAGCCGGCAGTCCCGGCAGCGCCTGGCGGAACGCCGCTTCCGCTTCTGGCAGGCGGCGCAGTTCGCGCAGCACGATGCCGCGGTTATAGTGGGCTTCGGCGTAGTCGGGGCGAATCGCCAGCGCCTCGCGATACGACGCCTCCGCCTCCTCCCTGTAGCCGAGCCCGTAGAGCACGGCGCCGAGATGATTGCGGGCGTCGGCGTGGCCGGGCCGCAGCGCGACCAGTTGCCGGTAGATTGCCTTGGCCGCCGACAGACGGCCGAGCGACTTGAGCAGCATGCCGAGACTGCCGTACACCTCGGCATAGGCGGGTTTGATTTGCAGGCAGCGGCGCCAATGGCTTTCCGCATCAGCGGGCCGCTGCAAAGCAAACGAGCAGGCCCCGGCGATATTCAACGCGTCGGCGAGGGCGTCGTCCGGCATCGCATCGCCGTCGACGAGCGGCGTCACCATCGACAAAGCCTCGGTGAATTGTCCGGCCGAGAACAACGAGACGGCCTGCTGGTTGATATCGTCGATCGAGGATGCGAGCTGCGTGTGGTTCATGAGTCGTGGTAACTGGGGTCGGCGATGATCCGGCCGGGTCGATCGCATGTGCCGCGCCTAACCGGCGCTTCAGCAGCCGGATCTGGCGTGCCGAAGCCTCGGTGCGGCCGGGAAAGCGGAACATGTACCACGCAGCTTACGTGAATCGGCGCCCCTGTAACGCGGCGAAATGAGCGGATTTCGGCCTTCTAATCTCACGCTATAACCGCCATTACGCGAGAAAAGACGGCGCGGCAATGTTAGAATCGCCCGCGTCCTTACGCCCACCATCATGATTCCACGCTCTCGCAACCGCATGACCGCATGGCTTGGCCTGTTCGCCATGTGGCTCGTCGTGTTCGCGCCGGTCGTGAGTCAGATGCTGGTGTCGAACAGCGCGCACGAGCCCTTCGCCGCGCTCTGTTCGGCGCTGCAGCCGCGCGATTTCAGCGTGGCAGGCGTGGTAAGCACGGCGAGCGTGACGACCCAGGCCGCCCCCGCGCCGGTCCATCTGAGCCATGACGACGCGTTCGGCGCGTGCGGCTACTGTCATCTGCTCCAGCACCACGTCGCCATGCCGACGGTCGCCGCGGCCGAGCCGCCCGCCGCCCTCGCGCTTGCCGGCACCGCGCCGCCCACGCTGTCCACCCGCTTCACGCCGCTCGGCGCCTTTCCGTCCGGCCGTCCTAGAGCTCCGCCCGTCGTTTCCTGATCGCTATCGGTCCTGATCGCGCATTCGTCGCACCCGTCGAGGGGGCGCGCGATCGCCTGTTCATGCATCAAGGAAACATTCATGCTCAACTTCGCCCTGCGAAGGCTGCCCTTTTGCGCCCGCCGTGGCGCGCACGGCTTCTCGCGTCAATCGCTATCCCGGCCGTTTTTGTCCGGCTATCTGCCAGCCATCGTTCCGGCGTTCGTGCCGGCTTTCGTCGCCTCGCACGCTCATGCGCAGAGCGCGAGCGCCGAGGCCGCACTGCCCGCCATCAGCGTCAGCGCGAATGCGAGCGCCGCACCCCGCGCCGTCGATCCCAACCTGCCGGCTTCAGTCGAGACCGTCACCCGCGAGCAGTTCGACAACTGGAACGTCGTCAACACCGAAGACGTCCTGAAGTACATGCCGAACCTCGCCGTGCGCAAGCGCTTTATCGGCGATCTGAATTCGATCATCGCCGTGCGCGGCACCAGCAATACGCAAAGCGCGCGAGGTCTCGTCTACGCGGACGGTCTGCTGCTCAGCAATCTGCTCGGCAACAGCTACTCGTTTCCGCCGCGCTGGTCGATGGTGTTTCCCGACGAGATCCAGCAGGTCGATGTGATCTATGGGCCGTTTTCCGTGCTCTATCCGGGCAATTCGCTCGGCGCGACCGTGCTCATCAGCACACGCATGCCGAAACAGTTCGAAGCGACCGCCGACGTCAAGGGCTTCACCCAGCACTTCAACCTGTTCGGCGTGAATCAGAATTTCAACGGCAGCGAAGCCAGCGCGACGCTCGGCGACCGCATCGGCAAATTTTCGTTTCTGCTCGGCGTGAATCACCTGGAAAACACCAGCCAGCCGCTGCAATTCGCCACGCTCGCCAAGTCCAGCACACCCGCCAAACCCGGCGATACGCCGGTCACCGGCGCCTACTTCTACAACAACCAGACCAACACCCCGACGGCGGTACTCGGCGTGAACGGCGAAGGCATCGAACACACGGTGCAGGACCAGTTCAAGCTGAAGATGCAGTACGACTTCACGCCGACATTGCAGGCCGGCTTCACGCTCGGCTACTGGCATCAGACTTACAACAGCCAGACCTCGAGCTTTCTGCGCGATGCGAACGGCAATCCGGTCTACAGCGGCAAGGTGGCGATCGACGGTTACGAATACACCATTCCCGCCGCCGCATTCGCGCCGAGCCTGGGCCATAGCGAGAACTGGCTCTATGGCCTGTCGCTGAAAACGCGCAATGCCACCGGCTGGAACGGCGAAGCGATCGCTTCGTACTACGACGTCGGCAATAGCGTGGCGCGCACCGCGAATTCCGGCGCGCCGGGCAACGGTCCAGGCACGGTGATCTTCGGCGACGGCGCCGGCTGGAAAACGCTCGATCTGCGCAGCACCTATACGCCCGCGACACAACAGGCGGGGCTCACGAATCATGCGCTCAGCTTCGGCTATCACTACGACAACTACTTCCTCGACAACGAGAGTTACAACACGCTGAGCTGGCGCGACGGCGCGGCGACGTCGTTCGCCAATGCGTTTGCCGGCAAGACGCAGACCCAGGCGCTCTACGCGCAGGACGCATGGCGCTTTCTGCCGCGCTGGAAGCTCGTCTACGGCGTGCGCTACGAAGACTGGCAGGCGTATGGCGGCTCGCAGTCGCTGGGCGGCACGACCCTGCCGTACAGCGACGCGAGCCAGCAGCACTTCTCGCCGAAAGCCTCCTTGTCGTTCGATGTCACCGACGATCTGATCGTGCGCGCGTCCATCGGCCGCGCCTATCGCTTTCCGACGGTCAGCGAGTTGTTTCAAGGGCAGATCAACGGCTCCACGATCGTCAACAACAATCCGAACCTGAAGCCCGAAGACGATCTCTCGAAGGAACTGACCGCCGAATGGGCGCACTGGAACGGCGTGTTCCGCCTCTCGCTGTTTCAGGACGACGTGAAGAACACGATCTTCAGCCAGACCGATACGACCGTGATTCCCAACGTGACGAACTTCCAGAACATCGGCAAGGTCCGCTCGCGCGGCGTGGAAACGAGCTACTCGGGAGAGAACGTGCTGGTGCGCGGCCTGGACCTGCTGGCGAGCGTGGCCTACACGCAGTCGAAGATCATCGCCAACGCGCAGAACCCGGCCACGGTCGGCAAATACTTCTACCGGATTCCGCTGTGGCGCGCGGATCTCGCCGCGACGTATCACTTCGACGAACGCGCGGCCCTCACGCTTGCCGCGCGCTATTCGGGCCGTCAGTACAACACGCTCACCAACACCGACACGAATCCGGACGTGTTCGGCGGCACGAGTTCGTACACGGTGGCCGACGCGAAATTCACCTACAAGCCGACCAGGCTAAGTGAAGTCGGCATCGGCGTCGACAACCTGTTCGATGCCCGCTACTTCGTCTACCACCCATATCCCGGCCGCACGTTCTACGTGGAAGCGAAGCTGCGCATGTGAGAGCGCTGAACGTGCCGCAGTCGAGTGCGCAGCCACGCTGCTCGAACCGATCGATTCATTTTTTTGCTTCAGGAGGATTTCATGTCCACCACCGCTCCCACCGACGCTCGACGCATCACGCCCTCGACGTCCGCAGTTCATCCGGGCTACCGGACGCTTTGGCGCTGGCATTTTTATGCGGGCCTCTTCGTGATGCCGTTTCTGGTCGTGCTGGCGATCACCGGCACGCTGTATTGCTTCCAGCCGCAAATCGAGCCGCTGCTTTATCCGCAGCGCCTGATCGTCGCACCGCAAGCCGTACCGAGGCTGCCCGAAGACGCGCTGCTGGCGAGAGCGCGTGCGGCCATGCCGCCGGATGCTGTCGCAGTGACCGCGGTCGTCGCGAGCGCGCCGGAGCGCAGCGCCGAATTCATCTTCCGTCTCGCGGACGGCGATAAGCAGAGCGTCTATGTGAACCCCTACACCGGCGCGGTGCTGGGCACGCTGAGCGTCGAGCGGCGCTTCATGCAGGTGGACCGGATGCTTCATCGCAAGCTGCTGCTCGGCAAACCCGGCGAATTGCTGATGGAACTCGCCGCGTGCTGGACCCTCGTGATGATCGGCACCGGCGTCGCGCTGTGGTGGCCGCGCGAGAAAACCACCGCACGTGCGGCGCTGTTGCCGCGCTTCACGCTGAAGGGCCGCGCGCTGTGGAAGAACGTCCACGCCGTGATGGGCATCTGGCTCGCGCTCGGTGCGCTCGCGTTCGTATTGACGGGACTGCCGTGGACGGGTTCATGGGGCAAGCAGTTCAAGGCGCTCGCGACCGCCACGAATCTCGGCGCTCCGCCGGGTTCGTGGGGCGGTTTGCCGTTGCAATCTGCCATGCCTGGAAAGAGTGGCACGCAGCCCTCCGCAGCGGACACGCGCGCAGCGGATACGGCGCAAGATGAGCACGCCGAACACAACGGCCACGGCACCCATGCCGCTAACACGGACTCGATGCCCGGCATGGTCATGGACGACCTGCCTCTGCCGCTCACGCCCTGGGCCGTCGGCAACACACGCGTGCCAAACTCCGACGCCAACACCAACTCCGGCTCCGATGAGGCAACCGCGATACACCCGCTGCCGCTCGGCCGCGTCGTCGCACTGGCCGCCTCGCTCGGCGTGACGGACGGCTACAACATCGTGCTGCCTGCTTCCTCGACCGGCGTCTTCACCGTCTCGTACTTCCCGGACGACCCGAAAGACGAACGCACGCTGTACATCGACCAATACAGCGGCGCGATCCTGAAGGACATCCGCTATGCCGATTACGGCGCGGTGTCGAAGGCCGTGTCGTACGGCACGTCGCTGCATATGGGCCGTTATTTCGGCGTCGCCAACCAGATTCTCTGCGCCGCGATTTCGTTAGGGCTGGCGGCGATGGCCGTCACCGGCTGTGTGATGTGGTGGAAGCGGCGGCCGCAACGCACGCTCGGCGCACCGTCGCGCGAACGTGCCGCGCCGCCGATGCGCGGCTGGAAAACCGGCCTCGCGCTGCTCGGCATCGTGTTCCCGTTGATGGGCGCCACGCTGTTCGCGGTGTGGCTCGCCGATCGCGCGATTTTCGGCCGTGGTTCGCGCCGCGCCGGTGTCGTCCAGACGGAGGCTGCGCAACAGTGAGCCGGCCCGTGTTTCCGCGGAAACGGACCTTGGCTTGCACAAACACGTTGCAGACTTTGAACGTTTACGCTACATTTTGCTCGATTATGATCGTTTCATAGACCGAGCAAGGTGAAGACATGCAACGAACGCGACAGGAAGCCATCGACGGGCTGCTGCCCGAGCAGCGCGAACAGCTGATTCTGGAGCGGCTGCGGGCGCACGGGCGCGTGCTGGCGTCGGCACTCGCGGCGGAACTCCAGACTTCGGAGCACACGGTGCGACGCCATCTGCGTGATCTCGCCGATCAGGGCCATTGCAAGCGCGTCTACGGCGGCGCCCTGCTGATCTCGCCGGCCGACAAACCCGCGTCGGTGCGCATGGGCGAAGCTGTGGATCGCAAGGCATGCCTCGCCGCCGCCGCGGTGTCGATCGTCCGCTCGAAGCAGATCATCCTGCTGGATGCGGGTTCGACGAACGTCGCGATTGCCGACGCGCTGCCCGACAACGCGGACCTGACCGTCGTGACGAATTCACCCGAGGCCGCCGCTCGTCTGCTGAACCGGCCGGGATTCGAGGTAATTCTCGTCGGCGGACGGATCGCGCGCGGCGCGGCGGGCTCGCTCGGCGCAACTGCCTTGCTGCAGATCCAGCAGATCCGCGCCGATCTCTGTTTCCTCGGCGCCTGCGCGCTCGATGCGGACGAAGGTGTCGCCGCCTTCGACGCCGAAGATGCCGAACTCAAA
The DNA here is from genome assembly GCF_046030175.1 of Paraburkholderia sp. RL17-373-BIF-A. Taxonomy (NCBI): domain Bacteria; kingdom Pseudomonadati; phylum Pseudomonadota; class Betaproteobacteria; order Burkholderiales; family Burkholderiaceae; genus Paraburkholderia; species Paraburkholderia sp. RL17-373-BIF-A. The sequence goes on from NZ_JARESO010000084.1 coordinate 17,374, forward strand.
CGGGCGATGCTCAAGGCAAGCGGCCAGATCGCCATCGCCATGACTTCGGAAAAGCTGATGACGGCGGCGCCGTTCTCGGTGGCGCCCGCTTCCGCCGTCGACTACCTGTTCGTCGAAGCCGACGTGAGCGCCGCGCGCCTCGCCAGCCTCGAAGCCGTCTGCGACAACGTGATGGTGGCCCGCTCATGACATCGTCCGCTGCTTCCCCTATCAAGCCCGTCAAGGAACGCATCGCGACCTTGGGCGTGTTTCTCGCCAACGGCTTCGGCATCGGCGCGTGGGCCGTCGAAGTCCCGCGCATCAAGGAAAGCCTGGTGCTGGGCGACGCCTCGCTCGGGATCGCGCTGTTCGCCTTCGCGCTCGGCGCCATTGTCGCGATGCCGCTGGCGGGACAACTGGCGCCGCGCTTCGGCAGTGGCCGCGCCACCGCGCTGCTCGGCGCGGCATTCGTCATCGCGCTGCCGCTACCCGCCCTGGCACCGGGCATGGCGGCGCTGTGCGTCGTGCTGTTTCTGCTCGGCGCGGCGAACGGCGCGCTCGACGTCTCCATGAACGGCCACGCCAGCACGATCGAAACGCAGTGGCACGCGCCGATCATGTCGTCGTTTCATGCGGCCTGGAGCGCGGGCGGCCTGCTCGGCGCCGCCACGGGCGCAATGCTGCAAAAAGGCGGTGCCGGCGTGATCGGCGGCCTGTTGATACCGGACCTGTTCATCGCTGTCCTGGTCGTCGCTGCCGCGGTGCTCGCGTTGCGTGATCTCGGTCCGAGAGCCGCTGCCGCGTCGAGCGGCCTGGCGTGGCCTTCGTCAGCCGTGATGAAGCTCGCGATGCTCGCGTTCCTTTGCATGCTGGTGGAAGGCGCGGTCGCCGACTGGAGCGCCGTGTATCTGCGCTCGGCATTGAACCGCGAGGCCAGTGTCGCCGCGATCGGCTACTCCGCGTTCGCCTTCTCGATGGCGGCGTGCCGCATCGTCGGCGATGTGTCCGTGCGCCGTTTCGGCTCGAGCAAGGTCGTTGCGCTGGGCGGTCTGATCGCGGTGGCCGGGCTTGCGCTGGTGCTGAGCTGGCCGACGGTCTTCACCGCTTGCGTGGGCTTCGCGATGGTCGGTGTCGGCCTCGCGAATATCGTTCCGGTGATTTTCAGCGCGGCGGGCCGCTCGACGCTCACGCCGGCGACCGGCGTGTCGATGGCCGCCACCTTCGGTTATGCGGGCTTCCTGGTCGGACCGCCGTTGATCGGCCTCGGCGCGGGCCTGCTCGGCCTGCGCCTTGCGTTGTGCGTGCTCGTCATGGCGACGTTGGTCGTCTGCCTGGTCGGCGGCAAGGCGGTGCGCAGCGCACGGCTTGCTTAGAACACGCCTAGAACAGGCCCGGAATCACGCGGTAACGCACGCGGCCCTTGTAGGTACGATAGCCTTCGTCCGCCGAGAGAAGCTGCTCCTCGCGCACGATGCGCCCGACCTGCAACGCGAACTGACAACCGTACACCAGCAGGTTTTGCAGACCGAAGTTCACCAGCAGAAAACCGATGTCGGTGATGAAGTAACCGAGGTACATCGGATGCCGAACGAAGCGATAGGCGCCACGCGATACGACGCCGCGATTGGCCGGCAAGATGCCGAACGAGCGGCGCAGCGAGGCCTTGGCGAACAGCTGCCAGCAAATCCCCAAAAGTTGCAGGGTTGCGCCGATGGTCTCCGGCACGAGCTGCGCGCCGGGCGCGAGACGCACGGCGAGAAAGTAGTACGTACCGCCCATCGAGCAAATGAAGGCGAACGGCCGCCAGTCGCGTTTCATCGGCACCCGCGTGAAGAGCGACAAGCCCACCGTGAAGCAAGCGGCGACCACCAGCAATAACAGCGTGATCCGCGACGGCGCCGCGCGCCATTGCGTGATCGCAGCGTAGGCAAACAGACTCAGCATGAGCGCGGCGCCCGCCCGCGCAACCACCTCCACCAGCGCGTGGCGCAGGCCGACCGCGCTGCCCGAATCGGCGGACATGGTGCTCGATGCCGAAGCGCCTTGCGCGCTGACGGCGAGTGGCAGGTCTTGCAAAGGTGTCGTCGGGGTCATGGCACGCTCACTTGGAAATACGAAGGATTTGCGAAGCCAGTTGCGAAAAGCACGGCTTCAGATCGGCTGGCGTCGCGGCGTAGCAGTACACGCCGACGGGCTGTTTTGAGTTGTAGCAACGCGAGGGCGAATCGGCGGTGTTCGCCATGCACTTGAGCACGTCCTGGCCGATTTCGTTGTCCGGACCGGCGGGCTGCACCAGTTCGGGTCCGTAACCGAGCGTGAACACGTAGGTGCCTTCGGCGCGCGCCGCCGCGGCCATCGCTTCGAGCAGATTGCGCGACGCGCGGTTGACGTTCACATACGTGATGTCGCCGTTCGGCACGGCACGCGGCGCGGTCACGGGCCAGATCGGGAAGACCTGTTCGTTCTTGTCGTGCGCGTTGTACCAGTTCGGCATGGCCGTCACGAGCTTGGTCACGTTGCTCTGGTAGCACGGCGAACCGAGCTGCTGGCTGAGCGAATTCATGTTGTACAGCCCGGACATCGTGCCCGCGCTGTCCGGGCTCGCGATCGTGCCGGCGGTGTTGTTGCAACCGCTCTGATTGGTCGTGAAGAACGAGGAGAAACTGTTCGGCGCGCCGTCCGAGAAGAACACGATCACCCGCAAGCTGGACGGCTGCGTGATCACCGTATTCAACTGGTTGCGCGCGTTCCAGATCGCTTCGGCCGAATTGGTGCTGCCATTGAACGAGTATTTTTTGATGTCGGCGGTCATCGTCGCGCGATCGAAACCGCGCGTATTGCCTTTGAACGGCACGTCGACCACGGTGCCGTAAGCGAAGTGCATCAGCGCCACACGGTCGTTGGTCACATCGAAATTATTGAGGAAGGCCACCGCATTCGAGCGCACCGCGGCCGGGACGCCGGAAGTGTTCAGCGAGCCCGTGGTATCGATCACGAACGCCATATCCAACGTCTTGCGAATCGCCTGCGAACTCGCGCTTACGTTCAGCACGTTGAATCCAAGCACTTTCGTGAAAGTAACCGGCACGCTCGCCTGCGCGGTCATGCCGATCGTCACCGTGCCGGCGTTGAACACGATCGAGGGGGTTCCCGCCGTAACGCTCGAGCCGAGAAAACCCGTCGGATAGTTCGCCGCGAAAAAGGCCGTTGCCGCCTGCTGCGCGTTATTGGTCTGCTCCGTCTGATTGTTGCCGCGCGTGACTGCCTCGCCCGCCGCAATCACCGCGCCGTCGGTGGCGGCGTCGAGGCGCGCTTTGATCATGTAGCCAAGACCGGAATCCACCGCGAGACCGAGGATGCCCAGCAACGCGATCAGCGACACCGCCACGATAATGCTGACCGATCCCCTCTGCCGTCTTCTGAATGCCGCTGTTGTTTTCATTGCTACCCCCGGTCCTGCGTTTTTTATTTGGCTCGGCTTTTTTGCCGAGTCAGAACACCGTCATTGCGTAGAGATTCGGCGAAAGCGCAGGTGTCTGGATGCCGCCGCCCAGATTCACCGAACCGATCAGCGGCGTCTGCAAATAGAACGCCTCGACCACGTAAGCGATCTGGCCGTCGGAGAGCTTGCCTTGCAGCAGGTTCACTACCGGTGACGTCTTCCCCGCCGCCGGAATGCCACTGCAACTGCCGGTGCCGTCCGTCGCCCAGCGCGTGCCGGCGTTGCCGCAATTCCACAACTGGCTCGCCGGATAGTAGTTGCCGCCGTTCCAGCGATACTGCGCGACCACCACGCCCGTGCAATTGTTGCCGCTGCTGTCGCAATTGTTGTTGCCCATGATCTCGGTGATGTAGATCATGCCGTTGGCGTTCATGTTCAGCGGCGGTGTGGTCGACGTGAGCGAGGACATGATGGTCTGCATCGGAAACGTGAGCGACGCGCGCGAAGACAGGCTCGCACCCTCGCGGCTCACGTTGATCAGAATCATCTGCGCCTGGATGTTGCGCGCAATGTCATACACCGGCAGCGCGAGCGCCACCAGCATCGGCAGCAACAACGCCATTTCCACGCTGACGATGCCTTTGGACGCGCGGCGGCTTCGCAAGGAACGTGTGCGCATGTCAGAAGCCCTCGTTGCGCATCGTCGCCGCGACGCTGAAGCCAAAATTGCCGTTGGGGAAGAACGGCTTGACCAGCGGCGTGAGAAGCGGCCAGATGCAGTTGATCTGCAGCACCACGATGTCGCCGGGATTGCCGAACATGCCGGTGCTGTAACTCGTTTGCGTGTTGTAGGTCTGGCTCGCGCCGTTGATGGTGATCACGTAACTCGGCGAGACGAGCGAATAGAGACCCATTGAACTGTTCTTGATCTCCTGCACGACAGCCAGATAACGCTGCTGGTTGGTCGCGTTCGGGTCGAGATTGGTCTGCCCCGTTACCGAATAACGCGCGCCTTCCCTCACCGCGTATTGCATGGTCAGATTGACCCACAGGGCGATGCCGAGATCCATGGCGATGCACAGCAGCAGAAACAGCAGCGGCGCGACCAACGCGAACTCGACCGTGGCAACGCCGCGCTGCTTGCGCGCGGGTCGGCGCTTGCCTGCGCGCGCCTCTGCGCAAAAGGTGGACTTCCGCTGAGCGACTTTCATTTCGTCTCCTTGTCCAACACCGGCACGGCCTTGCCGCCGAGCTCCGTGCGACGTTCGGCGTGCACGCGCAGCGGCCAGCAGAACGCTTCCAGCAGCGAGCGAGGTTGTGCGCCGCCGTCGAGACCGGTGGCCGGCCACTCCTCTTTGGCCGGCACCCACTGCGTGTCGAACAGGTGATCCCACAGCGGCAGCAGCTGCGTGAAGTTATGGTCGAAATGCTCGGTGCGGTTCGAATGATGCAGGCGGTGATATTGCGGATTGTTGACCCACGTGATGTAGCGGCCGAGGTCCACGCGCAGGTTCATATGCGCGAAGTAATTGCCGAACATGAACACGATCGAAGTCGAGGCGACGATCCACGGTTCGACCTTGAACAGCACGCCGACGAGCGGATAGAGCAGACCGCCCCTGATGAGCGATTCGATCCAGTGGTGCCGCCACGTGACCGTGATATTGAATTCGACCGCGCTATGGTGCAGCGAATGCAGTTTCCACAGCACGGGCCACGTATGCTGCAGGCGGTGAAACGCATACTCGAGCACGTCGATGGTCAACAGCACGATCACGAACGAAGCCAACGCGCCCAACCCGTGCGAGTTCAGAACCACCAGGCCGCCGCCGAGCGCATTCACGATCGCGATACTCGCCGCCGCCGTCAACGGCTTCAGCGCTTCCACGATCGCCAGATACACGCCCGCGTAGGCCACGTTGAAACGCTGGCCGGCGCGCGATTGCAACATCGCGGCGGGCCAGCGCCGTTCCAGCGCCGCGCCAGCGGCCATCATCACCAGTCCGAGCGCGTACAGGCGAAGCCACAGGCTCGCGTGTTGCAGGAGGTCAGGAAACGGGCTGGATGCGAACATGTGATTCCCCGGTGAATGCCTGGCGCTCAACCGCCCGTCATGCTGCTGATGGCCGGGAACAGCTGGCGCACGATCTGGATCGCCGACGGACCGATCAGTACTGTCAGCAGCGTCGGAAAGATAAAGAACATCAGCGGAAACAGGAGCTTCAAGGCGATCTTGGCAGCCTGTTCTTCCGCGCGCAAGCGTCGCTTGGTGCGCAGGTTGTCGGTATAAACACGGAGCGAGTCGCCCACGCTGGTGCCGAAGCGGTCAGCCTGAATCAGCATCGCGGCGAGCGTGTCGATATCTTCCACGCCGGTGCGCAACGACAGGTTGCGCAAGGCCTTGTCGCGCCCCGAGCCGGCGCGCAGTTCCAGCAGCACCATGTCGAGCTCGTCTTTGAGCGCGTGGCTCTTCACGCCGATTTCCTGGGTGACGCGCATCATCGCCGCGTCGAGGCCGAGACCCGCTTCCACGCATACGGTCATCAGATCGAGCGCGTCGGGCAAATCTTCGAACAGCTTACGTTGACGGCTTTCCACGAGGCGCGTCATCACGAGATTCGGCAGATAGAAACCGAGCGCCGAGGCGGATAGCACCGTCAGCAGCAGATAGATGCGCTCGTCGGCTTCGAAGGCATTGCCGAAAAAGATCAGCGCGACGGCCGGCAGCGCGAGCGCCAGCACCGTCTTGGTGGCGAAATAGACCGCCGGCGCGGACGGCGTGCGGATGCCCGCGTTCGCGAAGCGCAGACGCAGCGCCGACTTGTCCCAGTCCTCTTTCGGCAGCGACAGTTTGGCGACCCGCTCGGACATCTTCGTGACGGTTTCGACCCAGCTCTTCTGCGCGCCGGCCTCGGCTTCACTGGGCGCGCCCGGCTGTCCGAGCTCCTCGATGCGCCGTTGCACCGGGTCGGGGCGCAGCAGCGACATCGCCTTCAGCGCCGCGCCGAACACGATCAGGAACATCACCCCCAGCAGCACGATCTGTTCTATTTTCATGGTCTGCGGGCCGGGCCCGCGCTCCTCGTGTCGAAACCGGTCGTCTAGATGTGGATGCGCACGACTTTGCGCATCCACAAGATGCCGAACAGCATCATCGTGATCGCCACGCCGGCGAGCTGCACGCCAGCCGGGTCCTTCCAGAACACGCTGATGTAACCCGGATTGAGCAACGTCAGCAATCCCAGAAGCGCGAACGGCAATATGGCGAGCACCCACGCCGACAAGCGTCCTTCCGCGGACAGCACTCGCACCTTGCCGAGCAGCTTGAGCCGCTCGCGAATGATGCCGCTGATGCTACCGAGAATCTCCGCCAGATTGCCGCCCGCCTCACGCTGGATCAGCACGGCGATCACGAAGTAGCGCAGGTCCTCGACCGGCACGCGGCTCACCATGTTCAGGAGGGCGTCGTTCATCGAAACGCCGTAGTTGATCTCGTCGAACACCAGCGCGAATTCGCCGCCGAGCGGTTCGGGCAGCTCCTGGCCGACCATGCCGAGCGCGGCCGGAAAGGAGTGGCCGGCGCGCAGTGCGCGGGCGATCAGATCGGCTGCGTCGGGCAACTGGCGCTCGAGTTGCCGCACGCGTTTGGTGCGCTTGCGGCGCAGAACCATGGTCGGCAGCAGGCTGGCCACTGCGGCGAACACACTCAATACCAGCGCGGGCGCGTGCAGCAGGAAGCCGGCAAAGGCGCCGGCGACCGCGCACAGCAACGTGTAAGTGATGAAGCGCGCCACCGACCACTTCAGCCCGGACTGCTGCAACTGCCGGTCGAGCGCATGCACACGCGGCATGCGCAGTAGCAGGTTCGTGACGAACGGCGACTCGCTCAGCATGCGCTGCTTGAGGATCGAGAGCTGTTGGCTGCTCACGTTGCCACCCGCGGAAAGCGCGCGAATGCGCTCGTCCATGCGTTTGACGTCCTTGCCGTGATGGCTGCTCCAGAACAGATAGACGGCCTCGATGGCCAGCACGACCGCGAGAAACGCGAGCACCGCAAAGCCGATAAACGACGTGTTCATGTCCCTCTCCTCAAACCCGTTGCGCGTTCATACTTCGAAACGCCGTGCCGGATCGAACATCTGGTCCGGCAGCACGATGCCGAAGCCCGCCAGCCGCTCGCAGAATTTCGGCCGCACGCCGCTCGCGCAAAAATAGCCTTTGATCATGCCGTTTTCGTCGACGCCGGTGCGCTTGAACGTGAAGATCTCCTGCATGTTGATGATGTCGCCTTCCATGCCGGTGATTTCCTGAATGCTCATCAGCTTGCGGCGCCCGTCGGTCAGACGCGAGGCCTGTACCACCACCGTGATCGCCGAAGCGATCTGCTGACGGATCGCCTTGATCGGCATCGGCAGACCCGCCATGCCGACCATGTTCTCGAGACGCGTGAGCGCGTCACGCGGCGTGTTCGCGTGCAGCGTCGCCATCGAGCCTTCGTGGCCGGTGTTCATGGCGTGCAGCATGTCGAGCGCTTCGGCGCCGCGCACTTCGCCGAGCACGATACGGTCGGGGCGCATCCGCAGCGCGTTGCGCACCAGCGAGCGCTGCGAGATTTCGCCCTTGCCTTCGATATTCGGCGGCCGTGTTTCGAGCCGCAGCACGTGCTGCTGGCGCATCTGCAATTCGGCCGCGTCTTCGATCGTCACGACCCGCTCGTCCTCGGGAATGAAGCCGGAGAGCAGATTGAGCAGCGTGGTTTTGCCGCTGCCCGTGCCGCCGGAAATCAGCACGTTCAGCTTCGACTTGATCAGCGCTTCGAGCAGTTGCGCCATCGCGGGCGTGAAGCTTTGGTTGTTCACCATGTCGGTGACCGTGAGCGGATTCACCGCGAAGCGGCGAATCGACACCAGCGGGCCGTCGATCGCGGACGGCGGAATGATCGCGTTGACACGCGAGCCGTCAGGCAGGCGCGCGTCGACCATCGGCGTGGATTCGTCGATCCGGCGGCCCACGCGCGAGACGATGCGCTCGATGATCTTCATCAGATGCGCGTCGTCGTAGAAGGTCACGTCAGTGTGTTCGAGGCGGCCGCGCCGTTCCACATACACGTGCTGCGACGTATTCACCAGAATGTCGGAGATGGTCGGGTCGTTGAGCAGCGGTTCGAGCGGGCCGAGGCCGACCATTTCGTCGTGCACGTCCTGGGCAAGACGGCGGCGCTCGAGTTCGTTCATCGGGATTTTGTCTTCATCGACGATCCGCTCCACCAGTTGCGCCAGTTCGCGCTTGATCTGCTCGGGCGACAAGCGTTGCAGCTTGTCGAGCTCCACCCGGTCGATAATCGCCTGATGAATGTTCATCTTGAGCTGCTGATACGCGCGCCGCGCCGCGAGACTGTCGGCGGCCGCGCCGGCTGCCGCCGTCGCGGAACTGGCGCTGTCGAACGACAGGGTGCCGCTTTGGATCATCAACTGTTCGCGCAATGACATGGTGCTCTCCGCATTCTTTTCGATGGCAACCGGGCTTGATCGGATTCAGGCGGCTCAGTGTCCGGGCTTCAACTGCGGCGGCGAATTCGGCCGGCTGGCGAACAGACGCCCGAGCACGCTCTTGCGCTCCGCAACCGGCAACGGCCACAGCAACGCGGCCAGTTGCGAGATGCCCTGGGCGAGCGCGCCGCCCTTCGCGCCGGTGACGAGCGGCACGCCGTGGTTCAACGCCTCGGTGGCCTGCTTCTCATCGCGCGGCAAGTGATGCGCGACTTTCGCGCCGAACGTTTCTTCGAGCGTCGCAAGGTTGATGCGCGCGTTCTTGTCGTACTGGTTGACGATCACTTTCACCTTGCTCGCCGGATAGCCGAGTTCCTTGAAAATGTCGAGCATGCGGCGGCCCGCATGCAGGTACAGAATGTTCTGCCGCACCACCATGCAGATCGAGTCGCTGTGATCGAGCGCGTGGATTGCGAGCGGATTGATGTTCTGGCCGACGTCGATCAGCACCGCGTCGTATTGCTCGCGCACCAGCGTGAGAATCCGTTCGAGATGCGCGGCGCGCAATTCGCCCGATTTGACCGGATCGCCCGCGCCGGCCAGCACGTCGAGATTCGCGTGCACGTGCATCACGCAAGATTCAAAGAAAGCGGCGTCGAGCCGGTCGATCTGCGAGCACAGGTCCGCGAGCGTAGCAGGCGGCGCTTTGTCGGCGACCAGCAGGCTCGCGTCGGCGAATTGCTGGTTCAGGTCGATCAACAGCACGCGCTTGTCGCGCAAGGCGGCCAGCGCGTAAGCGAGATTCACGGCGATCAGGGTGGTGCCGCTGCCGCCCTTGCAGGACGTGAACGACACCACGCGGCCGTCGCGGCGCACGCCGGCGTGTTTCTTCGCCGAGACGTGGGCGAGCGCGTCGGCGATCTCGCGGTCGTCGAGCGGCCAGGACAGCACGTGCCGCACGCCGACGCGCATCGCCGCCATCAGCAGCGTGGTCGACGGCGCCGGGGTCACCAGCATGCAATGCAGATGCGGGAGGTGGGACAGCACCTCCTCGACGCCGCTCAGCTCGCGCGGCGTCAGGTCGGCGTCGTCGACGATCAGCAGATCGGCGCTCTTGATCGCCGCGGCGTGCACGCGCAACTGCTTCGCGGTACCGTGCAGCGTACGCAGACGAAACGCGATGCCGCTTGCTTCGAGACGCGCCGCGATCTGCGGCGCGCGCTCGGCGCTGGACGAAATCAGAAGGGTGTCGATCATGGTAAGTCTCCGCTGGCGCTAAACCGAGCCGCCTGGTTGTGTCGCTTCAATACCCGTTCGATGAGCCGACGCCGATCGTAAAGGCATTGGTCGGCGGGGGCGGCGCGGTGAACGATTTGGCGTAGCTCTTCTGCGCCGCGGCGGCCGCCGTGCCGTCGATACCCGCAACCGGATCGTTATTGGCCGAGGCATTGGGATTGAGCGTCTGCATTTCCTTGATCTGGTTGACCGAGTCGCCGAACGTCGCGTCCCAGTGCGGCGTCGAGCTCAGGCAGCCGGCGAGCGCGGCGCTCAAGCCGGCGCACAGCGCCGTGCGGATCAGTGTCTTGGTGTTTGTCATGTCGATCTCCGGTAGGCCGCGCGTTACTGCGAGGCGTGTGAGTCGCTGGTTTCCGGCGCGGCCGGGATCACAGCCACGGACGCAGCCGCGCTCGGTGCGGGTGCGGGAACCGGCACGGGCGCGGGGGGCCCGGGGCGGGGGGGGGCGCCGGGGGGGGGCGGGGGGGGGGGGGGGGGCCC